>NZ_CP089980.1:247500-565000 GCF_021389955.1 Fulvivirga maritima
ATCTACAATCTCAAAAGGGAAGATATCCGTAACCGTACCATCTCCTCTTTTATAATGTGTACATACCTTTATCTTATCAAAGATACTCAGCACATCTGCTTTCATCATAAAAAGCTGTGTAACACCATTTATCATGATAGCATACTTCAACGCAGGCAGATCTAACCAACCACATCTTCTTGGCCTACCAGTAGTAGCTCCAAATTCGTTACCTTCTGTCTGCATGTTTTTACCATCTTCATCAAACAATTCGGTTGGGAATGGTCCACTACCCACTCGAGTGCAATATGCTTTGAAGATTCCGAACACCTCTCCTATCTTATTAGGAGCCACTCCTAGGCCACTACACGCTCCGGGAGTGGTAGTGTTAGAACTGGTAACAAAAGGATAACTACCGAAGTCAATATCTAATAAAGATCCCTGGGCACCTTCGGCCAGCACTTTGGCTCCACTGTTAAGTACTTCATTGATCTTATACTCACTTTCTATGAGCTGGAACTTCTTAAGGAAATCTACAGCCTCGAAAAATTCCTTATCTAACGGCTCCATGTCAGGAACTGCGTTATATTGTTTCAATATCTCTATGTGAGCAGCTACTAGCTTCTGATATTTTTCTTTGAAGTTAGGAGAAAGAACATCTCCTACTCTAAGTCCCATTCGGGCAATCTTATCTTGATAAGTAGGTCCTATCCCTTTCAAAGTAGAGCCTATCTTTGATTTACCTTTTGCTTCTTCATAAGCTGCATCTAAAAGCCTATGGGTAGGTAGTATCAATTGAGTTTTCTTAGAAATGTAAAGGTTGCTATGCACATCTAAGTTAAACTTATCTAATGCCTCTACTTCCTTTTTAAATATTAACGGATCTAGAACTACACCATTTCCAATGATGTTTTCTATGTCTTTTCTAAAGATTCCAGATGGGATTTGATGCAAAACATGCTTAATTCCATCAAACTCCAAGGTATGTCCTGCATTAGGGCCTCCCTGGAAACGTGCCACCATATTATATTGAGTGGCTAAAAAGTCAACTATTTTTCCTTTACCTTCATCTCCCCACTGGAGCCCTAGTAACACATCCATTTTCATTGGTATATATTATAATTATGCGCTTTTTAAATTCTCAAATGCTTCCTCCTGGCTATCAACGATACTAAAGATAGCGTTCAGTTTTGTAATGATCAGAAGTTTCTTCACACTCTCAGAGGGTTTTAACAAACATACCTCCCCGCCTTTGTTTCTAAATTTGGTAAGGATGGTGATGAGAACGCCAATGCCACTACTGTTAATGTACCTCAGCTCGGATATATCAATCATACAAAGGCGAACGCCATTTTGAATATGATCATTAATAATTTCCATAATGCCGATGCCATTATCTTCACCAATCAAATCACCTTCCAATTTCAGGATAAAGACCTGATCTTTTAACTCATGACTTACATTCATAAAACTACAGGGGTTAATTAAGATGACTGTTCATTCTTCAATTTGGCCTGACAATCTCCACAGATTCCGTAAAGGTTTAAGGAATGGTGTAAGATGTCAAAGTTTAGCAGCTCCCCTACCATGGTTTGGATGTTATGGATTCGAGGATCACAAAACTCAACCACCTTATGACATTCAGTACAAATCAGATGGTCATGTTGCTTATAGCCATAAGATTTTTCGTACTGTGCCAGGTTTCTTCCAAACTGATGCTTGCTGACCAAATCACACTCAACCAGTAAGTCAAGTGTGTTATATACAGTAGCTCTGCTCACTCTATAGTTTTTGTTTTTCATACTTATATAGAGTGATTCAACATCAAAGTGTCCATCACGAGAGTAAATCTCTTCTAAGATAGCATATCTCTCAGGGGTTTTTCTGAGCCCCTTATTTTCCAGATAAGCTGTGAATATTTTTTTTACTTCCTCGTAAACTTTCTCGTTAAGTGCCATTAGATCTCCTTCTCAAGGATACAAATATAGGATTTCTTTTAGGAATGAAAGAACCTGCTTAATCATTATAATCAAATCTGGATACTTTCACTACCCCTTCTACTTTTTCCAACTTGTTAATAAGTAGATCCAAATGTACGGTATCTATTACATAGAGCATTATATCTCCTGAAAAAATACCAGAATCAGTGTCTATAGACATAGATCTCATGTTCACTTTTAGCTCATCTGATATAATAGAAGACACATCATTGATCAGTCCAACCCTATCAGTACCAATAATTTTAAGTCCTGCCAGGAATGAAGAAGCATGCTGCGATGTCCATTTAGCTTTAACTACCCGGTGGCCATGATTTGCCAAGAGCTCTGGCGCATTAGGACAAGTAGTTCTGTGAATTTTAATTCCTTCATTAACCGTAACGAAACCAAACACATTGTCTCCAGGAATAGGATTACAACATTTTGCTAATTTGTAATCTATTACATCCATATCCTCTCCAATGAGCAAGACATCGCTTTCTTTTACTTTTACGATCTCCTTCTCAAAGGATTTAGCATCAGACACTTTGTTATTACTATGTGCCTTAATGGTATTGGACGGCTTAAAGTCTTTGAAGCGTTTGAAATCTTTAAAATCAATTTCGCCAGCCCCCACTTTAAAGAATAGCTCAAACTGCGTATTGGTATTAAAATATGCTCTTAAACGATCGAAGGTTTCTCTGGAAGCATCAATCTTTAATTGCTTGAGCTTTCTTAACGTGATTTCTTTTCCCTCTTCAGCAATAAACTTTTTATCTTCTTTTAGCTCATCCTTGATTTTAGCCTTGGCTTTAGAAGTAACTACAAACCTGAGCCAACCTTCATTAGGCTTTTGCTTACTAGAGGTGAGTATTTCTACCTGGTCTCCATTTTTAAGCTCATAGTTTATAGGCACTAACTTTTGATTTACCTTAGCCCCTATACACCTGGCTCCTATTTCGGTATGAATATCAAAGGCAAAATCAAGCGCAGTGGCTCCATGTGGCAAGGTTTTAAGATCTCCTTTTGGTGTAAATATGAATACCTCTTCATTAAAAAGGTTGCCTCTAAAATTATCAACAAACTCCAGAGCACTAGAATCATTTTGCTCCAGCATGTCTCTTACTTTGTTGATCCACTGATCTAAGCCGGAAGCTCCATGACTATTATCTTTATACTTCCAATGCGCGGCATAACCTTTCTCAGCTATTTCGTCCATTCTTTTAGTACGAATCTGCACCTCAACCCACTGACCATTCCGCGCCATAACAGTGGTATGTAATGATTCATAACCATTAGCCTTTGGTGTACTGATCCAATCCCTCAACCTGTCCGGATTGGGTTTGTAGTAATCCGTAACTATGGAATATACCAGCCAGCAGGCTGCCTTTTCATTTTCAGGAGTGGTGTCAATAATAATTCTGATGGCAAACAAATCATATACCTGATCAAAAGGTATGTTTTGCTTTTTCATCTTATTCCAAATGGAATATACTGATTTAGGCCTTCCTTTTATGATGTAATTAAGGCCATGATCATTGAGTTCTTTTTGTAATGGCCTTATAAAACTCTTAATAAAGCGGTTTCTCACTTCTTTGGTCGAAGCAATCTTCCTGATTATTCCCGTATAAGTTTCATTTTCTGTATACCTAAGGTACAGATCTTCCATTTCTGATTTTATGGAATATAAACCTAAACGGTGCGCCAGCGGAGCATATAAAAATATAGTTTCTGAGGCTATTTTATATTGCTTGTTAACGGGCATACTATCCAGGGTACGCATATTATGTAACCTATCAGCCAGCTTCACCAAAATAACCCTCACATCTTCTGATAGTGTGAGTAGCATTTTCCTGAAGTTCTCTGCTTGCTGAGAGCTTCCATGTTCAAAAACCCCGGAAATTTTGGTAAGCCCATCTATAATACGGGCTATCTTCTTTCCAAAATTACGTTCTATATCTTCGGTAGTCCATTCTGTATCTTCAACGACATCATGCAGCAGTGCTGCCACAATTGATGTAGTACCCAGACCAATTTCATCCACGCAAATTTTAGCTACCGCCAGTGGATGAAAAATGTACGGTTCTCCGGATTTTCTTCTCATTCCCTGATGAGCATCCATCGAAGTCTTAAAGGCCTTTCTAATAATTTTAGAATCTCCTTCCTTTAAAATAGGCTTAGCCCTTCTTAAGAGCTGTCTGTATTTCCTTATTATTTCCTTATTTTCTTCCTCTACATCAATCGCAATCATAAGGCAATTTTATAGTTCTATATTTTTTTTTCAAAATTTTTAAGCAAAAGGTTGCAATGTAAAATTTAATCAATACATTTGCACTCCATTTACATCAAGCGGATGTGGCGAAATTGGTAGACGCACTAGACTTAGGATCTAGCGCCTCCGGGCATGGGGGTTCGAGTCCCTCCATCCGCACTATTAATTACCCTCAGTCCAGAACTCTTAGTAATATGAGATCGAGATTGAGGGTTTTTATTTATCACATTTATCACTGTTAAAGATTACAGCTTTGGATATCACATTAGACAAAAAAAGCCCCACAGAAGCCGCAATTAAAGTTACATTAAAGGAGAGTGATTACCAACCCAATGTAGAAGAAAAAGTAAAGGATTTCGCTAAGAAAGCTAGTATAAAGGGTTTCAGACCAGGTAAGGTTCCTCCAGGGCTTATCAAGAAAATGTATGGTAAATCAATAGTGGTAGAAGAAATTAATAATATACTTTCAAAATCACTATCTGACTATATTAAAAACGAAAATATTCAACTAATCGGTGAGCCACTTCCTGACGAAGAAAAAGCTGCTCAGATCGATTGGGATAATCAAAAAGATTTTGAATTCGACTATAACATTGGGATGGTTGATGATTTCAAGTACAATCTTTCTGAAAAAGAAAAGCTTACTTCTTACACTATAGAATTAGATAAAAAGACACTTGACGAAACGTTAGATAACGTTAAAAAACAATTCGGCAACAGTGTAAATCCTGAAACTAGTGAAGAAGGAGATTCTCTTTATGGTTTATTTGAGCAAGTAGATGGAGATATCTCTAACGAAGCTCTTTTAGACTTAAACTGGGAAAATATCACTAAAAAGGATCAGAAAAAATTCACAGGTCTTAAGAAAGACGACACTGTAGAATTTGATATTGAAAAAGTAGTTAAAGATCCTCACGCAGTAATGCACCTTTTAAATATTGGTCATGATGAAGCTCATGAACTTAAAGGTAAATTCACTCTTACTGTAAAAAACATCAACAGAACTGAGCCTGCTGAGTTAAACCAAGAATTGTTTGACAAAGTATTTGGTAAAGATGCCGTGAGCAGTGAAGAAGAATTTATAAATAAGGTAAAAGAAACTGTAGAAGATAACTACAAGAGAGAGACTGACTTTTTCCTTGATCAGACTATAAAAGATCACTTTGTAAGCAAAACCAAAATGGAAATTCCTGAAGAATTTCTTAAAAATTGGTTGCTTAGAACTAACGAAAACATAACTCAAGCAGATCTTGATAAAGAATTTGATGAGTATGTTAAATCTTTGAAATGGGATTTGATCAAAAATAAAATTGCTGAAGACAACGAGATTAAAGTTGAGAATGAAGAAGTAGTGGATAGAGCTAAGTCTATGATTCTTCAACAACTAGGAGGAGCTGGAGCTGCTGAGCAATTGAAAGATCATATGGATGCTTTTGCTGACAACTACCTGAAAGCAGAGAACGGCCAGAACTACATGAAAGTTTTCACTGAAGTTAGAGATGAAAAAATCGTTAATTTCATTAAAGAAAAAGTAACCATTACTGAGAAGAAAGTAGATGTGGAAGGATTTAAAAAAATTGTTGAAAAATAAACAACTTACCACATAAAACGTAACAATAAAAGCCCTCTATAGGGCTTTTTTTTATAATAGTAGATATGTTTAATAAAATCTTGTTATAATTGAGTATAACGGATTATGCTAACTTAAGAATAGAAGAAACGATGATAAACAAAGAAGAATTTAGGAAATACGCAGTAAAGCATCAAGGCATTAGCGGTCATACATTTGATGACTATGCCAGCACTGTTGAAAACATGACTCAATATGTAATTGAAGAACGTCCTGGGAACTTCAGAGCTATCGATGTATTTACCCGTTTAATCTCTGACAGAATTATATTTTTGGGTATGGGTGTAGATGACCAAATAGCTAATATCATTACAGCCCAGCTGTTATTTCTGGAATCTAGTGACCCTAAAAAGGATATTATTATGTATATTAATAGTCCTGGGGGATCTGTATATGCTGGTTTAGGTATTTATGACACTATGCAGTATGTAAATCCTGATGTAGCTACTATCTGTACAGGTATGGCTGCTTCTATGGCTGCTGTACTTATGTCAGCCGGAGCAAAAGGAAAAAGAGCTGCGTTACCTCACTCAAGAATAATGATTCACCAGCCAAGCGGTGGTATGCAAGGACAATCTCGCGATATGGAGATTACCTTAAAGCAAATGCAGGAATTAAGAAAAGATCTTTACCAAATTTTGGCAGATCATACAGGCCAAAAATATGATAAGATCGAACACGACTCTGACAGAGATTACTGGATGAGGGCAAAAGAGGCCAAGGAATACGGTCTTATTGATGAAATATTAGAAAGAAAGAAATAAAAAATTATGGCAGAAGTAACTTGCTCATTTTGTGGGAGGAATAAGAAAGATGTTGATTTGATGATATCAGGCATTCACGCTCACATTTGTGACAAATGCATCACTCAGGCAAATCAAATTCTTTCGGAGGAGAAAAAAGCCAATACCGGATCTGACGGCACGCCTAATTTCAACTTGGTTAAGCCTAAAGAGATGAAGAGCTACCTGGATGAGTTTGTAATAGGGCAAGATGAGGCTAAAAAAGTAATATCAGTAGCTGTATATAACCATTATAAAAGGTTAATGCAACAAAAAGCTGACGATGATGTGACTATAGAAAAGTCTAATATCGTAATGGTAGGCGAAACCGGAACCGGAAAAACTTACTTGGCTCGTACCTTAGCGAGGATACTTCAGGTTCCTTTTTGTATAGCCGATGCTACGGTACTAACAGAAGCCGGATATGTAGGTGAAGATGTAGAAAGCATTTTAACCAGACTATTACAAGCGGCTGATTATGACACAGAGGCTGCTGAAAGAGGCATTGTTTATATAGATGAACTTGATAAAATAGCTAGAAAGTCTGATAACCCATCGATTACCAGAGATGTAAGTGGTGAAGGTGTGCAACAGGCACTTTTAAAGCTATTAGAAGGGACTACCGTAAACGTACCACCACAAGGTGGGCGTAAGCATCCTGATCAAAAAATGATCTCTGTAAACACTGAAAATATCCTTTTCATTTGTGGTGGAGCCTTTGATGGTATTTCAAGAAATATTGCCAAGAGAATCAATACACGCCCTATGGGCTTTGCTTCTTCTGGTGACGCTCTTAAACCACTTGATGTAGAGAATGACAACCTCTTAAGATATATTACAGCGCAAGATCTTAAGAGCTTTGGACTTATACCTGAGCTTATTGGAAGAATGCCTGTACTCACCTTCCTTAATCCATTAGATGGAGATGCATTGCGTCAGATTCTAACGGAACCTAAAAATGCTTTGATTAAACAATATCAGAAGCTTTTTGAAATGGAAGATATCAAGGTTGAGTTTGAGGATGAAGCTTTAGATTTTATAGTAGAAAAAGCTGTAGAATATAAACTTGGAGCCAGAGGTCTAAGATCGATTTGTGAAGCTATTATCAATGATGCTATGTTTGAAATGCCATCAGATGATAAAGCTAAAAAACTGACTATTGACAGGTCTTATGCTGAAGAGCAATTCAGCAAATCAAAATACAGTAAGCTAAAAGTAGCTTAAAAAAAAAAGAGAGCAGTTTATGACTGCTCTCTTTTTTTTGATTCTCTTACAATTATATCTGCGGCATTATCAGATGCCCGACCTATATCCAGCTCCTTTTTTATAGCCTTATAATTATTAATCATTTCATTCCGGTAATCAGCGTTTTCTAGTAAAAGCGTTAACTCACCCTGAAGATTTTTAATATTCAAATCTTTCTGAATTAGTTCTTTCACCACCAGCTTATTGGCTATTAAGTTAACCAATGAAATATAAGGCACCATAATTAAATTCTTTGCGATAGCATAAGAAATGGTACTGGTTTTATAGATTACCATCTGCGGAATTTCCCACATGGCAGTTTCTAATGTGGCAGTTCCTGAAGTTACAATCGCGGCCCTGGCCCCTGCCAGCAGCTCATAGGTATGACCTTCAACCAAGGTTACATTATCATTACTATTGATTTCCGCATAGAGCATGTCTGGTAAATTATTAACGGCAGCTATAGCAAAATGTCTATCAGGAAAAAGCTTCACTAATTCATTCAATGTAGGTAGCACGCCTAAAAGTTCCTGTTTTCTACTGCCTGGTAATACCGCCACATAATCAGTAAGCCTATTCATTATTGATGAATCCAGCTCATAGCCTTTAACAGCATCTAGCACCGGATTACCCACATATTCCACTTCCCAATCAAACTTTTTGTAAAAGTCCTTTTCGAAAGGCATGATGGTAAGCATATGATCGACTCGCTTCTTTATCTTTTTAGCTCGGCCTTGATTCCATGCCCATACTTTAGGAGATATATAATAGAAAACAGGAATTCCTTCCTTTTTTGCGAAAGCAGCTATCTTAAGGTTAAAACCAGCATAATCTACCAGAATAATAGCATCAGGATTATAGTTACTAATTTCAGCTTTGCACTGTTTTAAATAACCATTTATTGTTCTGATATTGAGAAGTACCTCTAAAAAGCCCATAAAAGCAAGATCTCTGTAGTGGACAGAAATTTTGGCTCCTGCTTCCTCCATGTAATCTCCTCCAAAACCTTGAAACTGCGCTTCGCTATCTCTTTGTTTTACACTTTTTATCAGATTTCCGGCATGTAAATCTCCAGACCTCTCTCCTGCTATTATATAATACTTCATTAATATCTTATCCGTAGTATTCTACGTAATTTCGGGGCGTTTCATAGAGTTTAAGGCTATGAAGCTTACCATTGTCTGTTATGTTGGGTAATTTCTCTTCCAGGATTTTCCAAAATTCCATCACCAAATTTTCAGTACTGGCCATTTTACCGTGCATAAAATCAACATCGAGATTTAAGTTTTTATGATCTACTTTTTCAATCACCTCATCTCTGATCAAACGACTTAACTTTTTAAGGTCAACGATAAATCCTGTTTCAGGATCTGGATCTCCTTTTACTGTTACTATCAATTCAAAATTGTGGCCATGCCAGTTAGCATTAGCACAAGGGCCAAAAACTTCAACATTCTTTTCCTCAGACCAGTTAGGATTATATAACTTGTGTGCTGCGTTAAAATGCTCTTTCCTACTTAAAAAAACCATAGTCTTAATATTCAAGTTGCAAATATACGCAAGATTTTGGACTGACCGCTTTACAATAAGTGTGTGATTAGGTTACTTTGTCACAAAAAAACATGATAATCGTCACAGGTGCAGCCGGATTTATAGGAAGCCAGTTAATAAAAAAGCTTAATGAAGAAAATTACAACTATATAATAGCTGTTGATAAATTCGATAATGAGCTGAAAAACAAAAATCTGGAGGGTTTAAAAATAAAGGAAAAGATAGACAGGGATAACCTCATGGCATGGTTAGACGTGAACTATGAAGAGGTTGAATTTATCTACCATATAGGTGCAAAAACTGACACCACTCTGTTTGATATAGAGCTACTGGAAAGACTTAACACTAACTACACCAAAGAGGTATGGAAAAGAAGTGTTAAATATCAGATTCCCGTGGTTTATGCTTCTTCAGCTGCTACCTATGGTTTAGGAGAACATGGCTATGATGATGATGAAACCGAGATTAGTAAACTTAAGCCATTAAACCCTTACGGCCAATCTAAGCAAGATTTTGATGTATGGGCATTAGCTCAAAAAGAAAAGCCATTTTTCTGGGCGGGTCTTAAGTTTTTCAATGTTTATGGACCTAATGAATACCATAAAGGCAGAATGGCTTCTGTAATATGGCATGCCTATAACCAAATTAACAAAACAGGAGGCATGAAGCTATTCCGGTCACACAATCCTGATTTTAAAGATGGTGAGCAGCAAAGAGACTTTGTATATGTTAAAGATGTAGTGGATGTATGCTATTGGCTGATGCATCATAGAACTAACTCAGGCATTTATAACTTAGGTAGCGGGAAAGCAAGGACTTTCTTAGATCTTACCAAAGCAGTATTTGCTGCTATGGGCAAAGAAGAAAATATAAGCTTTATTGATACTCCTGAAGATATTAGAGACAAATACCAATACTTCACTGAGGCTAACATGGAAAAACTCAGATCTATCGGCTACTCCAAAAACTTCCATGATCTGGAAGAAGGAGTGAGTGAATATGTGAAAGGATATTTGAGTAAGCTATAATTTTTTAGAGCGGGAATGTAAATTCATTCTCGCTCTTTCCTATTATATCTCCACCCTATCATAATCACTCATCTTATCAAAGTAAAGAAATATGTCTCCTGACGTACCGGTCTGGTATGTGGGTTTAAACTTACCACCCCATACAATATCTCCGCATTTATATGAATAACGGGAATGGACCGTTTGGCTAAAAGTATCATCATAACCTTTAATAATAGTGACTATTTCAGCATCCATGCGGTTGAAGTCTTCTTGGCTTTTGCCATAAAAGGGACTCTCTTCATTTATAACATGCACAATGGTCCAATTAAGAGGGAAAAACATGATGGATTTCCGTTCTAATTTGAGATCTATAAATGAACGCCTGGCTATACCTGTTTTATCTTTATTTTTTTCTACAATGACCAAAAGAACTGTAGCTTCCATTTCCAACAGATTACTATTTCTCATGTTAGCTATCCGGAATTGAAGACTCTTATAGCCATTTTTAAAAGGAGAGATTAAAACTTTATCACTATACATGAGCCTGGCACTGGGCTTACTAAACCTACCATATAGAATACCAGTAATTAAGGCAAAACACATCCAACCCAAAATAGCTTCAGTAGCAGCTATTATATTAGCCAAATGACCAACAGGATGTAGAACTCCATAACCAACTGTAGTAAAAGTTTGAAAGCTGAAATAGTAGGCTTCAAGAAAATTATTAAAAGGTTGTACAGAAGTTATACCACCTAATTGGTCTATGCCAATAAGAGCGTATATTGAAGCAAACAGAATATTAAAGCCAAAAAGAAAAGTAAATATTATCAGAAAGAAACGAGTCCATGACATCTTGATTAATGACTGATAGATGTTACGAGTACTGTAGCCCAACCCTGATTTAATCACATTGAAAGAGCCATCTCTATTGATTAGCCTTTTAGAATTAATGGTATACTGCGTTCCTGTACCAGGATCTTCCGTTCTTGATGTATCTATATTTTCTTCTGACATTCCTTCTTAGTTACCCAATCTAAAAGTATATAAAATAAAAAAGGAAAGCTTTAAAAGCTTTCCTCTTTCATTAATTAATCTGGCAAGCGATTAACAAAACTCTTGGAATACTGCTAATAAGTGATTGCCTATCATTTCTGCATTTCTACCTTCAATGTGGTGTCTTTCAACAAAGTGCACCAACTCACCATCTTTAAAAAGAGCGATTGATGGAGAAGAAGGAGGATAAGGCAAGGTATATTCTCTTGCTTTTTCCACAGCCTCTTTATCAACTCCAGCAAATACTGTTGCCAAAGTATCAGGCTTCTTATCAGTTTGCTGAACAGCCCACTTCACTCCTGGCCTTGCGGCTCCTGCTGCACAACCACAAACTGAGTTTATCACTAAAAGAGTAGTTCCTTTATGATCTTTCAACTGGCTATCAACCTCTTCTGCTGTTGTAAGCTCCTTAAAACCAACCTGAGTCAGGTCAGTTCTCATTGGTGCTACTAATTCTTCTGGGTACATATCTTTATTCTTTTTACTATAACGATTTATAAAAATCCTAATTCTAACTTGGCAGCCTCAGACATCATATCTTGAGTATATGGAGGGTCAAACGTGATTTCTACATTCACATCATTAACACCTTCTATACTTTTTATGCTCGCCTCTACTTCAGCAGGAATAGACTCTGCTGCAGGGCAATTGGGTGATGTTAAGGTCATTAAAATGTACACGTTATCAATAGGGTGTACACTAATTTCATAAATAAGGCCTAATTCATATATATCTACAGGAATTTCAGGATCATACACTGTTTTAAGTGCATTTACCACCTTATCCCTTAAAGTCTCTTCTACCTGTTTTGTTTCTTCACTCATATAAATTAAAGTTTAGGCTTCTATCTTACTTTTTAAAGCTAAAGCATATAGCTTCATTTGCTTGATCATAGCTCCAAATCCATTAGATCTTTGAGTACCTATGAATCTATCCATACCTATTTCCTGAGGGAAATAAAGTTCAGCGTTAATTATATCATCTGGAGTTTGGCCTGAAAATATTCTGGTAAGTAAGCTTACTAAACCTTTAGTGATAGCTGTATTACTATCTGCTCCAAAAAAGACTTTATTGTCGTCTAACCAAGCAGTAAGCCACACTTTAGATTGACACCCTTTCACAATGTTATCATCAGTTTTATCCTCTTCTTTCATTGGAGTTAGTTTCTGACCTAGCTCCATAATATAGAAATTAGTCATTTCCATATCTCCATCAAGAATAGAGAACTCTTGTATAATTTGATCCTGAATATCTTTTATACTATCTGCCATTACTTCATAAACTTTACTATTCGTTCCAGCCCTTCTATCATTCTATCTATCTCCTCTACGGTATTATAAACTGCGAAAGAAGCTCTTACTGTTCCTTCTATTCCGAAACGCTCCATTAAAGGCTGTGTACAATGGTGCCCTGTTCTTACAGCTACACCTCTTGCATCTAACATCTGCCCGATATCAAAATGATGTACACCTTCAATTACAAAAGACTGCACACTCACCTTATCTGACGCTGTACCAATGAGTTTTAGATCTTTGATACTAGACATAGACTCCGCAGCATATTTTAGCAATTTAAGCTCGTGAGCGGCTATAGTTTGCTTACCAATGCGGTTTACAAAATGAACAGCTTCCTTTAGAGCAACAATATCTGCAATGTTGGGCGTTCCAGCTTCAAACTTATACGGAATATCGTTAAAGGTAGTTCCAGAGAAACTAACATCTTTTATCATTTCTCCTCCACTTTGGTACGGAGGCATCTCTTCTAAAAGCTCTCTCTTACCATATAGGGCACCTGCACCAGTAGGCCCATAAAATTTATGAGCTGATATGGCATAGAAATCACAATCCAGAGCTTGTACATCTAACTCTATATGAGCAGTAGCTTGTGCGCCATCTACTAACACCTTAGCCCCAACCTGATGAGCCGCTTTTATAATTCTGGGCAGATCATTGACCGTACCCAAACTGTTAGAAGCATGATTTACGGCTACCATTTTAGTTTTATTAGATATGAGTTTTTCAAATGACTCATAATCTAACTCCCCATTATCAAGTACAGGAATCACTTTTATTATGGCTTTTCGCTCTTCAGCTACTATCTGCCAAGGCACTATATTAGAGTGATGTTCTAAACCAGAAACTATAATCTCATCACCTTCATTTATAAACCTTCTTCCAAAAGAAGAAGCCACAAGATTAATAGAGTCTGTAGTTCCTTTTGTAAAGATGATTTCTTCTTTCTCTTTACTATTTAAAAACTGATGTAGCACCTCACGGGTTTCTTCAAAAGCCTTGGTAGCTTTCTCTGCCAGTGTATGTATGCCTCTATGAATATTAGCGTTGTAGCCTTTATAATAATCCTCTAAAGCCTGAATAACCTGTAGAGGTTTTTGTGTAGTAGCCGCATTGTCAAAATAGGCAAGAGGTTTTCCGTTCACATCCTGATTTAAAACAGGAAACTCATTACGAATTTCCTGCACATCAAGAACTTTCTTACTTTCCTGACTCACTTCAGCCATATTTTAAAAATTTTTATGCAATCTCTCGGACACTAAGCCTTCCAAGTAATCTTTAAGAGGTTCTAATTTTATATTCTCAAGTATTTCCGCAGCATAAGCATAAAGCAATAATACTCTAGCTCTCTCCTTACCCACACCACGAGACTGAAGGTAAAATAAAGCCTCTTCGTCTAACTGGCCGGTAGTACAACCATGAGAACACTTCACGTCATCAGCCCAAATTTCAAGCTGAGGCTTAGTATTGATGATTGCCTCGTTACTTAATAATATATTCTTATTAGACTGAAAAGCATTAGTCTTTTGCGCCGCCTGACGAACGTATACTTTACCGTTAAATACGCCGTGCGACTGATCTTCCATTATACCTTTATAAAGCTCGTTACTAAATGAATTAGGCTGTCTATGATCTACGGCAGTATGGTTATCTACATGGGTATTTCCATTTAATAGATATAAACCAAACATATGAGACTCACAGCCTTCTCCATCAATAGTAATATTGAGGTTATTTCTCACTAAAGCTCCACTTAACGTAAAAGTGTAGGCAGCAAAATAACTTGAACGATCTTGCCATACCTGGGTAGTACCTACATGATAGGCCGTGTTGTCATTATTTTGAATTTTGAAATAGTCAATATGCGCATTTTCATCCACCACTATTTCAGTCACTACGTTAGTAAAGCTTACTTGCTCCCCGGCAGTTTTAAATACCTCGATAAACGATGCCTGACTGCTTTTTCCTGCCACAAATAGGTTTCGCGGCTGGGCATGTACCTGCTTGCTATTAGCATCATTTATAAAATATAATGCAATAGGCTCTTCTATAACTGTGTTTTTCTCCAACTTTATAAAAGACCCATTTTCTGCCAAAGCAGTATTTAATGCTACAAAAGCATCTTGCTTGTAATCAGCATATTTAGCCAAATAAACATCTATATCATCCTTATTTTCCTTTAAAGCAAGCTTGATATCCTTTATGATTATTTCCTTGCTGATGATATTACTATGCTCTTCAGAATATACCCCATTGATAAAAACAAGGGTATTTGTTTTTAACCCGGGAATGTAGCTATCCTTTATATCATCTACAGAAATAGATGCTTGTGATGCAGGTGCGTTAAAATCAAAGTTCTTTTTCAGAACTCTTTGCACCGGTGTATATTTATACTCCTCATTCTTTTTACCTGGTAATCCTAAGGTTTTAAATGATTCAAGCGCCTCTTTTCTAATACCATGAAAAGCTGACTTACTCTCACCATTTATTCTGGATTCAAGCTCGTTGAAATGAGTAATAAATTTATCTTCCAGACTTGTTTCTTTTAAGATGTCACTCATGTTAAAACTGTTCTACGCAGTAGCAGTATCTACCTCTTCTTTAATCCAATCATAACCTTTTTCTTCAAGTTCCAGAGCAAGGTTTTTATCTCCACTTTTCACGATTTTTCCTTTGTACAACACATGTACAAAATCAGGAACAATGTAATCTAAAAGTCTTTGATAGTGAGTAACCACAATGGTAGAGGTTTCACTGGTTTTAAGCTTATTAACACCATTTGCCACTATTCTTAGGGCATCTATATCTAAACCTGAATCAGTTTCATCAAGTATAGAAAGTTTAGGCTCAAGCATCGCCATTTGGAAAATTTCATTTCTTTTCTTCTCCCCTCCAGAAAACCCTTCATTTAGAGACCTGCTAAGTAATGACTGGTCAATTTCCACCAATTTCATTTTCTCTTTCATAGTAGTAAGAAAAGAAACAGCATCTAAAGGCTCTTGACCTCTATATTCTCTAATCTGATTTATGGCGGTTTTCAAAAAGTTAGTAGTGCTCACTCCTGGTATTTCTACAGGATATTGAAATGCCAAAAACACTCCTTCACGCGCTCTATCTTCAGGAGACAGGTCTAAAAGATCCTTTCCAAGATACTCAATCTCTCCATCAGTAACTTCATATTCCTCTCTACCTGCTAATACAGAAGCTAACGTACTTTTTCCTGATCCGTTAGGTCCCATGATAGCATGAACTTCTCCTGGCTTTATCTCTAAATTGATGCCATTAAGAATGTCCTTGCCTTCTATTGATGCGTGTAAGTTTTTTATCTTAAGCATTCTATAAGTATATGTTATTTTCTAAGTGATTTACTTTAAATGTAAGACTAGTGATTAGTCCTTTGTAGTGGAGATTAACCCACGCTGCCTTCTAGTGTTAAGGCCAAAAGTTTCTGAGCTTCTACAGCAAACTCCATTGGTAATTGGTTAAGAACCTCCTTACAGTATCCATTCACAATTAGTGCTATGGCACTCTCTTCATCTATTCCTCTTTGGGTACAATAGAAGATTTGGTCCTCTCCAATTTTAGAAGTGGTAGCTTCATGCTCTACCTGTGCTGATTTATTTTCTATATCTATATACGGGAAGGTATGAGCTCCACACTGATCACCCATTAATAAGGAGTCACACTGTGAGAAGTTACGAGCGCCTTCTGCTCTTTTCATCACCTTTACCTGACCTCTATAGCTATTTTGAGACTTACCTGCTGAAACACCTTTAGAGACAATCCTTGATTTGGTATTTTTACCAATATGGATCATTTTAGTACCAGTATCTGCCTGTTGCATGTTATTGGTTACAGCCACAGAATAAAACTCTCCGGTAGAGTTATCTCCTTTTAAGATACATGAAGGATATTTCCAGGTTACTGATGAGCCTGTTTCCACTTGTGTCCATGAAATTTTGGCATTATCGCCGGCACAAATCCCTCTTTTGGTTACGAAGTTATATATACCTCCCTTACCATTTTTATCTCCAGGATACCAGTTTTGTACAGTCGAATATTTTACTTCTGCATCTTTCTGCACGTATATTTCTACTACGGCAGCATGCAGCTGATTTTCATCTCTTTGAGGAGCTGTACATCCTTCCAAATAACTCACATAAGAACCTTCTTCGGCCACGATCAAAGTTCTTTCGAACTGACCCGTATTAGCTGCGTTAATTCTGAAATATGTACTTAACTCCATTGGGCATCCTACACCCTTGGGAATATAACAAAATGAACCGTCAGAAAATACTGCTGAGTTTAATGCTGAGAAATAATTATCTCCTTGAGGAACAACTGATCCCAGATATTTTTTAACTAAATCTGGATGTTCCTTCACTGCTTCGCTAAAAGAGCAAAAGATAATACCTAACTCTCCTAGTTTATCTTTAAAGGTAGTAGCCACTGAAACACTGTCTAAAACAGCATCTACAGCCACGCCTGTAAGTCTTTTTTGTTCTTCCAAAGAAATACCGAGCTTCTTGAAAGTATCCAATAACTCAGGATCTATCTCATCTAAGCTTTTAGGCTTAGCTTTTTGCTTAGGAGCAGAGTAATAGATAATATCCTGGTAATTAATTTTAGGAAAGTTTACGTTAGCCCAATCAGGCTCTTCCATTTTAGTCCAGGCACGATAAGCCTTTAATCTCCAATCAAGAAGCCATTGAGGTTCTTCCTTTTTAGCTGAAATAAAGTGTATTATCTCTTCACTGAGTCCTTTAGGAGCCTGATCTGCTTCCAAATCAATATTCCATCCGTGCTCATATTCTTTAGAGGTAAACTGTTCTAAAATTTCGTTGTCTTTGCTCATACAGTATTTAGACTAATGTCAAATTGATACGCAAATGTACAACAAAATCTATACTTTAGGGTTCCCCAATTAGGCTTTTTTAAGATTGATAAATGCTATGGATTCATAGGTAAGCTCAATGATCTTTCATTTCCAGCTGAATATTTCTATTTATACTCTCCTCTAATGAAATCATGGTATCCGTTCTCACAATACCTTCTACACGCTGTATTTTATCATGCAACACATTTTTTAGATGCTGCGTGTCTTTACAGTGGATTTTAGCGAACATACTGTAATTACCAGTAGTGTAATGCACATTAATAATCTCAGGAATCTGTTTTAAGGCTGCTATTACTTGATCATACAATTCACTTTTAGAAAGGAAAATGCCAATAAAAGCAGTGATATCATATCCAAGCTTAGTATAATCGATCTTAAGCGTAGTTCCTTCTACTACCCCCATATCTTCCAGCTTTTTCATTCTCACATGCACAGTACCTCCTGAAACAAACACTTGCTTGGCTACTTCCGTGTATGGTTTTTTGGCATTTTTTAGTAAGATTTCAAGAATCTTAAGATCTACATTATCAATTTCGTAATTCGCAGGCATAAAAATATTCTTTAATTGTGTAGCTTTTATTCAATACTCAATATTATTAAAAATATTATAAATAATTAAGTGATTAGTTAATAATATTTTAAAAATAAAAGCACTTCATTACCTTTGGACCATCAAAACAGAAACACTGTAGGGTGTTGAAACTGGCAGACATGCCCTCCGGTCTCGAGGGTGGAGACGACAGGATAAATTCCTTAATGCATCCAATAGCAATGGGAACTAACTGCTCCGTGGAGGTTCGAATCCTCCCCCTACAGCCAGCTCAAATCTTTTGCAATAAAAAAGGAGGCTTTGTAGCCTCCTTTTTTATTGCAAAAGATTTGTTATATTACATCTAATTTTTAGTCAAGGTCTGCTCAAACACATAGCCACCAGAAGTATACCAACTTAAATAAAAGGTTTCTGTTTCATTATCCCAGTAACTTGATCCATCAGTAGTCACAGTTCCTAAAGAAGGACATTCCACAGTAACTGGATTTCTTCTTCGTCCTTCTTCTGTATCTGAATCCCAATCATCGTCAGCATGAACTTCAATAAATACTTCATTAGAATACACACCAATTAAGCCCATAACGACACTAAATTCACCAGTCGTCGTTAATTCAATAGTATTTGTACCTTCTGGGTATCCCGATATATTTGATACATACTCATTACGATATTCACCATCATACGCATTCCGAACACTAACGACATAAAGAGCTTGATAAAAATTACCACTAATAGTTCCAGATGAAGCTGACCTAATAGTCAATGGTATTGCATACTTTACTGATGGATTAAAATGATAAGTATCCAACCAAATTTCAATACTATCCTTTCTCTCTCCTCTTGGGATAAAAGCATTAAAATCATCCTGACCTACTATAGAATATAATGAGTCTGGCAATAACTGAAGTAAAACCTCCTCATCATCCGGGTGTTCTAAATTATATTCTTCCAACTCTGCATTATAAGCATTCAAAAGATCGAGATCCATTTCGACTTCTACTGAAATATCCTCAGGAGCTGCATTAGTCCCTGAATGACTAACAATAATGTTAAAACTACGCCCCTCTTCGGCTATATCATGTGCATTATCATAAATGTGAGGAAAATTATTTCCGGTAGGATTACTCAATAATGATGAGATGTCGAACAACTCAATAATACCTTCCGATTGCCCTGGATCCATCATCGGATCTTCATCCAAGCAAGAAGATAGCATCAAAGTCAAAGACAATAAGCCTATTATATATTTAAAATTTATTCTTTTCATAATTTCAATTTCTTTGATTTATTAAACTACTCACCTTGAAAGAATATGGCCGTTGTAAATTGATCAACTCCTGGAGGCACATTATCACTATTCAACTGAAACTCACTTGCAGGATATAAAAACCTAATAGGCAATCTATCAGCTCTAGGAGAAGTAGATAAAATAGATGCAAATGTAGACTGAGGATTAGTGGAACCATTGGCTACTGAAGGGTATCCAGTACGTCTGAATTCACTCCAAGCTTCCTGCGCCATTAAGAAATTAAGCGCAATATACTTTTGAGTTATAATTGCTTCCAACTTTTCTTCATTGGAGTTGGCTAACGAATAATTGACTAGAGGATTAGTATTATTCTCTTGTAAATATGCTGCTACATCCTCTTCAACATCAAACTCTACCGTCACATCTTCATCATCCAGATCTACATTGGATCCAATATTTCCAGAGGCATCCTCATATAAATACCTAAATGAAGCCATGATCCCGTTTTCATAAGCATCTTCATCATCACCACTTAAAGCCCCCTTCATATATGCTTCAGCCTGCAGAAAATAACTTTCAGACGCTAACATCAACGCCACTCCCGCATCTGGTCCTTTAAGCACACCTATATGAGTTTCATAATTACTTAACCATGACGGGTTTGGAGAACTAGGTGCGGTAGGGTTATTATTTAAATCGCCTAACTGACCTATTGGAGTTTCTCCAAATTCTCTATAAACCACCGCACCTCTGTAAGGATCATTTATTTTAGTTCCATCATAAAATGCATACGTATATTCGCTAGCTATACTGGATCTTCCTGATCCAGCAGCAGTTCCACTAGCATTTTGCACATATGTTTCCCAATATGGGTTTTGCTGACCTGAAACCTCACCATAGCCAGGGTTTAAAACTACATCATCAGTAATGAATCCCACAGTTTCCATACCTGAGAACTGCTCTTGAGCAAAAGAAGCTAAACTAGTCTCTGACATCCTGATTAATAATCTCAACTTCAATGTATTAGCAAATTGCGCCCAAGATTCCATATTTCCATTAAAAACGATATCTATTCCTTCAGGTGAATTAGAAAATTCAGAATTCTGAAACTGATCTATTGCCTCATTTAACGTAAGCACTAAATCCTGATATACATCTTCTTGAGCATCATAAGTAGGCATCAGATTATCTACACCACTTAATGCATCCGAATAAGGAACATCTCCATAAAAATCAACTAACATTTGATAATCATAGACTCTCATTACCTTAGCAATACCATTAGCATAAGCCTGAGTACTATCACCTTCAGTCTGATCTATAATATATTGATAATTATTAAGATCATCAAAAGCAGATTCCCAAGGCCCCGCATGGCTACTTGTAGTGTAGTTATAATAAACCACATCACCCCAGCCACCATAGCCACCAGCATTTACAAAGATACCCACAACCCAACCTGCTGTAGAACTAAAATAACGAGTTAATGAAGCTGTACTGGTAAGAGCATTAGGCAAGACCACTTCAGGAGAGGCCTCCGTTGGCGTATTAGGATTTTCATTATCTCCTAAAAAATCGTCACAAGATATGATGATCAAGGCAGCAGCCCAGACGCATAAATATTTTATATATTTCATAAACTAAAGTTCTTTAAAATGTTAGAGAAAGAGTGGCTCCATAAAACCTTGTTGGAGGAGTAGAGGATAAAGTCACAATCCCTATTGCGTTACCTTCATTGAAATTAAAATCAGGATCGGTATAAATATTAGACTTAGGAGTCCATAAAAATAAATTACGTCCCTGTAATGTTAGGCTAGCACTTTTAACGACTTTAGTTTTAGCTAATACAGAAGCAGGTAAATTATATGTTATAGCCACTTCTCTTAACTTCCAATAATCTCCTGACACCACATAATTATCAGCTACATTCCTTCGGTAACTACCACTTGACCAAAATGTAGATCCACCATCCTCAATTGTAATATTTGTATTCTCTATGTATGAACCTGGGTTTTCCGGATCTTCATATACAGAATTAGGGAATACAAATCTTTCTCTATTATAATAAGCAGTGGTAATTGCAGAACCAGAGAAGTCATAGCTGCTTCCTCCATTATATAATATGTTATATCCACCCCTATACTCAAATAGAAATGATAAACTAAAATTCTTGTAACTCAGACCTCCTGTTAATCCTAACCTATGCTTAGGTACTGTATTTCCTAAATTGACCAAATCATCACTAGTTGAAGGATAGCCTGTTTCTGCATCAACTATAACGCGGCCTTGATCATCTCTTTCATAGGTAGTTCCTAATAACACGGGAAATGGCTCACCCTCTACAGCATAAACCTGAGCCTGGCCACCTGAAGAAAGCTGTAAGCGTGTCAGATCACCACTTATAGATTCCACCCAGTTGTCATTGTAAGTATAGTTTGCTCCTACATTCACCTCAATATTATCACTTTTATAAGCAACAACATTCAACAATGCCTCTATACCTTCGTTACCAACCTCTCCTGTATTTTGCAAATAAGAAGAAAACCCAGTAGTAGTAGAAACTCCTGTTGCAACTGTTTGATCTGTGGTTGAAGTTTTATACCAAGTAGCTGAACCTGACACCCTGTTATCTAAAACGGAGAAATCAACACCCGCTTCATAGCCTGTTGTCATCTCTGGCTTAAGGCTTGGGGATACGATCTGATCATTAAGTACATATCCTGCTAAACTACCGTAAGGAAAACCATTAGAAGGACCAAAAGTAGAAGATAGAGCATAAGCCCCAAAATTACTCTCATTACCCAAGTTCACCTGCCCTACCTTTGACCAAGAAGCTCTTAACTTCAACTGATTGATTACACTACTTTCTGAAATAATAGGAATAGCATCAGAAGCTACATATGAAAGTGCCACAGATGGGTAGAAAAAAGACCTATTATCAGGAGCCAAAATCGACACCCAGTCATTTCTTCCAGTTGCAGTTAAGAATAGATAATCTTTAAATGCAATTTTCAACTGCCCGTAAGTACCTACTTGACGTGCCTCATAATTAGATTCGGAAGCACTTGGCTGCCCCAATCTATTTGAAATGTTATACAAGCCTGGAGTCACCAATCCTTCGCCTGATATGTTCATAGCTTTAGATTGATTTATTCTAATTGTATTTCCCGCTAGGAAGCTAAAGAACCAATCATCACCAGCAGATTTTTTAAACAATAATTGCAAATCAGAAATAGCCTGTGAAGTTGTAAAACTATAATCAGACATACCTCCCACAATATCAGTTTTAGCTGAGGAAACCGATTTAGTATAATCTGAAAAAGTAAAACTTCCATACTTATACTTAGAAGTTCTATTTCTAGAAGTCACTCCAATTCTATAAGTAACACCCAACCATTTTAATGGGTCATATTTCAATTGAAGGTTTCCTATAAAATAGTTATCCTTTCTATCTTCCCTATTATTATCTATAGTCCAATAAGGGTTATCATAATATTCATTGTAGTATCCATTAGGGTTGGCAAATGGATCATTTTCCCAATCCTCATATTGAGTTAATGGAATTTGAGCAGGAGTCTGAAGCAGGTTATCATAAATAGTTGCGGTAGCGGTAGTAATATCATACTTATTTCTAATATAACTCGTATTATAAGATAACGTCAGGTTATCAGTAAAGTCCTGAGAACCGTTCAACCTGAAAGAAGCCCTAGTATATTCATCCTCTGGCGTAGTTCCATTAGTCTTTAAATATTGAACTGAAAAATAAGTCTGGGATTTATCCGTCCCTCCCGAAATTGAGAAATCAGTTTGGTTTGTAACACCTGTGTCCCAAAAATCTTCTTTATCATTCGTGGGAGAATAAACTACCTCTTGAACACTTCCATCTTCCAATGGCCTACCAATTGGTCTAAGAGAACCATCGAAAGCAGGGCCATATTGCTGATTTTCGTAAGCCACATATTGAGTAGGATATCCTCCTGCAGTACCAGAACCAAATTGCGTTTGCATCTCAGGATAAAAACTCACTCTTTCAACATTTACCGTATGAGAAATGCTAATTTTAGGCTTACCTGCTTGTCCTCCTTTAGTCGTAATAACTAACGCTCCATTAGATGCTGCCGAACCGTAAAGCGCTGCTGCAGTAGCACCGTTAAGTACAGTCATCTCTTCAATATCTTGAGGATTTAAAGTACTAAGCACATCATTAGGAACAATTACATTGTCAATTACGATCAATGCTTCATTGTTACCCGTTAAGGATCGATTACCTCGTAAAACTACTCTCACGTTAGGATTAACGCCACTTGAAATAGTATTAATCTGTAAACCTGCTACTTTACCTGTCAATCCTTGAGCAGCATTAACTGGTTTAGCTTTAGTAATATCATCGGTTTTTAAAGTAGTGGCACTATAACCGATTTCTTTCTTTCTGGCTTCCACACCACCAGCAGTAACAACCACCTCGGTTAGCTCCGTAACGTCAGAGGACATTTCAACATTCACAACAGAACGTGATCCCACTTCAACTTCTTTGGTTGTCAACCCAATAAACGAAAACACTAATGTCCCATTTTCCTCAGGCATGTTTAACCTAAATGCCCCATTAATATCTGTAACTGTCCCTGTAGTGGTACCTTTAAGCACCACATTTACCCCCGGCAACGCAGAACCATCTTCTTCCGAAGTAACTGTACCAGAGACCGTTTTTCCTTGTGCAAGTGCGTCCTTTCCCGAGAGCACAAACACAAACATGAAAATTAGTAGTAAAAACTTTCTCATTTGTTTTGTTTAGTTAGAAAATAATTTTGAAGCAACTAATTTATATCAAAAGTATTGAAAAAGCGACATAAGGCACCTTATAATTTTACAGAAAACGATTTCTGCAAAATTTTACATCAAATAAATATCCCAATTCAAAATATAACACAGCTCGAAAATTTCTAAAAAGCCTGATACAGATCAAAGAATCAATAACCTAAATTGAACTTCAAATAAACTTTTAACGAAAAATAAATTAAAAATAAAAATCAAAAATCAACTAAAAGTCATGTCTAAACACTTTTAAAAAACTTATCAAATAAACGATAGGATTATTTATTCAAAATAAGTGCTGCCTGCGAAAGTTGGAGGAAACACTCATTTGCAAGCTAAAATCTTAACTAATACCGGAGAAAAAGTGAGGGGCGTAAAATTTTCTTAGACTAACGACAACTCTCCATCTGTCCCTTACTCGGTCCAAGTTTTATAGATATGAAAAGCACACATAATAAAAAAGCATCAAGAATTATCTTGATGCTTTTCAGTATCCCTAAAAGGATCATAAAATAATTTCAGGACAACTATTCCCCCCCTTGATAATTAGGAAGATAAGTCATTGTAGATGTACCCGTATCTCCAGCATCATTTTCCCAATTGACAGTAATAGTTCCATCAGCATTGATAGTGCCACTAAAAGAATCTGCGAATTCTTCATCAGCATCCAATATTTGAGTGCCACAAACATCGAAATTGATAAAATTATTTGCACTTTCTCTGGAAGGATAGAGCCCAAAAGAGCCATCAGAAAGTCGATAATAACCAGGAGAATTTATTCCATTTGGCAAAATATATACTTCTACTGTATCCTCCAAGTTGGAATAATTTTCATCATTTATTGCGTCATATCCATTAGAAATTGTACTATAAAACCCAATCAAATTTTCACTTGAAAAGCAATCTGATCCAATAGAAAATTGAGTCTTCAACGTTGGAACAGTACTTATGTCAGCACTTTTCGGCTCCTCTTGAGCATCATATACAGTTATCACTATTTCTTCTTCAGCAATAAGAAAAGCACTATTCTCATCTAAAGTTGGCGCATGATAAACAACAACAAAAGATCCTGTAGACTGCCCTCTAACAGCCTCCAAACCTTCAACGGAGTAACTTCCCCAGTTAGTAGGAATTTGAATATTAGAAAAGGCCACGGAAACAGAATCAATTAAACCAGGAGAATCAACTACTCGTACTTCTATCCTTGCTGTACCTCCATTTGGAACAAAAGTATAGGTATCATCATCTGTATCTGTGGCTATAATTTCATCTCCCACATAACTAATAAATGGCGCAGGACCATCCAATCTTAATGGAGGGTTAGCATCTGTATAATCATCAACACAAGAGATTAGTAAAAGTGTTAATGACAGTATATATATAATATTTTTCATAATCTCTTAATATTTTATTCTGCAGAAATAACAAATTGATTCTCACAACCTTCAAATGGCCCCCCACAAGCTGTAACACTATCATAAATCAAGCTAAAACTTAATTCCTCTGCTTCAGGATCATAGGTTCCAGCTCCTAAAACAGAAGTATTATATACTACATCTGCAGTACCGCAGCTCAAACCAGGAGATTGATTAATAATCAATACCCTTCCACAAATAAAAAGCACTTCTACACTTCTACCATCAAACCCAAAAACTGTAAAATCACTTAAGGTATATATTGGTCCATTTTCCTGCGTCAAAGTCACTGTTCCACTAGGTCCATCATCAGGCACGAACCCATCTGCACACCCAGAAGTTAACACTACATTATAGGTTCCTTCATAATTTACAGGCAATGGGCAAGCAACAAAAGAAGTCCAACCTACAGAAAATATTTGCGTGGCGGCAGAATTAACTATCCCTGGAGGAACATTTAAATTTCCATTAATGGTTTCTGAAGGAAACACTCTACCATCCGTAAGTGTGGTGGTATTAAAAAACTCCATATAATCACCTCCATTAAATGCTTCAGGACCTGACAACCCTATTAAACTTGCAAGTTCAGCTGCAGTCCATGTCTCATTCATTATTGCTCCATTTTGAAAATCAGATTGCGTATAAGTTACAACTGGTATACTATCACTAACCTCTCCAGTTTGTGCGTTATTATAAACCATAGTAATTGCTATACTTTCAATATTTTCATTCTCAGAAAACACATTGTATTGAATCTGAGCGCTAGCAATATCATCAAAATTTAAGTTTGTAAAATCTGCATCCAGTTGAATCCTAACATTGGCCCCATCTTCCAGGTCAGGCACCCTGACCTTATCATCATCTTGACAGGCTGCCGCAGCAATACCCATCATAGCTATTAATAATATATTTGTTATTCTCATTATTGTATTCTTTTAATTATCCCAAAAAACTTTGTCCAAAGCAGTCCTTCTCTGAGGTGGTGCATTTGGGTTCAGTGAAATATCATTTATATTATAAGGGAGCGACACAGGATAATCCCTGGTTCTTACCGTAACGTTAAGATTGTCCGTATTACCATCATGAAGTAAAGGGTACCCAGTCCTTCTGTAATCAGTATAGGAATCAACCCCAAAACCAAAGCTTGCTATCCATTTTTCAGTCATAATCAACCTTAGCCTATCATCCTGATTAGCCCCATCAAAGATTGCTAATACTTCATCTATATAATCATTTCTATCTGCATCAGAAATAGTCGGAGCACTGGCTGCAGAAGCCACTTCATTAACCTTATTAAATGCAGCGATCATTGCCTGCTCAAATAATACTCTCTCATCAGCAGCTATAACCTCAGCATTGGCTAACTCGGTCATAATAAAAAGGACATCATAGTATGTAAGCATCCTTAGGGGAGCATCTCCTCTTCCAACACTAAAGCTAGCCGTACCACCCTCTCCTGCATCATAAGCACCACCTACAGGATATAGACCCAAGATTGACTTGGATGAAGATTGGTCAAACCCTTCATTTGGATCTATATTAAATGAAAATGCATATATAGACACGAATTCACCTACTTTATATGAAGTAGGATTTTCAGCATCCTCTCCTGGTGATAATTGATTATACCAATAATATGGAGCTCGGGGATCTGAAATACCATTCAAAGGGTTCCCTTCTTGAGGAAAAAATGTCTGACGCCCAGTCATGATTTCAAATAAATAAGGACTTACCGAATAGAAAGCGGCTCCTTCCGCGTATTCCTGACTATAACCGGGGTTTCTATCATCTGGAGACTGCGATGTACCATAGTTCAACTCAAAATCAAATTCTATATCATCAATAAACATATCAGCATCCATCAACTCCTGTACATCTGTACTTACATTCTGAACTAACCGAACCTGATTATACATCTTCAATTTTAGAGTATTCCCAAAACGTATCCATTCATCTAACTCTCCTCCATAAATAAGATCTCCTTCCACCTCTCCAGGGGTATCACTACTTAAATCGGCAATAGCTTCATCAATTAACAAGTGAACTTCAGCATAAATATCTTCACCATCATCAAAGACTGGAGCTGGATTCTCCTGACCCAATCCTCTCTCTGTATAAGGCACATCACCCCAGACATCCACCATTATACTATATGTATAAGCTTTGATTAACTTACCTACACCTGAGTAGCCCAACTGCCCACTTGCTTCAGCATCATTAATAAGTATATCAACATCAGTTAAAACATTGGCAAATAAGTTATCCCATGGATTAGTTATTCCTCCATCATTACCAGAAACCCCATAATCATTTAAGGACCCCCGCCTAACAATTTGATGCATATACAAAGAAGTAATCTGCCCCAACCCACCTACTTGCATACCCAAAGACTCAGACATATCCACCTGAACTCCTGATAAAAGAAGGCTCGCAGGTGCATTATCAATACCAGGGTTATTAGGATCTTCATTTATGTCTAGAAAATCACCACAGCCATTCAAGGCAGTAATAATTATTAACAAAAAATATAGTTTATATCTTTTCATAGTAAATTCAATTAGAGTGTAAACCTGATAGCTACTGCATACCTTTTTGGAGTAGGTGTTGCACTATATTCAAAACCTTGCTGATTAGATGAGCCAAATTGATTAATCTCTGGATCGAAATTAGTTCCCTCAGGGAAATTTGGAGCAGAATACCAAAGATTACGTCCAATAAGGGAAATTCTAGCACTTCCAAAAGGAGTGTTTTTCAACAAAGCCTGCGGAAAATCATAAGCTAAAGAGACTTCACGTAATCGGTAACGAGTTGCATCCCAAACACCCCATTCATCCGAGCCATTAATTGCAAAAGAATTCCCAAACCATAAAGAATTTTCATCAATCATGGTTCTGTTTGGAATCTTAGCTCCCTCTTCTGTACGAATAGGCTCTAACGTATTAGGATCACCATATACTCCTGGAATTATTCGGGGCATTTCTCGATCTTCAGTATCAGTAGTCACTCCTCTACCTAACAATGAAATTACTGTATTAGAATAAAGATCTCCCCCTTGAGTCCAATCAAAAACAGCTGACAATGTAAACCCTTTAAAAGAGAAGGTATTTGTAAGACCTACAATAAAATCCGGATTGGGATTACCTATAATTGCAGGCTCAAGCGCCTGTATTAATCCTCCATTAGAAGGGTCAATCAAAAGATTACCTTCATCATCTCTTACATCAACCGTACCTCTTATTAGTCCAAACTCTTCACCAGCACGCTGAGTAGCTATAACTCCTCCGGCAAATCCAGAACCAAAAGTAATTTCTTCAACTCCATCCACTAATTCTTTAATGAGGTTTTTATTATGTGTAAAAGTTCCATTCAAATCCCAACGAAACCCTCCTGATAACTGTAATGGGGTAGCTTTTAACGTAACCTCTATACCTTCATTAGTAAGCACTCCAAAGTTTGTAAGAAAAGAAGTATAGCCAGAAGAGGAAGGATAAGATATAGGTGCTATTTGATTATCAGCCTCACTATAATAGTAAGTCACATCTAATCCTACCCTATAATTTAACCAATTGGTCTGAATTCCAAATTCATAATCAGTTTTTTGCTGTGGCTTAAGGTTAGGATCTGGTTGTTGACTTGTTAGAGTCGTTGTAGGATTTCCTAAAAAAGGAGTGTCATCAGAAGGATTAATAATAAATACTGGAGCTAGTTGATAAGGATCTGTATCACTACCCACTTTACCCCAAGAAGCGCTTACTTTTAACATATCTAAAAAACTAGATTCAATACTTAAAGCATCTGTTAATATCGCTGACAATGTAACTGCAGGATAGAAAAAGCTTCTATTATCCACCGGCAAAGTGGACGACCAATCATTTCTCGCCGTTATTCCTAAATATAAATAATCCTTATACCCAAGTAAAATATCTGTATAGAGACCAACTATTCTTCTTCTTGAATACCCTCTACCTCCAGGCGTAACATTATTTGTATTATCTAAATCATCTATATCAAAATCCACATAACCAATTCCCTGAGTAGTCTGCCCATCTGAGGTACGTTGATTAATATTATGACCTACAATAGCTCTCAAATGAAAATCTTCATTTAAATCATTTTCATATGTTGCTGTTAGGTTAGCATCAATTTCTTCAAACTGTATCAAATCATAAATGAACCTACCCTCTCCAGGATTAGAAGAAGGCCCTGTTGAACCTGGACGAATAAAGTCCGTGTTTTTTTGAGTATAAGTATTAATCCCTGCTGTATATGCTACCTTTAACCAATCCTTTATCTCATAACCTAAGTTCAAAGAGGCTACAATCCGATCAACATTAGTAGTAAAACCCGCATTCTCATAGGACCAATATGGATTATCCGCCTGACCTCTTCCTACCATAAATTCACTTCCCAAATCAGTTGGATTTTGATAAGGCTGCCCTTGCACATCCCAATTTCGCCCCAGATATAATGCCCTGGCGAAAGCAGATGAATTATTTGAGCCAGACAAACCTACACCGGACTGTACTCCTTCTTGTACCGTTTTAGTATAAGCGATATTAGCCCCAACATTAAAACCATTATCTAGTTGTGACTGACCACCAACACTAACATTGGTTCTCGCAAAATTAGTATTGGGCACATAGCCATCATTATCACTTCTGGATAAGGTTGTAGTAAGAACCGATTTTTCATTACCCCCAGTTAAAGTAATTGAATTATCTAATAATATTCCTGTTTCAAATAAATCCTTCACATTGTCTGGGTAAGCCTGATATGGAACAACCACATCATCATACAAACCTCCCCACCCATCTCTTCCTGCATACCAATGTGGGATTGTTTCGGTATTAGCATAATTTCTAGTACCCATAAAAGGTGCTCCCCAAGATCCATTAACTTGTTGATATGCATAATTGGTACCTGACCCATAAGTATTTTGATAATCAGGAAGGTTAGCAATTTCCTCAAATGCTATAGAGGAATTTACCGCTATTTGCAAACCTTGTTTCCCGGCTTTAGCTCTTCCTGTTTTAGTGGTAATGACTACCACACCGTTTGATGCTCGGGTTCCATAAAGAGCAGCCGCTGCGGCTCCTTTAAGCACAGTCATTGATTCAATATTGTTAGGATCAATATCTGCGATTCTACTACCATAAGCACCTCCACTAGTTAATTGATTAAAGGTTCCATTAGTATTATTGTTATATGGAATGCCATCCACCACAAAAAGCGGTTGATTATTTCCCAATAAAGAAGAATTACCCCTAATAGTTATCCTTGTAGCACTACCTGCTGCTCCCCCTGACCCAGATATATTTACACCAGCTATTTTACCTTGCATTGCACGAAGAGGATCAGGCTCTGCCACCTGCTGCAATTGCTTACCGCTTACATTTTCAACGGAATACCCTAACCCTCTTGCCTCTCTTTCAATACCTCCTGCAGTTACTACTACCTCATTTAATTGCTTAGCATCTTCAGACATCTCAACACTTACTTGTGTCCGTGATCCTATTTCAACTTCTTGAGATAATAGACCTATAAATGAAAAAGTAAGCGTTCCTCCTTCTTCAGGAACTGATAATGTATAATTTCCATCGATATCAGTTACTGTACCTGTAGCTGTACCCTTGAGTAAAACATTCACTCCGGGTAATGGCGATCCATCCGAGGCGGAGGTCACCTTACCTGAGATGCTCCTTTGCTGCGCCCACACCTCTCCCAAAGGCAGAAAACACAGCAACACGAAACCAATTAGTAAAAAGTTCTTCATATTGTTTTGTTTAGATTTAAATGTATGTTAGTACAATTTCGATAATAATATAAAAATTAATTTTGTACTAAATCAACATAATCTAAATTTTTTTATAACTTTTCCACCTACAAAGGGTACTATATAGTCAAATTGACTATTTTCAAGATAACATCACAAATAAATTCAATCCACCACTTTAAACTCAATTCTGCGATTGAGTTGGCGGTTTTTATCTGAGGTATTAGGGTAGGCTGGGGAGGATTGTCCGTAGCCTTTATAGGAGAGTTGTTTTGAGGAAATTCCGTTTTTAATCAGGTAATTATATACCGATTCAGCTCTTTTTAATGACAGGTTTTGGTTATACTCTTTAGAGCCTGAGTCATCTGTGTGACCACTGATTTCAACTCGTATTATGGAATTGTGGCTCAAAAAATCAATTAAACGATTCAATTCAGTAGAGGAAGTGTTATGCAATTGATAGCTATCTAACTCGAAGAATATGTTATTCAACACTACTTTCATCCCTACGTTAATTGGGTCCAGATAAATGTCCATAGTAACAGGTTCTTCGGTCTGCTCCTCATAGTTAAAGGAAAGGCTTTTATATAGATAACCGCTTTTTTCTACATATAGACCGTATTGGGCACCTTCTGTCAAAACCATTAGATAATCTCCACTGATTGAGTCAGAACTTACTTGTGACACTTTTTTATTTCTTTTTAAATCAAATAACTGGATTTCTGCATTAATGGGAGCCTTGGTTTTCGCATCGAACACCTGACCTTTCACATATGAGGTCTTGTATTTAACCCTTGAATCCGCCGGCACATCAAACTCATAAAGTATGCTTCTCCGCTGGTCTACCAGCAAATCTTCATGAGAATAATACCCTTTGGTTCCATCTGCGGTTATATATAAAGATAACTGATCTTCACTATTATTTATAGGAAATCCCATATTTTTAGCGGGAGTCCAGCCGTCCTCTGTTTTTTCTGAGCTAAAAATATCGAACCCACCAAAACCGGTATGACCATTTGATGCAAAATAAAGCGTAACGCCATTAGGATGAATAAAAGGAGAAATTTTCTCTCCTATTGTATTTATTGCTCCTCCCAAATTCTCTGGAGATGACCATTCATCATTCTCATCTTTATGACTCACATAAATATCTCTATGCCCAACATCTCCGGTATGTCTGTTAGAAACAAAATAAAGTGTTCGCCCATCCGCAGAGAGTGATGGCTGAGACTCCCATGCTCTACTATTAATCTTAGGCCCAAGATTAACAGGATCAGTCCATTCATCTCCAATCTTTTTGCTCATATATAGGTCACAGCTACCATATCCAGGTCTACCAAAGCAAGAAGTGAATATTAGCGTTCGCCCATCTGCTGATAAAGTACAGGTTCCTTCATTACCATCTGTATTGATATTTTTTGACAAGCTTTTGGCAAAGCCCCAGCTGCCATCTTCCTGTTTATAGCTTATTACCAGATCTTCATCATAATCCATGGAGGCACCCAATCGGCGTGTGAAGATGATAGCATTTTGATCTACTGTTACTATTGGAAAGTACTGAGTAGGAAAGGCATTTACAGTATCGCTTAAAGGGTGTGGGTTAAACAAAGAAGGATCATTCAAATTCTGAACAGCAAATTCAGCGTTTTCCTTAATCTTTCTAGCGTCTCTTATTCGATTTCTATTGGTGGGTGAAGAAGCCAGATAACTATTTATAGTTTCCAGCACTTCATGATACTTCCCAAGCCTCAGGTAAAGCTTAGAAAGCTCAAATAAAACCAGTGAATTTTTTTCATCTAAAGAGATAGCATGAGTCATTTGCTTCTCTGCCTCCTCTAGCCGGCCGGTAGACTGATAAACTAACGCCAAGAGCATATAAGCTTCTTGAAATTCATCGTCTTTTTTTAAGGCCTGCTGAAGCAGTTCTTCAGCGGCCTTATATTGAGCTCTTACCCTATGATTATCTGCCTCACGGTAATAGGCAATGGCCTTTTTAGACTTAGTATGAAACTGAGCAAATGAAGACCCTAAAAAGCAAAACAGACAACCTATAAGTATGGTAAAAAATTTCATATCGTAACGTTCATAGTAAACTTATGAATCTGAAACGAGAAATACCATAAAGAAACAGGAATTAAAGCACTTTGCCTTTCGCTCTACTTTGAGATGCTTTTAATGTATTAAGCAATAAAGAGGCAATAGTCATAGGCCCTACTCCTCCTGGCACTGGAGTTATATAACTAGACTTAGGTGCTACTTCGTCAAACTCAACATCTCCTTTTAACACATAACCCCTGGGAGCATCATCTGAAGCTATTCTGGTAATACCTACATCTACCACTATCACTCCGTCTTTCACCATATCTCCTTTAATTAGACCTGGCTTACCGGTAGCTACAATAAGGATATCCGCCTTTTTAGTATGCTCTTCCAGATTTTTGGTGTGAATATGACAAACTGTAACCGTAGCATTTTCATGGTAAGACATAATGATGCTCATGGGTGCACCTACCGTACGGCTGTTACCCACCATTACGCAATGCTTACCCAGAATGTCTATATCATATCTTTTCAATAGCTCAACAATTCCGTAAGGAGTAGCAGGCATTAATCCTGGGTTTTTAGAGGTGATTTTACCATAATTAAGGTTAGTAAAACCATCTACATCTTTTTCAGGCATTATTCTTTCTGTAACCTTGGTAGATGAAATATGCTCTGGCAATGGCAACTGCACTATTAAACCATCAATATCATCATCGGCATTGATACGCTCAATCTCTGACATGAGCTTATTTTCGCTTATGCTATCAGGAAAGTTCAGCAGTGTATATTCGAACCCTACTTTTTTACAAGACTTAATCTTGTTATTCACATAGGTATGGCTAGCACCATCATCTCCTACTAATATAGCTGCCAAATGAGGTCTCTTTCCTCCCTGATCAACTATTTTTGTTACTTGTTCTGCAATCTCCTCTTTAATATCATCGGCAACCTTTTTACCGTCAAGAATGATAGTTTCTCCAGACATTCGAAATATTTACTATTTATTTGAATATAAAATGTTAATCTAATTTCAATACAGCCATAAATGCTTCCTGAGGTATCTCTACGTTACCCACCTGTCTCATACGCTTCTTACCTTTCTTCTGTTTCTCAAGAAGTTTTCTCTTACGGGTAATATCACCACCATAACATTTGGCCAATACGTTCTTTCTCATGGCCTTCACTGATTCTCTGGCTATAATCTTAGTGCCGATAGAGGCCTGAATAGCGATCTCAAACATCTGACGAGGAATAAGTTCCCTCAACTTCTCACACAATCTTTTACCCCACTCATAGGCTTTATCTCTATGCACAATGGCTGAAAGAGCATCTACTCTATCTCCATTAAGCATAATATCAAGCTTAACCATGGTTGATTGCCTGAAGCCGATTAGCTCGTAATCTAATGAGGCATAACCTCTGGAAAGTGTCTTGAGTTTATCAAAAAAGTCGAATACAATTTCCGATAAAGGAAGCTCAAAGGTAAGCTCTACCCTTTCCGGAGTTAAGTAAACCTGATTTTTGATAATACCTCTCTTATCCATACAAAGGCCAATAATATTACCTATAAACTCATCTTTAGTGATTATCTGAGCACGGATAAATGGCTCTTCAATATGAGAAATGGTATTTGGCTCCGGCATTTCAGAAGGAGCATTAATATTCATTATCGATCCATCACTTTTTACTGCATGAAACTGCACTGAAGGCACAGTGGTAATCACTGTCATATCAAACTCACGCTCTAGCCTCTCTTGCACAATCTCCATATGCAGCATACCCAGGAAACCACATCTGAAACCAAAACCCAGGGCCGCTGATGTTTCTGGTTCCCAAATAAGTGAGGCATCATTAAGCTGAAGCTTCTCCATAGACGCCCTCAACTCTTCAAACTCACTAGTCTCTACAGGATAAATACCAGCAAACACCATTGGTTTTACGTTTTCAAAACCTTTTACCGCTTCGCATGGTCTGTTGGCATGGGTGATGGTATCCCCCACTTTCACTTCTTTGGCCACCTTTATACCTGAAATGATATAGCCTACGTTTCCGGCCTTAATAGTATCTTTAGGCTGCTGCTTGAGTTTTAGTACCCCAATTTCATCCGCCTCATAGGTTTTGCCTGTATTGACAAATTTAACTTTGTCGCCTTTATTTATCTCACCATCAAAAACCCTAAAGTATACTTCTATTCCTCTGAATGGATTAAATACAGAGTCAAAGATCATGGCTTTTAATGGTTTTTGAAGATCGCCTTTCGGCGCTGGTATTCTGTTTACAATTGCCTCTAATATCTCTGGAATACCTATTCCCTCTTTAGCACTGGCATGAATAACATCAGCAGGATCACAACCAATCAGGTTAACGATCTCATCAGTAACCTCTTCGGGCATAGCACTAGGCAAGTCAATTTTATTAAGCACAGGAATTATTTCCAGATCGTGCTCTAAAGCCAGATAAAGGTTAGAAATAGTCTGAGCTTCAATTCCCTGAGCTGCATCTACTATGAGCAGGGCGCCTTCGCAAGCTGCAATAGATCGTGACACTTCATAGGAAAAGTCTACGTGTCCTGGAGTGTCTATCAGGTTCAAGGTATAAGTCTGCCCTTCATGAACATAGTCCATCTGAATAGCATGACTTTTAATAGTAATACCACGTTCGCGCTCCAAATCCATATCATCAAGCAACTGTTCCTGCATATCTCGTTCGGTTACAGTTCCTGTTGATTGTAAAAGCCTGTCGGCCAGAGTACTTTTACCGTGGTCAATATGGGCTATTATACAAAAGTTTCTTATTTGCTCCATGTATGAATGTTTCCTCTCTAAATGATTCTAACTGGCAGAATTTAAAAGTGCAAAGGTAGATATTTATATGTACTTAACTAACATTGCAGAATACTAATTATTAACAGAAAATTAAAGGCATTAATCTCAAGTTTTTAATATTTGTATTTCTTTCAAAAACTGATCAGCATGAACATAGCCGAAAATAAAAAACAGAACAACATTTCAGAATATATTATTTACATGTATCAGACCGAAGATCTGATCAGGGTCTATGAATTTGATATTGAACTTATAAAACAGTATGTAATTAAGCATTTCCCGGTTAGTGATGAAGAAAAGACTGAAATGGCCGAATGGTACAAGGACATTATGGCTCAGATGGAAAAGGAAGGGATAAAAGAAAAAGGCCATTTATCTACCGTTCAGAATCATGTAGATCAGCTCTCTAGAATGATGGATGATTTAAAAACCAGCGATGAAGAATTTAAAAAGATCTATGAGCATACCGCACCTTATATAAAAGAAAGCCTTGAATTGGCTCACGGCCAAATTACTGATGAAATTCAAATTTGCTTAAATGGTATTTACGGATTATTGCTTGCTCGCATGAATGGTCGTGAAGTACCTCAGGAGCTTATGCCTGGCATCAATGCTTTTGGCGACACCCTTTCCTACTTAAGTTATAAGTATAAGCAGAAGAATTTTTTGAGTGATAATTAGAGAATCATCTGGCAGAGCTCAAAATCCTCTGCCACCCCTACCTCTTAAACACCTCTCCACCTTTCATCACAAACACCACGTCTTCCATAGTGTGGATATTTTTTAATGGATTTTCATTCACAGCTATTATGTCTGCCTTTTTACCCTTTTCAATAGAGCCGTATTTCTGATCAATTTTAAGCATTTGTGCAGGAATTATGGTTGCCGACTGAATAGCCTTCATCGAAGGCATGCCCACCTCCACCATATACCCAAATTCCTTTCCGTTATCTCCATGAGGGAATACTCCTGCATCTGTACCAAAAGCAATTTTAACACCTCTTTTATAAGCTTCAGCAAAGGTGCTTTGTATCTTCGGGCCAATAGCCAATGCTTTAGGCACTACCAGCGCAGGATAAAAACCATCAATTTTTGCCTTTTCCGCTACAAACTTGCCGGCCGAAATGGTAGGCACATAATAGGTGCCTTTTTCTTTCATCAAATCCATAATTTCAGGAGTCATCAGGGTACCATGCTCAATAGAAGTAATCCCTGCCTGTACGGCACGTTTCATCCCCTCAGCTCCATGCGCGTGCGCCGCGGTGATCATTCCATATTCATTAGCCGTTTGTACAATGGCCTCTAGCTCATCCATTTGAAATTGAGGGCCAGAACCATCTTTAGCAACACTCAGCACACCTCCTGTAGCAGTTATTTTTATCACATCTGCTCCATTTTTATATCTCTGGCGTACCGCTTTTCTTGCTTCATAAGGCCCATTAATAACACCGTCATGCGGCCCTGGGTCTCCCATCAGATCATGCCTGTAACTATTAGTAGGGTCGGCATGGCCGCCGGTGGTGGCTATAGACTTACCTGCAGAATATATTTTAGGTCCAACTACTTTGCCTGAATTAATAGCATCTCTTAAAGCTGTATTAACTCCGCTTCCACCCAGATCTCTAACGGTAGTAAACCCTGCCATCAGAGTACGCTTAGCATATACTGTGGCATTAAAAGCGATATCAGCCTCATTTAACTTAAATTCATCAATATAAGAAGTTGGGCTGGCTTCCCCCTCCAGGTGAACATGCATATCCATCAGTCCTGGCAAAACTGTTTTATCTTTTAAATCGATGATTTGATCTCCTGAGACTGGCTTAGCATACCCCTTTTTTACTTCTACAATCTCATCAGCAACCACCACAATAGTCATCTCCTGCTGCACCTTGTCACTTTTGCCATCTATCAGGTTTCCACAATAAATCAATGTTTTTTGAGCATAGAGAACATTCGCCATCAATAAGCTCAATAGGAGTAGGTAGATCTTTTTCATAAAGTAAAATATAATCAAAAAACCAATATCACAAGTCAGGCATTGAGATTCCCCATATTGTCTTTGAGTTTTACGCCAGATATTTTCTTAGAAAAGGCCTCCTGAATAATATAAAAGATTTTATCTGCGGCGGCGGGGTATACCAAGCCATTAGGTCTGATATTAGAAATACAGTTTCTACTTTCATCAGTAAGGCCTTTATTAGGCTTGTAGGTTAGGTAGGCACCCAGGCTCTCCGGGGAGCTTAACCCTGGCCTTTCTCCTATAAGTATGAGCGATAGCCCGGCATGTAATCGCTCTCCAATATCATCTGCAAGGGCCACCCTGCTTTGCTCTGCGATTATTATGGGAGCGACTGTTTTATGAGCCTCTTGCAGCTTTGGCAGCAACTCTTTTAATAGTGGCACGGCATGCTTATTCACTGCTGAAGATGAAAGCCCATCTGCCAGGATGATCACCACATCAAAGCCTGAATGATTAATTTCATCTAATTTCTTAGCAGAGGCATCATTTAAAAATTTGCCTAAATCAGGCCGTTTTAAATATTGCTCTCTATTTTCGACCTTACTGCTTACACAAATCACCTGCTGAGGCAAGGCCTCCACCTCCGCTTTTAGCTTTTCAATATCTAAATGAGAATAAACGGCATCTCTGGCATGTGCATGAGCCATTTGAAAAGCCAACGACTCTTTCAAAGGTATGCTAGTGCCATTTCTACCTAAAACTATTCGGGCTGAAGTATATTCTTTCAAGTTCTTCCATTGGTCTGGTTGATTATTAGGCGCAGGTTTATCCATAACTATAAATGGTTTAGACTTTCTAAAAGATGTGTTGACTGAGCACTACTTATCTTACCTTGCTCATCCATAATGCCAAAATTTAGCAACCACTTTTCAAACTCCGGAGCGGGTTTCAAGCCCAGCACTTGCCTTACATACAGGGCATCATGAAAAGACGTAGACTGATAATTCAGCATAATATCATCGGCACCAGGAACGCCCATAATGTAATTGCAGCCTGCTACTCCCAACAGCGTCAACAGGTTATCCATATCATCTTGATCGGCCTCCGCGTGATTCGTATAGCAGATGTCCACCCCCATAGGCAAGCCCATGAGCTTACCGCAGAAATGATCTTCTAAGGCCGCTCTTATAATCTGCTTGCCATCATATAGATATTCTGGGCCTATAAAACCTACCACAGTATTGACTAACAGCGGACTATACCTCCTGGCCACAGCATAAGCTCTTACTTCACAGGTCTGCTGGTCCAGATCATGATGAGCACCGGCAGAAAGACAGCTACCCTGACCAGTTTCAAAGTACATTACATTATCTCCTACCGTGCCTCGTTTTAAAGAGCGAGTGGCTTCCAAAGCCTCATCTAAAAGCTTAAGGTCAATCCCGAAGCTTTTATTGGCAGCTTCTGTCCCCGCTATCGACTGAAAATTAAGGTCTACCGGCGCATTAGCCTCTATAATTTCCATAGTGGTAGTAACATGGCAAAGCACGCAGGTCTGGGTAGGGATTTCATATTTTTGAATAAACATATCCAACACCTCTAACAATTGCCTCACTCTTGCAGGACTATCACTAGCGGGGTTAATCCCAATTACCGCGTCTCCACTGCCATACATCAGTCCATCTAAAATACTAGCGGCTATTCCTTTTATATCATCTGTAGGGTGATTAGGCTGCAATCGGGTAGAAAAACAGCCCTTTAAACCCAATGTATTACGAAAGCGGGTGATCACCTCACATTTTTTAGCAACCGCTATTAGCTCCTGATTCCGCATAAGTTTACTAACAGCTGCCACCATTTCCGGGGTTAATCCAGGAGATAGGTTAGCAATATCTGCTCCTGCAGTTTCTTCAGAAAGCAGCCAATCTCTTAAATCGCCTACCGTAAAAGAATTCACCTTTATAAAGCTTTCTTTATGATGCGTGTCTATAATTAGGCGGGTCACCTCATCTTTTTCATAATCAATAAGGTGTTCAATCAGGAACTGCTTCAGAGGCACATCGGCCAGCACAATCTGGGCTGCAATGCGCTCTTCATAGGTTTTAGCTGCCACACCCGCCAGCACATCACCAGATCGATGTGGTGAAGCTTTGGCCATCAGCTGCCTTAGGTTTACAAAATTATAGGTATTGTTTTTTACAGTATACTTATAAACCATACGCTTAGAGTTCCTTTTCTAATAACAAGTCTGCCTTTATCTTGCTTTTATGCTTTCCTAATACAACATAAATAAGCATGATAATGATCAGTGCCAGAAAGAAAATCAAACTAAGAAATGGATTATACCAAATGATGGCCACCAGACTAATACAGCAAAGCAGCAAGGCAATAGCCGGAAACCAAGGGTAAAATGGTGCTTTAAAAGGTCTTTCGAGTTCAGGCTCTTTTTTTCGTAATACAAAAAGACTCACCATACTTATAATATACATTACCAAAGCTCCCAGCACACTCATTATTATTACCTGATCAGTAGTTCCCGATAGCAAAGCCACACAGCCAACTACTCCACCAGCTACCAAAGCCCAGTGTGGAGTTCTAAATTTTTTATTCACCTTGCCTAACACAGGAGGTAGATAACCAGCCCTTGCTAAAGCAAACAGCTGCCTTGAATAACCTATAATTATACCATGAAAAGAGGCTATTAATCCGAATAAGCCAATACTCGCAAATAGCTTGGTCCACGAATTATCTTTGCCTAAAACTACACTTAGCGCTTCTGGAAGGGGATAATCAATATCACTCAAATTTCTCCAGCTGGTTACGCCGCCAGTGAGCACCATGACTCCCAGCGCCAGTAAAACCAGTGTAATAAGACTATAAATATATCCTTTCGGGATGTTCCTTTTGGGCTCTTTCACTTCTTCCGCCACCATAGCCACTCCTTCTATGGCCAGGTAAAACCATATAGCGAATGGCAAAGCAGCAAACACTCCAGACCAACCAAAAGGCATAGGTTCGCTCATAAAAGTGTCTACCTTAAAATCAGGAGCCACTAAGCCCATATACAACATAAGCTCAGCCACAGCCAGCAACGTGACTACCAATGAAAATACCGCTGACTCCTTGATTCCTAATAGGTTAATGCCTATAAAAACGACAAAACAAGCAATAGAAGTGGGTAAAATAGGTATGGCAGGATGCAGAAAATGCAGATAACTACTAAGCGCTAAAGCAATAGCTGGCGGAGCAAATAAGAATTCTATTAAAGTGGCATAGCCCGCAATAAACCCTCCCATAAAGCCAAAGGCACGATAAGAGTAGGCAAATGGACCTCCGGCATGAGGTATAGATGAGGTAAGCTCGGTAAAGCTAAAAATAAAGGTGACATACATAAGGGTAACTATGAGCGTGGCTATGAGAAAGCCAACCGTGCCAGACACACCCCAGCCATAGTTCCACCCAAAATATTCTCCTGAAATAACGAGGCCTACAGCAATAGCCCACAAATGGACCGGACGCAACACTTTCCTTAGACCGGGTTCTTCGGACTGATGATTCATAAAAGGTTAGGTTTTAGGTTTAGTTTTATTTAATCAACTAAACGGCTGAAGTACTGCCAGGTACTCATCTTCTTCCCCTTCAAACACCACATAGGTGGCCCAACCCACTTCTGCAGCTACGCGCTGCAAGGTATCCTGATCAATATAAAGCCATTTAAACAGTTCTCCTTGTTCCTGCTTATATTCAAACTGATATTCTACTTGTCCATAATAGTAGTCAGGATATTCTCCTTCTTCATACAAGTATTCAATATCACTGGAATCTATAATTATACGGCCATTTTCAGTGAGTAGCGTTCTGGCAAAAGTGAGGAAATTTTTAAATGCCCGTAGTGTTCCCAAAATTCCGGTTCCGTTCATCAGCATCAGGATGGTATCATACTTACGATCTGGACGATACTTCAACAGGTCTGAATGTACAATATTTCTGACCCCTCGCTGACTCATCACTTTGCATGCCTTTTTAGAACTGTCAAGCGCTACAGTATGGAGCTTATCTTGCAACATAAGGGTATGCACACCCGCTCCTGCACCAACATCCAACACTACACCATCACATAATTCTATAGCATAGTTCTCCATATCAGATAGATCATCTGGCTCCCTAAAAAACACCTCTACAGGCATCTCTTCGGGCTCTCCGTAATTATTATGAATAAGGAGAGGTGGCTCAAACGTACCATTATGATAGTCTAGCAATGCTTGACCATATACATCTTCTGGCATACAAACGTGACTTTAACCTAGCCATATCAATACTGTTACATAAGGCTAAGCGATAAATATATCTGAATTTCATTAATTATACCACTAATTATAGCATCTACCTGAAATTAACATGAAACAACCTGCTTTTCATGATGACATTTTTCAAGATTATCATTTACTTTATCGTTTAACTTTTATTATGAATCTTCTTGCACACGCTTATTTATCCGGAGATAACACTCAGATTCTGGTAGGAAACCTTATCGGGGACTTTGTGAAAGGGAAAAGGTATGAGCAATATGAAGGCGACTTACAAAAAGGAATTTTACTCCATCGACAGATCGACGAATACACTGACACCCACCCAATAGTCATCCAAAGCAAACGTCGTCTTTCTGAAAAGTACAGGCACTACAGCGGTGTAATAGTAGATCTGTTTTATGATTACTTTCTGGCCTCTCAGTGGCAAAAGCATCACCACACCAGTTTAGAACAGTTTTCCGCACAGGTATATGAATCTTTAAAAACTTTATCTGAACATATTCCCAAAAAGGCCAATGAAATGTTTGGCTACATGGAGCGAGGCAACTGGTTACTTAACTATAGGGAGGTTAAAGGCATAGACAGTGCCTTAACAGGACTTTCTCACAGAACAAAATTTCTTTCTAAAATGGAGCAAGCGGCAGATGACCTAGTAGCCTCTAAGGAAGAATTTAAAGAGGAATTTGATGAATTTTTCCCTCAGATAAAAGCCTTCACTGAAGAGTGGATGCGCCATAACTAAACAATTATCGGTTCACAGCGTAATTAGAATAACTGCTAAAACCATCGGTTTTATTAATTTTGCATATCACTAAAATTCAGAAATTGCTATGAACAATGATCCGGAACTAAACGGAAAGTATCTGGGCCAAATATCGGAAGACTTTGTGGTGGTGGCCGACACGCTTAAAGAAGCCTCTTACCAGATTAGAAAAAGAAAGTTCTCTGATTATCCTATATTCCCTATATCAAAAATAGAATTGCCTATCGGTCAATTATTAATTGGCAAAACCGAACTGGCCGTAAACTGGAATTATAATGCTTCTTATTTAGATGAGTTTATACAACGAGAAATAGTAAGTGATGAAGCTGTTGAGGAATTTAAAGAAGCTTATAAAGATCCTGATGAATTCTGCTGCCTGTTTGTGGTAGATGAGGATTTCACCAATTTCGTATACATCCCTTATCCCATAGATTAAGAAATCAAGTTATCTCTAAAGCCATAATTACTTTAGAGATAACTCTTTAATATTTTTACTGATTAAAGTGATTCCAGCCTTGAGCCTGTAGTGCCACTTCTCTTTCACCTTTAGTAATCATAATATTACCTGCACTTAGCTCTTGTACATCTCCTATAAAGTGAATATCAGGATGCTTTTTCAGCTTTTCCATGTCAACTTTAGACACTGTAAAAAGCAGCTCATAATCTTCTCCTCCATTTAAGGTAGCGGTAGTAGCATCAATATTCAGCTCATAACCGGTATCATAAGTCTGCTTATCAATAGGCAATTTATCTTCAAAAATTCTCATACCAACCTGAGATTGCTTACTGATATGAAACAGCTCTGAAGCCAGACCATCAGAAATATCAATCATCGCCGAAGGCACCACTTTTAAATCTTTCAATTCATGTATGATGTCCATTCTGGCCTCAGGCTTTAATTGCCTTTGCACTATATAATCATATTTATCTAGCTGAGGTGTCATGTTAGGGTTAGATAAAAACACCTGTTTTTCTCTCTCTAGCACCTGCAAGCCCATGTAAGCGCCTCCTAAATCACCAGTAACACAAATCACATCATCTACCTGAGCACCACTTCTTTTAGATATCTTGTCCTTATCAGCTACTCCTACTGCGGTTACAGAAATTACCAGTCCGCTACCAGAAGAAGTAGTATCTCCACCCACTAAATCTACATTGAAGCTTTCACAAGCAGCCTTCACTCCTCTATAAAGCTCTTCTACAGCTTCTACAGAAAACCTGTTACTCAAGCCGAGGCTTATGGTAATTTGCTTTGGAGTGGCATTCATAGCAGCAATGTCAGATACATTTACAGCTACCGCCTTATACCCCAAATGCTGCAATGGCATAAATGATAGGTCGAAATGAATTCCTTCTAACAGCATATCAGTAGAAAGCACGGTATAATGATCTCCGCTATCTATCAGGGCTGCATCATCACCAATACCCAAAGCCGTTTCGCTATTCGTTTTTGTGAAATTCTCACTTAATCTATCAATTAGCCCAAACTCACCTAACTGGCCTATTTCTGTTCGTTTTTCGCTCATTATAATATTTTTTAATCATGAAGAAGGCCATTCACCTTCCACTCGTCGATGTATTTCGTCATTTATCTTACAAAGGTAAGCGTATATCTTCAATCCATGTTCATCACAGGTTACAAATGTGCCCCTCAAGCCTATTTACTGATAATTACCCGCCGGTAATTGATTATAAAACTGAAAGAGAGGAAAGAAGATGAAGACTACAATTAAATATTTCTGTTTATTACTTACCAGCCTGACATTACTTACCAGCTGTGGTCCTAAGCCTCAGTATAAAACTTCTTTAGGAAAGAAAAAACTTAAGCACTATAACTCTGTGCAGTATGGTACTGAGTCTCCTAAAACGTTTAAAAGCTTTAAGCGTCAGAAGTAATTTCCTGGCATAGCTCTACCAATACTCCATTGGTAGATTTAGGATGCAAGAAACACACAAGCTTGTTGTCTGCTCCTTTTTTAGGTTTTTCATTCAGGAGGGTAAACCCTTCCTCTGACAGTCGTTTCATTTCCGATTCTATATCAGCTACCTCATAAGCAATATGATGTATGCCTTCTCCCCTTTTAGCTATAAACTTAGCTATGGGAGAATCTGCATCAGTAGCCTCCAAGAGTTCTATTTTAGTATCTCCCAGCTGAAAGAAAGAAGTGCTTACTTTTTCTGACTCCACAGCCTCTAATTTATAAGGCTGCTGGCCAAAGAGCCTGGCGAAAATATCATTAGAATCTTTAATATTTTTTACGGCTATACCAATGTGCTCAACTTTTATCATAGAATTACGTTTAGGGGATAAGTCTAGTTTTAGATAACTTTGCTTAAAGTTTGAAACTTTTTAAATTGGGGTGAAGTTTTATTTTAAAATTATTGAAAAAGAATTAGGATTACTGCTATGATGATGGAAACTTCCGGTGACGTACATGTAGAAGCAGCACGAATTCAGAGAGAGATTAAGAGCCATTTAGGATTAAGGAGCAACGCACTGATGTTTGAATATGGCAATATGGAAGGAAAAGTGAAGCTGGATCTGATCACCATCAACCCCAGGCATAATCAATCATTCCTTTTTCACTCTGTAATGGGGTTTGATAAGGTGGATGCTCTGCAAAAGATGCTGGAGTACGTAAAACATTATAAAGAGAAGGAAAGTAGCTACACTATACAGTGGATAGCCAAAGGAGATAAAGAGCATAATACCTCTTACTTCAGAGCGAGCGGTGTATATGATGCTTTGGATAAATTATATTATGGCCGTGACTCAAATACCCTCACGGTTTTTAGTGTGGTTCTGAACCCGGTAGCTTAAATAAAAGAAACTATGATTAATGTAACTGATAAAGCAAAAGAAAAATTAGTATCTCTTCGATCGGAAGAGGGAAAATCTACTGATCATAACATAAGAGTATTAGTACAGGGAGGAGGATGCTCCGGCCTGATGTACGACCTTAAGTTTGATGCAGAAGTTCAGCCTTCAGACGAAATATTTGAAGACAAAGGAATAAAAATATTAGTAGACAAGAAGAGCCTTTTATATTTACTAGGCACAACTCTTGACTTCTCAGACGGACTTAATGGTAAAGGATTTCAGTTTATCAATCCTAATGCCACCCGCACCTGCGGATGCGGAGAAAGCTTTGCCGTATAACCCTTAAGTAATTAGTCAAATTATTGAAAAGAGGCCGTTCAAAAAATTTGAACGGCCTCATGCTTTTTATCAAAATCTGTTCTTCAGTAGAGCAGAATATGCATCTGTGACTCTTCTCTAAAAATCATATTGATTTAAAATAATACCACTTTCCACTACAAATAGTTTATTAAGAGTAAAATCAACATAATAACTCACCTCTTTTGAGCTACCCATTTGTATTTGACTCTCTATTTCACCCGTACTTATTTTGATCTTATTGAATACCAAAACCTCATTCTCTTCAGTCACCAAATAAGTATACTCTGACGGTGAGGAGAACCTATTAGCTTTCACTTCAAACGAACTCCCATCAGCTTTTAACTTATTAATTGCGATCCTTAGATCATCAGAATCATCGACCAATTCATCACCCCATGTAGATTGCTCATATGATCTTGCTACATTTTTTGCTTTCTCCAAATCATTAAGGTGTCTATTGGCAGGAACATTAAATACCTTATCATACACCACCTTACCTTCAAAATCAATCAGAATTAACTCTTCTGAACTACTCAATAGAACACCTGACTCAGTCACTTCTAAGTATTCTATATTTGATTTTGCCTCCGTCTTTAATTTTTTAACTAATTCGGCAGACTCACCTGACTTCAAATTATACTTATAAAGTATACTTTTACTTTTATCAAAGAGACATAAATTATCACCATGCTGGTCTATTAAAGAAAGTTCAGTTTTTATAGAATTACCATTATCCGTACCGTATAAAGGATCAATAATTTTAAAATCTTTCTTTCCAACAATTAATATTTGCTTTCCATATGTAGAGCAGAGGTATATATCTCCTCTCATTTCAACATTTTCTACTTTTACCTGGTTTTCAGAATCAACAAACCCGATATAACGAGGACCTATTTTATTTCTAAAAACCAGCAACGTACCCTGCTCAAACTCTATTGCATGTTTTGGCGGAGATTTAACTTTTATCCCTCTACCTTTATTTCCCCATACTCCCTCTTGAGTATAAGGGTCTAGTAAATTTGCTTTTACAGCAAGTGGAACTGAGGTATTGATCACCACTCCTCCTTTAACAAAATTAACAGGGAAAATAGGACCAGCAACAGCCAAAGAGCTTGACCATGTAGGCTCACCTGTTTTTAAGCTATACCCTTGATATTTCGTTTGTATTACGGTAGATCCAGGTCTATGACTGGCGACAAAAGCTAAGTCTCTGTAAGAATCTAAGAATAAATCGGCCACAGATCCTGCCTCTTTAGATGCTTGCCATTTCATACTACCCGATTCCCCATCAATCAAATACAATTTACTCGAAGTACAGAAAAGCACATCCTTATCTTTGGTAAGAACGGCACTCTGTAGTAATTCATTTGAATGATCTCTCCATAAAACCTTTTTTGCAGCCAAATCATAAATAGCCAATTCGTGAGATGCTGATTGATTAATTCCACTCAACACCAGTAAATCTGATTGTGGCAAAATAATTAATGTATCAAGGCGTGGAATTTTAATAGCAGAAGATTCAAGGATGGATTCCCCTGTTCTATAATCAAGCAACATCTTCTCTCCACCTCTCTTGATTTGAAAATATGGTGTATTTTCAAATTGAGACACCTCATTATACATCAAGTTTTGAGGCACGCTTTTGGTCCACACCACCTGACCATCCTCAGAATTTATTGATGTCAAGTTATTCTCAGACACCAATAAGAGCTGACCATATGGAGAGATATACTCCCAAGAAGATTTTTCAGGTAAATCGGTAGACCAGGTTGCCGTTTGAGCATTACCGTAATTCGCTAAAGCGAATATTAAAAAAAGTGATCCTAAGTATAATTTTTTCATAAAAAATAATTTCACACAAAGTAACACCTAAAAATCTCATTGAAAGAGTCAATTATTAAAAAAATCTAACATGAAATAAAACAAAAATCAGCCCCACATTTCATCACACCTCTGCCACGCACTTCAGCTCTATGGCTATTGGTGTGGGTAGTGCATTCACTTCTACCGTAGTTCGGCAAGGCTGATTTTCTTTAAAATATTGAGCATAAACTTTATTATAGATGGCAAAATCATCCTTTATGTTGGTAAGGAATACCGTAACATCTACCAATTTATCCCAGCTGCTGCCAGCATCTTCCAATATAAACCTGACATTTTCAAAAACCGCATGGCACTGGGCTTCTATATCATAAGCCACTATATCGCCCGCTTCATTTAAGGTAACTCCAGGAATCTGTTTACTGCCTTTTTTTCTAGGCCCTACCCCAGAGAGAAAGAGTAAACCGCCCACCTTTCTTGCATGTGGATATAGGCCTACTGCCTCTGGCGCCTTATCGGAGTTCATTATATTTTTTGGATCATTCATAATAGTATGGCACTTATGTTGAATAATAATTAGTAAACCTTAAAACTGAAAAACTATGTTCGTAACAATATTAACGTTTATCTATAGTGGCATTGCAATTTATGTTTTATACCGATACGCTAAGAAAAAGGCCTCTCGCATAGCAGCATGGAGAGAAAAGGCCAATCTTAAATTGAATACTATGATGCCTTCCAATAAAAATTGGAGCAAAAACTCTGAAAAAAGAGAGCCTGTTTCTGAGCTTCACACTGAAGTGAATTGATGATTTTTTGGTAGCAAAGCGGAAAATAATTCCACAAAGCGACTAAGAGTTCATTATCTCTTCGATCTCATCGGCTTCTAAAGGAATATTTTCCATAAGGTCTATTAAACCATCATCAGTAATCACAACATTGTTTTCCAGCCTGATGCCCAGATTCTCTTCTCTGATGTAGATTCCTGGCTCAACGGTAAACACCATTCCAGGCTTCATTTCCTGGTAAATGTTGCCTACATCATGCACGTCTAAACCCAAATGGTGAGAAGTACCGTGCATAAAATATTTTTTATATGCCGGCTGCAACTCGGTGCTATTTTTAAGGTCAGTTTTATCTAGCAAGCCCAGTTCCAGCAACTCACTTTGCATATACAGCCCTACCTCTTTATGATACTGTGCTATTACATTTCCGGGCACTAACATTTGCATAGCCTCCTTCATTACCCGGTGTACTGCTTCATAAATTTCACGTTGCCGCTTAGTAAACCTCCCTGAAACAGGGATAGTTCGGGTCATATCTGCATTATAGTTCGCATATTCTGCACCTACATCCATGAGCAATAAATCGCCTTCCTTACACTCCATGCTGTTTTCAATGTAATGAAGCACACAAGCATTAGCTCCAGAGGCCACTATTGGTGAATAAGCAAAGCCCCTTGACCCGCTCCTCACAAACTCATGAATGTACTCCGCTTCCACCTCATATTCCATCACACCCGGTTTTACAAAATTAAGCACCCTTCTGAATCCTTGCTCTGTGATATTACATGCTTTCTGCAAAGCATCTATTTCCCATTCAGATTTTATGGCTCTCAGGTGATGCATAAGCGGAGCAGCCCGCTCATATTTATGAAGTGGGTACTTTTCTTTACAGCTTTTTATAAACCGAGCATCTCTGGTTTCCACATCTGCCGCTGACCTTATATGTTCATTAGTATTTAGGTAAACATGCTCTACCTCCCCCATTAAGGTTTGAAAAATACCTTCAAAATCAGTTAGCCAATAAACAGATGGAATGCCGCTTGCCTCTTCAGCTTCTTGCTTGGTGTACTTATGCCCTTCCCATATCGCTATGTTCTCATTAGTCTCCCTCAAGAAAAGAATTTCCCTCAGTCTATCGCTATGAAAATCAGGGTACAGCACCAAAATACTCTCCTCCTGATCTATGCCGGAGAGGTAATAAATATCATTGTTTTGCCTGAAAGCCATAGTGCCATCAGCATTGGTAGGCATAATGTCATTAGAATTAAAAACGGCCAATGAATTAGGCTTCAATAAATCAGCAAATCTTGCTCTATTTCTAACAAAAAGCTCTTTATTTATAGGTTGGTAGCGCATAGCATTATTTTTTAAATGGTGAAGATTAAACGGGCCTTATAGATATGATGAAAAAACTAATACTTATTGCTTTCATTTTTTTCTATGGTCTGACCTGCGGTGCTCAACAAAAATACTGGATATACTTCAAAGACAAAACTGCTTTTTCATCCAATAAAAATGCTTCTGACTACTTAGACTTTCCCGTTTCTGACATCTACAAAGACAGCCTTCAGGCCTTAGGAATTACTATTCAACACCAATCTAAGTGGCTCAATGCCGTAACCGCTCAACTCACCAAAACTGAAGAACAGACGTTAATAAAAATAGGATTTATAGAATCCATTGATCTCGTCAATCAAAACATAAAAGTGTGCTCCACCGCTCAGTTTGGAGACAGCAATCTAGCCTTACAACAAATAAAAGCTGACACCCTCATAAAACTACATTGGCATGCCGAAGGAGTAAAAATCGGGATTATAGATGGCGGTTTTCTGGGAGCCAATAAAGACGAAACGCTTATACCCATTATTGAAAAAGGTCAGGTGGCAGCCTACAAAAATTATATTGAAGAAGACGTTACCGATCCCTACATAGGTCAAAAAAGGCTTCAAGATCACCACGGCACCAAAGTATGGAAGTATATAGGAGGTTATTCTGCTGCTAAGGACAAATATTTTGGCCTGGCCACCAAAGCTCAGTACTACCTGGCCCGAACTGATCAGGGAGACAAAGAGCATCGTGGAGAAGAGGACTACTGGGTAGCCGCTCTGGAATGGATGCATGAGCAAGGCGTTAGCATCGTAAATTCATCATTGGGTTATTCTACAGGCTTTACTAACCCTAAAGAAAACTACTCCCCGGCAGATGCTGACGGTAAAAGCAGTGCCATTTCACGAGCTGCCACCATAGCAGCTAAAAAGAAAGGTATGATCATAGTAATCTCTGCAGGAAATGATGGCAGCAATAAGTTCAAGGTAGTAGCGCTACCTGCCGATGCCGAAGGTGTGATAACCGTAGGCGCCACCGGACACCAGGAATGGAACAAGCAGTTTTATAGCGCCATTGGCCCTGAAGGCTTGTCATATGTAAAACCTGACCTCTCTTGCTTTTCTGCTACAGGAACATCTTTCGCAGCACCGGTTATTACCAGTATTATTGCCTCAGTTAAAGGAGCAAACCCCAACCTGAGGAACAAAGAACTGATCAAAACACTAAAAGCTTCTTGCCATCTACATGCCTTCCCTAATAATTATATAGGCAATGGAGTACCTAACGTTAATCATCTACTTGGTCTTATTGCCGAACAGCCTTCACCTGTAACGTCAGAAACCATCACCTCAAAAACCGATGAAGTAGAAATAGCTTTGACCAGTGAAAATATAGTAGCCTTTCATAAATCTGATAAAGTGAATGTTATTTCTCAAAAGTCTCTACGTCACAAAAAAGGCATTGTAACTATAAAAAAAATAGAAAATGCTAAAAGAACTACCCTGGCTACTCCTGAAAAAGTCATTGAAATAATCTGGAAATGATGTTTAAGCTACAGTGGCCCTGAGCTTTTTCCTGGCTCTGCGCTCACGGATGAGGATGATAACATTCAAAAGATAAACAACGCCAGCCCAGCCGGATGCTGATCCACCAAAAATCCAGACTATGAGCATTGACACTAATGGCACTCCCGTTATCAAAGCATATTTACGAACCTCTCGAAGCGTAAGCTCCTTTTCGCGTTTATTAAGTTGTAATTCTTGAGCCTTTTTATGCGCTCGCCAGTACCAAAGAAAAAAGATCAGATAAATAAGAAAAAAGCCTATTCCGAACCGCACCATGAGATCAGCCCACTGCTCTGTATTGAGGTTAGCATGTTGCATTTCATTAGCTTTTAAAGCCATTGCTGCCGAATGAACACCAAACCACTGCATAACCTTTAACCATACCACCGTACCTAATATATTAAACAAGTACTTCAGCGGGTATACATAGAAGAGTAAAATGAATAAGAAAATAAAATTAAGGGTTCTATTAAAGTTATCTTCCAGCCCATATTTAGTGAAATACTTATAATGGCCATTCCAGATAGCAAGCAAAACCATGCTACAGAATATAAAGCCCAAAAAGCCATACATAGAAACCTGCAACTCCAAATAAGTAGTAGGTACTGAAACGGAAATTACCAGCAAAGTAATAGAAAAGCCAAATACAGTATCTGTGAGGGCTTCTAATCTCGAAGCCTCCAGACCTCTAAACCTAAAACCTTCAGGAGAAACCTCCTTACCAGCTTTAAACTGATCTCTAAACATGTATTATTTAATTGAATGACACTAAAATAAATGCCATTTTAAAAAATAATCTTCTATGTTCCTATTTATGAGAGTTCAGATAATTCCAGCCAGCGCATTTCCTTTTCATCGAGCTCATTTTCTATGGCTTTCAGTTCTGCACCCCAGTCATTAAGCTTTACATGATCCTGCTCGCCGGAGTTCATTAATTCATGCAGTTCTTCTTTCTTTTTATTGAGCTTCTCAATATCCTTTTCTAAAGTATCAAACTCCCGCTTTTCATTATAAGACATCTTTCTGCCTTCATCGGTTTTTACTTTTACCGTTTTAGGCTCGGCTTCCACTTTAGTTACTTCGGCCTTTTCAGCTTCTTCCTTAGCTTTAGCATATTCTCGGTACACAGAGTAGTTGCCCGGGAAATCCTGAATTTCATTGGTCTTATCAAACACAAACAGGTGATCTACCAATCTATCCATAAAATACCTATCGTGAGATACTATGATAAGGCAGCCCTGAAACTGACTTAGAAAATCTTCTAAAGTTCTCAAGGTAATTAGATCGAGGTCATTGGTAGGCTCATCCAGAATTAAAAAGTTAGGATTTTGCACAAGAACGCATAGCAGCTGCAAGCGCCTTTTCTCCCCACCGCTGAGCTTATCTACAAAATCATGCTGCGCTGCCGGAGCAAAATTGAATAAAGTCAAAAACCTGGAAGCCGTTACTGTGCTGCCATCTGCCATGGTAATTACCTCAGCAATCTCCTGCACCACATCTATCACCTTACTTCCTGATTTAAATTCGGGTTCCTTCTGTTTATAGTAGCCAATTGCTGTAGTAGCTCCTTTCACTATTTCACCTTCATCAGGCTTAATGCTACCTGTAAGTGTATTTAAAAAAGTAGATTTACCGGTTCCATTCTTGCCCACTATACCTACACGCTCACCTCTCTTGAAAATATATGAAAAGTGTTTAAACAGCTCCTTTTCTCCAAATGACTTTGATATGGAATCTATCTCTAAAATTTTTCCGCCCTGCCTTCTTCCCTTTACCTCTAATTCAAGCTGCTGCTTTTCCAGGTTCTGATGCGCCTTTTTCTTAATATCTTCAAAAGCATCAATTCTGTATTTGGCCTTGGTTCCCCTTGCTTTTGGCTGCCTTCTGATCCAATCCAGCTCCTTGCCGTACAGGTTTTTGGCCTTTTCCTTTTCAGCCTGCTGATTCTGTTCACGCTCCGCCTTCTTTTCAAGGAAATAAGAATAGTTACCAGAATATTTAAAAATCTGACTTTGGTCTAACTCTATAATTTCATTAGTAACACTCTCCAGAAAGTAACGATCGTGAGTTACCATAATAATACCCATCTGGCTCTGAGAGAGGTACTCTTCTAACCACTCAATCGCTTCTAGATCCAAATGGTTAGTAGGCTCATCTAAAATAACCAGATCAGGTTTTTCCAATAATGTTTTAGCCAAACCCACTCTTTTCTTTTGACCTCCGGAAAGAGAATCTATATTTTGTTGCTGATCATGAATACCCAGTCTACCTAATATCTCCTTCACCTGGCTTTCATAATTCCAGGCATCTAACTCATCCATACGCGTAATAAGGGTAGTAAGCTGGTCAGTAGCACTAGGGTCTGTGGCCGACTTCACTAGTAAATGCTCATATTCCTTCACCAGCTTAGCCACAGGCTCATCACTATCCAGCACTGCTTCTATCACAGAAAGAGAATTATCAAATTCAGGCTGCTGATTCAGAAAAGTAACTTTTACGTCATTAGCTACTACTACTTCTCCAGTATCAGGTACATCCAGGCCAGCCAATATTTTCAATAGTGTAGACTTCCCACTTCCGTTTACACCTACTAAAGCTACTTTTTGTCCTTGTTCTATTCCAAAAGAGATATCCTGAAAGAGCACCCTGGCTCCAAATGATTTTGATATTTTATCTACTGATAGGTAATTCATAAGACAAAACTAAGGGAATTTACATGCAGTTTTAACATTACATGGTTTTATTAAATCTGTAGCAAAATAAGATATTGCTCCAACTGCCAAATATTACTATATTGTATTAAACCTCATGATTATGAAAACAGGAAAAGTACTACTCTCCATCTTAGGAGTTATTCTGCTCCTTGCCGCTATTTTGCTCATCACCGGCCCTTCAAAAGTACATATGGATCGATCGATTACTATCAATGCCCCTAAGGAAAAGGTATACAGCACCATTAATAATATGAAGAAATTTAATGAGTGGTCCCCCTGGTATGAGATGGATCCTAGTGCTAAATACTCATTTGAAGGCCCCGATAGCGGTGTTGGCGCCAAAATGACCTGGGAAAGTGCGGAGGTAGGCTCCGGTGCCATGTGGATAGTAGATGCCGAAGATAATAAAAAGGTAGACATGCAAATGGACTTCGGTTTTGGAGGCGAGACTCATGCCTTATTAATATTAAAACCTACAGACGAAGGCACCTTAGTCACCTGGACCTATGAAGAAAAACCAGGCATGATAGCGCGAATGATGTATCACTTCATAGACTTAGAAGCCGTATTAGCACCTGACTATGAGCAAGGATTGAAAAAACTAAAAAGCAACCTGGAATAAGTGATTAATTGTCATGCTGCCGACTACTATATCTTTTCTCTTTCCATTGCTTCAGCTCTTCTTTCATGGCATTTAATTCCTCTTCTGTAAATTCCACATCTATGACACTTTCCAGATCAGGTTGCCCGGCATCTACCCAGCAGGTATACCAGAAATCGCCAACCATTTTCACTGCGCGCCGCATCTGTCGCTCTACCATTCCATCAAGCATCTGATGATATTCTTCCGAAAACTCCCTTGAATATACTTTTATAGTAGCGCTACCTCTGGTTTCAAAACTATATTTCTTGTCTTCCTTTAGTTTTTCTGAGGCCATTATTTCCATAGAAAGAACCGAATCCAGTGCTTCATGGGCATGAACCACGCCTTCCCAAATAGCCAATTGTGCATTATCTAAATATTCGGCCCGTCCGACAAAAAAATCATAATCCTCCGAGAAAAGCTCTGACAACCGAGACTCCCATAAGCCATGAATTCCCCGTTGCCCGGTAAGCTGACCATTATAATTTTCTGTGGTATGTAATGGCACATTAGCATCTGCAATGTAATGACCTATTTCTGCTGATAACCTTAAAATACTTTTTCCATCTCTGATTCGCATAGCATCCGTAAGCCACCCTTTCATTCTATACACATGCCAGGGCACTATTCCATATGCCTTTAAAGTATCTTCTGTATATTTTTCTACTGCATCTTGCCAATACCTGGGCATTGTATACACGGCACTATCTCCATAAACGTCTACATCTATAAAATGCCTGGACGCCTCTCCTTCTACTGCATACCTTCTTTTATCCGGATTAACCGCATTTTCTGTTAAATAGCGGATGTTATGTTTATAAAAACCTATCATTTCTACAGGCAGGGTAAACACTGCCAAACGACTAATTTTTTGATGCCCATAAAAACCCCAGTACTTATTAAAAGCCGAAAGGATTAGGAAAAGCAGCGAGAAGACCATTTTTTTGATGAAAATTCTCATTTATGAGTGGGTATACATATTTTATTAAAAAATTATTCTTAAAATAGATTTTGCATATAATAGAATAACCTCTATCTTTGCACACTCAAAATTAACAAGAGCGAAGTCGAATAAATATCAGATATGGCAAATCATAAGTCAGCATTAAAAAGAATCAGATCTAATAATGCAAAAAAATTAAGAAACAAGTATCAGCATAAAACAACCAGAACTTACGTTAGAAGGTTAAAAGATACTACTGATAAATCTGAGGCGCAGGAATTGTTGAAAAAGGTTACATCTATGCTAGATAAATTAGCTAAAAAGAATGTAATTCACCGCAAAAAAGCTGCTAACCAAAAGTCTAAACTAATGAAATTAGTTAACAGCCTTTAATTAGTAAGGAAAGATATTAGAAGCCTTATCTCACCAGAGGTAAGGCTTTTTTATTATCATTTTACCTCAAAAAGTAATAACTTATATATCATCCAACCATTAGCGGATGATTTATGAGCACCTCAGATTACTTAAACATCAAAAGCTGGGCAGAGGAAGATCGCCCCAGAGAAAAACTCCTCCTCAAAGGACGGGCTGCACTCTCTGAAGCCGAACTCATAGGCATACTGATCGGCTCCGGCACTAAATCTCTTTCTGCAGTAGATTTAAGCAAACACATTTTAAGCGAAAATGGCAATGACCTGAATCAACTGGCTAAGCTTTCAGTAAAAGACCTGATGAAGTTTAAAGGCATTGGCGAAGCTAAAGCCATAAGCATAGTTAGTGCACTAGAGCTAGGTCGCAGAAGAAAAGAAACTGAAGCAGTAAAAAAGCCTCAAATAACCTGCTCCGAAGATGTTTACAAAATAATAGCACCCGAGTTATTAGATAACCGCCATGAAGAATTCTGGATCTTAATACTCAACCGCCGGAATATGGTCATCAAAAAGCAACTCATCAGCAGCGGCGGCGTCTCCGGCACGGTGGCAGACCCTAAAATTATATTCAAATCAGCCCTGGAGGAACTGGCCTGTGGCATAATACTAATCCACAACCACCCATCAGGCAACCTCAACCCGAGCCAGCAAGACATCTCGCTTACCAAAAAAATGAAAGAAGGTGGAAGACTTTTAGAAATCCCTGTACTAGATCATATCATTTTCACTGACAATGGCTATTTTAGCTTCGCAGATGAAAACATACTTTAAAATATGAGTAGAAACAAGGGGATAATTGGCGCTGTAGTAGTAGTGGTTATCATCATATTTATATATTCATTTCAAGGACAATCGCCCGAATCATACAAAGCTGAAATAGATAAAAAACGGGAAGCTCAGGAGTCATTTATGCGCAACTCCAATGAATCTCCTTTTGTGGAGCAAAACATTAAATTTGAAGGTCTTAAATTCTTCCCTCCAGATCAAAAATATAAGATTAAAGCTCGGTTTACCCCCAAAGAAAACCCTGAAGTAAGGGAGTTAGCTACCAGCGAAGGTGAACCGGAAGAATACCTGGAGTACGGTTATGCCACTTTTACACTTGACGACAAAGAACAGCAGCTTCTCATAATGGAAAATGTACAGGAAGGAGTGCTATTCCTGGCTTTTGCTGATGAAACCAGTGCCGCAGAAACCTATGGTGGAGGCAGATACCTGGAGCTTAAACATGATGGAGGTAAGAGTATTTTGCTAGACTTTAACCTGGCTTACAACCCTTACTGCGCTTACACTGCAGGCTATAGCTGTCCACTACCACCTAAAGAGAACTTGCTAACAGTAGCCATTAGAGCTGGAGAGAAGACTTATAAAGATTTGTAAGAATGTAAAACATAGGCAATCCAAAACTCTGCCTCGGATATATTCATCAAAATTCTTAATTTTATAACACTAGTGTCCGACTAAACTCTGGTCTAAGAAATTTTAGCGATTCTAAGCAAAAATAAAGTGGTTTTCTTCTAATCTGGAAAAGTGAGCCCTCTATGGACTAAATAAAGGGTATTGATTGGTTTTATATATTGTTTTTTGAAGTTCTAGGTCTGGATTGTTTAGAAAGCGGGTAAGGTGAACATAGGCCATCAAGTGAAACCTTACCAATGAGACCATATTAGAGAAGGCCCATCTTTTTTTGATCTGTTTTCGGACTACTTCCATCAATAATAGACAGATCAGGGCACTCCAAATTTGGATCTCAATAGCATTTTGGTTGTCCCCCAGAAAATATTTGAGAGGAAAGTTCTGCTTCAGCTTTTTAAATAAAAGCTCTATCTGCCATCGGTATTTATAAATGGCCGCTATTGTGGCTGCTTCCAACTCCATATTATTGGTCATAAACACTAATAATTTATTATTGAGGTCATCATAATAGGCTATTCTTCTATTTTGAAGCTCTTGCACTTGTCCATCAGTCTTGAAACTGATAACAACTTTTTCATCCTTAAGTACACAAAAGTCTTTATCTTCAGGCAGTTCTAGCTCATCTATTGATTGATATCTGGCATTTTCCTTCATTCTAGTAATGTAAAATATCCCTTGATGACTCCATTGTGCGTATTGTCTATAATCGATATACCCTTTATCCATCACCACATAGGATCCTTCTGGGAGTTGTAATTGCTTTAAAAATGTATGATCATGCTGACTTCCCTTGGTCAACCGTACTAAACATGGCATTAATTCTGCCGCATGAATCATTACATGAGCTTTAATGCCTCCCTTGCTTTTGCCATCTTTTCTAGGGCGTCCTGCTACCTTGAGAATATCTTTAAACAGACTAATAATCGTTGAATCAACAATATAAAGTTTATTGAGAACTTCCATTCTCAAGCGGCTGTCCGGCAAAAGGTGCCGATACTTTTTAAACAATTTCATGTAAATGTCTGCAAAGACTATACTACTGCGTTTTTTGTTGCTATCTGATAAAGTGGAACGTCTGGGTATAAATTGAATACCTAAATGGATCAGCTTGTTTTGGCAGGCCAAAAGCCCCGTAGTAAGCTCTCTGAGAGCACTTGCCCCACTGAAACAGCAGTATAACATGCTTACTAGGTGATGCCAAGTATTCAATCTCTTGTAATATCTGTCAGATTGGTATTTTGATATTATTTGATTTAACACCGATTTATCTATCAGCGATAATAGTTGAGAAAAGATTGGCTGTCCGTAGAAATATGTATTTTTACTCATGTGTGATTTTTTGTTGTGGTAAACCGAAAATACACATTATGGGGCACTCTTGAAATTATTCAGAGGCCCCTATCTTTTTTCTCGGACACTAGTGATTTTATAATAACTTGACAGAATTGATATGGATTTAAAATCTATTAAAATTGACCTCATACATTGGCTTACAGAGCTACAGGATCCAGACATCCTAAAACAGCTATATAGCTTCAAAGAAAAACAAGAAAATGAACTTTCTGAAGATCATAACACGCTACTAGATCAGCGGCTTGATTCTTACAATAAAAATCCAGATACTGTCATCGAATGGAGCAAAGCAATGGAAGATCTTGAAAAAGATCTATGACCTATAAGCTAAACTTGACCCCAGATGCCTATCAAGATATCAAGGATAACACACTCTAGCAGATCACCCTTAATTTGGAAGAAGCGTTTGTAAAATATTAATCTGATTTAAACACCTGATCACAAGCGCGTTAAATAACCTTCCAAAAAAAATCATTTAACCATCCTTAAAAGCTATAAATGTGTAATTTTGCTGACTTAACATTTTAGCAAATAAACGGCATTTTAAAGCATGAAAATATCTTTAAACTGGCTTAAAGAATATATAGATTTAAATCAGTCACCTGAAGAACTTGGTAAAATTTTAACTGACACTGGACTGGAAGTAGAAGGTCTGGATCCTTTTGAACAGGTAAAAGGAGGCCTGAAAGGATTAGTAGTAGGAGAAGTACTTACCTGCGTACCTCACACCAATGCAGATAAACTTAAAGTAACCACTGTAGACTTAGGTGGCGATGCTCCCACACAAATTGTTTGCGGAGCTCCTAACGTTGCTCAGGGACAAAAGGTGATAGTAGCTACAGTTGGCGCTACTCTTTATCCTGAAGGACATGAGCCTTTCCAAATCAAAAAGGCAAAAATAAGAGGCGAAGTATCTCAAGGAATGATCTGCGCTGAAGATGAAATTGGCTTAGGCCAAAGCCATGCAGGTATTATGGTACTAGATACTGACTTGCCAAACGGAACTCCGGCAGCAGAGTATTTTGACCTTACTGATGACACCATCATAGAAATAGGCCTTACTCCTAACCGTGCTGATGCTGCCTCTCACATTGGTGTAGCCAGAGACCTAAAAGCAGCGCTTAAGCAAGAAGTTAAATGGCCTGACGTTTCTGCTTTCTCAGTTGATAATACTAATAGTAAGATCACGGTATCTGTAGAAAATGAAGAGGCTTGCCCACGTTATTCAGGCATTTCTATCAGCAATGTAAGCGTAAAAGAATCCCCTGAATGGCTTCAGATAAAACTGAAAACATTAGGACTAGAGCCCATCAATAACGTGGTGGATATCACCAACTTTGTGCTTCATGAAACAGGCCAGCCACTCCATGCTTTTGATGCCAGCCAGATAAAAGGCGACAAAGTAGTGGTGAAGACCTTATCTGAAGGCACTAAATTCACTACTTTAGATGATAAAGAAAGAAAATTAAAAGCTGCCGATCTAATGATCTGTGATGGTGAAGGTAATGGTATGTGCATCGCCGGAGTATTTGGAGGAAAAGGATCTGGAGTTAAAGAAAGCACTACAGATGTATTTCTTGAAAGCGCCTACTTCTCTCCTGACTACATCCGTAAAACCGCTCAACACCATCAGCTAAAAACTGATGCTTCTTTCCGCTATGAAAGAGGAACAGATCCTAACATAACTGTTTACGCACTTAAAAGAGCGGCTTTACTTATTAAAGAACTAGCCGGAGGAGAAATCAGCTCAGAAATTACTGACCTGTACCCTACTCCTATTGAAGACTTTAAAGTTCCTGTGAAATATAAAAACGTTCACCGCCTAATCGGCAAGGACATTTCTAAAGACAGGATAAAAGAAATATTAACGCTGCTAGACATCAAAATCACTGAAGAAACAGAAGACAGCTTCCTGGCTCTTGTTCCTCCATACAGGGTTGATGTACAAAGAGAAGCAGATATTGTAGAAGAAATTTTAAGGGTGTACGGATTTAACAATGTAGACCTTCCAGATCATGTACAAAGTGATTATTTGGCAGAATTCCCTTCTACAGATAAAGATAAAATACAGAAAACCATCACCGAACTGCTGGTAAGCCAAGGTTATTACGAGATTTTAACTAACTCACTTACCAAGCCTCAGTATGCTGAGAATGCGCCTGAGCTTAATGAAAAAGAGAGTGTACAAATTCTCAACAAGCTAAGCGAAGACCTGGCAGTATTAAGACAGAGCCTGCTACATACCGGACTTGAGGTGGCGGCTTATAATATTAACAGAAGGCAGTCTAACTTAAGACTATTTGAATTTGGTAAAAGCTACTTCCATATTGAAGATAGCTATGTAGAAAAGCAAAAGCTTGCTATTTACCTTACCGGAGATATTGAAAACGAAAACTGGATCAACAAGAGCCGAAAAGTAACTTTTCATGACCTTTACCAAACAGTAACTTCTGTAATCAGCCGTTTAATATCAAAAGAAGTAACTACAGATGTTACTCATGATTCGCCATTTGCATATGGTTTGGTGGTAAAACTAGGTCAGAAAGAACTGGCCAAACTAGGAAAAGTAAACACCTCTACTTGCAAAAAAGCAGGTATAAAACAGGAGGTATTTTATGCTGAAATAGATTGGAACCTTTTAATGAAAAAGGCCGCTAACAGCGTAACATTTGAAGAAGTATCTAAATTCCCTGAGGTAAGACGTGACCTTTCATTGGTGATTGATAAGAAAGTGACCTTTGAAGAAATCAAAGCCCTTGCTACAGGTAAAAATCAGAAGTTCATTAAAGCGATTAATGTTTTTGATGTGTATGAAGGAGAAAACATTGGCGAAGACAAAAAAGCCTACGCCATAAGCTTCACGCTGGAAGACAAAGAAAAAACCTTAACTGATAAGGTGATCGATAAAACAATGAACAATTTGATTCGGTTATTTGAAAATAATCTTAATGCTATTATCCGGAAGTAGGATAAGTAAAGTTTAATCTTTAATTTACATTTTAAATGACTAGTAACATTAGTTAATAATGCTTACTATAGAACACTCAAAATGTAATAATGGAGGTCAATTTATAAATAACAATGAATAACGATCAGCTCAAAGCTAGCTTACAAACTCTTGAACGTAAGATTAATTTATTATTGGGTGACCATAAGGCGCTGAAACTAGAGATTTCTAAACTTCAGGAAGAAAATCAGGAGTTGCACACGGTGCTAAAGCAGAAAGATGAGCAGATCAACAACTTTCAAAATAAGATTAAAATTAGTAAGATTGTAAATAATATAGATACGGAAGAAGGTAACACTTCTGAGTTAAAGAGGAAGATTGACGATTATATTAAGGAGATTGATAAGTGTATTGTACACTTAAGTAAATAATACCGCTCCATATGGACGAACTTTCAATAAGAATAAAAATTGCCGATAGAGAATACCCCATGAAGGTAAAGGTGGAGGATGAGGCCAGGGTACGCAGTGCCGGTAAACAAATTAATGAAAGAATTAGATCTTATAGAGAACAATTTGGCATAGATGATAAACAAGATCTCTTAGCCATGGTAGCATTTGATTGTCTGGTTGACAAAATGGAGTCTGATGAAAAACAGCACAATATAGATGATAGTGTTGTTGATAAAGTAAAGCAACTTAACAACCTGATAAACCAATCCTTATAAATCATTCCTTCCGCTTTAGCAGGATTTACCTTTTTCTGTAATTCGATTAACAGTGCGTGTTAGTTACAGAAGAAAAGGAAACATATGGCTTATAAATTTATAAAAACAAAGGTAAATCTAACCAATTTGGCTTTTGGGCTATCTGCCGGGCTTCTGTCACACCCACACCACAACCTAACATCATAAACGTATAACAATGGCAGAAATAATTTATGTAATACTCGCAGGTGTTGTCGGCCTCGGTATTGGTATAATGATAGGCAAGTCTCTTATTAATAAAATAAATGCCCAAAAAGAGCTTGAAATTGAGGAGAAGGCAAAAAGTATTGTAAAAGAAGCAGAGCTATCTGCCGAAAACATCAAAAAGAACAAGATCCTGGAAGCCAAAGAGAAATTCTTGAAGCTAAAAGCGGAGTTTGAAGAAGAGGCCTCTAAAAAGAAAAACATCATTATAACCAATGAAAACAAGCTAAAACAAAGAGAACAACACCTTTCAAAAGAGTTTGAACAAGTAAAAAGAAAAGAATCTGAGATAAAAGAGCTTAAAGATAAGCTTGCTGCTCAGATAGATGTGGTGAATAACAAAAAGGTAGAACTAGATAAGTTTAACCAACAAAAGGTAGCCATCCTTGAAAAAATCTCTAATCTTACCGCAGAAGAAGCTAAAGAACAACTGGTAGAATCACTCAAAGATGAAGCCCAGACCAAAGCTTCATCATTCATTAAAGACATTTTAGAAGAGGCCAAACTTTCTGCTACCAAGCAGGCAAGAAAGGTAGTATTAGAAACCATTCAGCGTACTGCTACGGAGCACGCTATTGAAAACTGTGTTTCTATCTTCAATATAGAGAGTGATGATATCAAAGGTAAAATCATTGGTCGTGAAGGCCGAAACATCAGAGCTTTGGAAGCTGCTACAGGTGTAGAAATTATAGTGGATGACACCCCCGAGGCTATCATCATTTCAGGCTTCGATCCTGTAAGAAGAGAAATAGCCAGGCTATCATTACACCGTTTGGTAGTGGATGGCCGTATTCACCCAGCCAGAATTGAAGAGATTGTAGCCAAGACCAAGAAAAATATAGAAGAAGAAATCATTGAGATAGGCGAAAGAACAGTGATTGACCTTGGTATCCACGGCTTACACCCTGAATTGATTAAGATGGTGGGTCGTATGAGGTTCAGATCATCTTACGGACAGAACTTATTACAGCACTCCAGAGAAGTGGCTAACTTATGTGCCACCATGGCTTCAGAGCTAGGCCTAAGCCCTAAACAGGCTAAGAGAGCAGGCTTACTTCATGATATTGGTAAAGTATGGCCAGATGAGCCAGAAAAGCCTCACGCGATCATAGGTATGGAGCTGGCACAGAAATATAAAGAGCATCCAGTTGTTTGTAATGCCATTGGCGCTCACCACGATGAGATTGAGATGACTTCTATGATTGCTCCAATCATCCAAGCTTGTGATGCCATATCAGGTGCAAGGCCAGGAGCCAGAAGAGAAGTAATGGAAAGCTATATAAAACGCCTGAAAGAGCTTGAGCAGCTTGCACTAAGCTTTGACGGTGTACATAAATGTTATGCGATCCAGGCCGGTAGAGAGCTCAGAGTAATGGTAGATGCTGATAATGTGAGCGATGACAGAGCAGGACAGCTTTCTTTCGATATATCACAGAAGATAGAGAAAGACATGCAGTACCCGGGGCAGATAAAGATCACCGTGATCAGGGAAATGAGGTCTGTAGCTTACGCTAAATAATTAATAAAAACCATTGTAAATGAAAGCTGTTTTAGAGATAAAACAGCTTTTTTAATTTTAAGTAATACCATGTCTAAAAAATTTTGTGCAGCCATCTTTGATATGGATGGCGTAATCGCTGATACTAATCCCTTTCATCAAAAATCTATTAAGCAATTCTGCCAGAAATATGACAAAGACGTTTCTGACGAATTCCTAAAAGAAAAAGTATATGGAAGAACTAATGAAGACTGGATACCAGAAGTATTTGGCAAACTAGAACATGATCAGCTTAAAGCTTATGCTGATGAAAAAGAAGAACTTTTCAGAGAGATTTACAGACCAGAATTAGCTCCTGTAAAAGGTATTAAGGCTTTTCTTGACCATTTGAAGCGAGACGGAATAAAAATGGCCGTAGGCACCTCTGCCACTGTAGAAAATGCTGATTTTATATTACAAGGCCTGGGTATAGAAAGCTATTTCGAAACTATATTGCATTCAGCTCATGTAACCAAGAGCAAGCCTGATCCTCAGATATACCTTAAAGCCTGCCATGGCGTAGGTTATGATCCTAAAAACTGTATTGTATTTGAAGATTCTTTATCAGGAGTAGCGGCAGGAAAAGCAGCAGGATGCAAAGTAGTAGGCATTACTACCACGCACACAGAAAAAGAGTTGGAACATTGTGATTTAATTATCAGAGACTTCAGCATGCTTACCCCTTCTGTGCTGGAAAACATCATGTAATAACACATGCCCTTAAAACACGAAAAGTTCTGACCAGTTTCCCGATCAGAACTTTTCTATTGTTAAACAAATACAGTTGCTATTTTCCGTTAAAGTATACCATTACGGTTATTACCATTATCAGCACCACAAGAGATGCTACGATATCTACCCAACCATAACTGGTTTTATTACTTTTCTTATCTTCTTCACTCAGCGTTCCAAAAGTAAGTCCTGCTGTTTTTTCTGCAGGTGGTGGAGCTGTAGCTAAACTCACTATAATAGTAAGAGCCACACAGAACAAGAAGAAATATGCACCAAAGGTTAAGAAGTTCATATCAGCCAGTTCGAATAAGAATCCATCCAGGCTTGGCTTAATAAGCTCCAGTGTAATTCTTGCAGCAGCCACTATTAAGCCGACTACAAGCGTAGTATATGCCCCCGCAGAGTTAATACGCTTCAGGAATATACCTAGCAAGAATATCGCAGTAATTGGAGGTGCTATATAACTCTGTACACTTTGTAAATATTCATAAAGTACACCTGAAATGTTAGCCATAATAGGAATCCAGGCGATACCACAAACCACTACAATACCTGTAGCTATCTGACCAATCTTCACTAGCTTATGCTCAGGAGTTTCTGGTTTAAGCTTTTTATAAATATCTACTGTAAACAAGGTAGAGCAAGAGTTAAATACAGAGGCCAATGAACTCATAAGCGCTGCCAAAAGACCTGCAGCCACAAGACCTCTTAAACCTGAAGGCAATAAGTTACTCATTAAAACAGGGAAAGCTTCATCTGGAGAATCCCACTGTAACTCACCTCTTTGTTTTAATACTAAAGCTACCACACCAGGAATTAAGAATAAGAATACAGGTAATAATTTCAAGAATCCTCCCCAAATGGTACCTCTTCTACCTTCTTTAATGTTTTTCGCTGTTAATACACGCTGAACTATATACTGGTCAGTACACCAATACCAAATACCAACAATGGTACTACTCATAAACAAACTTGGCCATGGAAAATCAGGGTCAGTAGCTGGTCTCCACATATTGAAATACTCAGGACCTAATGTGTCTTTCATGCTAGAGAAACCACCTACAGCATTTACACCCATAACAGTAAGCGTAGCCGCTCCTATAATCAGCACTATGGTTTGTAAAGTTTCTGTGTAAATCACTGCTCTCATACCACCTAATATGGTATAAAGTCCGGTAAGAATAACTGTAGCTAATGCTCCTACCCAGAAATTGATTCCTAGTAAAGCTGATACTACCACACCACCTGCATAAATAGTTACAGATATTTTTGTAAGCACATAGGCTAACAAAGAAAACACTGATAACAACCACCTGGACTTAGCGCTAAATCGCTTCTCCAGGAACTCAGGCATGGTAAACACACCGCTACGCGCATAAAAAGGCAAGAACACCCAGCCCAACATAAGTACTACCCAGGCATGTAGCTCATAAATGAGCATTGGAAACTTATCACTAGCACCAGCACCTGCCAGCCCTACTACGTGTTCAGATCCAATGTTTGAAGCAAATATTGAAGCTCCTACTACAAACCACCCCACATTTCTTCCCGCTAAAAAATAATCTTCTGTGTTTTTCTGCTTCTTTAAAATAACCCAAAGGGCTACTCCAAAGAGCACCAGAAAATAAATACCAATAAATACCCAATCCAGGGTGTCTAATGTTTTCATATACAATTAATTTAGGTCACTTAGAAATGGCGACAAGCTTTAACTATGAGAGTCCATTAATTAAAGAGTGAGCATATTTCATGAGTTAATTAGTTTAAATAATTCTGTCATATTACACCGAACAATGCTCCAAAATTGGAAGCTTTTCTTATTTGGTACTTTTGACCATAAGTATGTTTTATGATGTGCAATATGTCAAAAACAAACGATTGCAAAAAACTTAAAAGGAATTTTCTTTAAAAAATTTTCGCTTATTTTAAAGAAAAGCTATATGTAGTTTTAGTGTTATATGTTTGTCCTGGTTCTAATACTACGCTAGGGAATTCACTCTTATTAGGAGCATCAGGATAATGCTCTGTTTCCAGGCATATAGCTGATCTTTCTGCATAGTTTACTCCTTCTTTTCCTGTGAGTGATCCGTCTACGAAGTTTCCTGTGTATACCTGAATAGCGGGCTCTGTAGTAAGCACTTTCATAAACCTTCCGCTCTTTTCATGATAAAGAGTAGCCGCTTCTTTCATTCCTGCATCACCGTTAAGCACCCAGCAGTGATCATATCCTTTGGCTAGCTCCAGCTGATCATTATCCGCTCCTATTTCTTTACCCACTGTTTTAGGTGAAGTAAAATCAAAAGGAGTTCCCGCCACTTCTCTTAGCTCTCCGGTAGGAATGAGTGTACTATCTATAGGTAAAAATGCTGAGGCATCTACACTAAGTACATGATCAAGTATATCTTTAGATGGATCTGCTGACAAGTTGAAATAAGTATGCTGAGTAAGGTTTACTATAGTCTTCTTATCAGTAGTAGCAGTATAATCTATTTCTAAATCATCATCATTAGTAAGCATGTAAGTAACGGTTACTTCTAAGTTACCAGGGTAACCTTCTTCCATGTCTTTGCTTAAATAGGTAAGCTTTAGACCAACGCCGCTGGCATTAGTAATTTCCTGAGCTTCCCAAACCACTTTATCGAAGCCTTTGTCTCCACCATGTAGGTGATTAGGACCATCATTAGTAGCTAATGCATATTCCTGACCATCTAATGTGAATTTTCCTTTGGCTATTCTATTTCCAAAACGGCCGATTAATGCTCCTATGTAGGGGCTCTCCAAATACGTTTCTACATTATCGAATCCTAGTACTATATCACCCATGTTTCCATCCTTATCCGGAGTTTTTAAGGTAGTAATAATACCTCCCAAGGTAATGACACTCATTTCAAGTCCATTAGCATTGGTAAGTGTATATTGTTCAACTTTTTGTCCATCCGGAGTAGTTCCAAAATCACTTTTGGAGATAGCAGTACTGTCTTTTTTCATATCTGACGATGTTGTATTTAGCTCTTTTTTGTTTGAATTAGTAGAGCATGAAGTTATCATAAAACAAGTTAGTAGCGATAAAACTATTAAATAAACAGCAGATTTAGTTTTCATAAGGTTTAAATTTTAATGATCTGCCGAGCTATAAATATATGACTCCCGAGGGTAAATCACATATTTATAGCGGCATAATATTTATTTACATACCATTTTGGAAAAGGTGATAATACACTTCGTTAGAATGAACAGTATCTTTAAAGTCTCTGATTTTAGTATCTTCATCTATAACCAAAAGCTCAATACCAGCCATTTCGGCAAAATCTTCCATATATTCTGTGGTAAGCGCCTGGCTAAACACAGTATGGTGCGCACCACCAGCTAAAATCCAGGCAGTAGCAGCCACTTCTAAGTTAGGCTTAGCATCCCACAGTACGCGAGCTACAGGCAGTTTTGGTAAATCGCCCATTGGCTTCACTGCTGCCACTTCATTCACTATTAAACGGAAACGGTTGCCCATGTCTATTAAAGAAGCATTGATAGCATCTCCAGGAGCAGTATTAAATACCAAACGAACAGGATCTTCTTTACCACCTATTGATAATGGATGAATTTCACATGAAGGTTTTCCATCAGCAATTGACTCACAAATCTCAAGCATGTGAGAGCCTAATACATATGATTTATGAGGAGTGAAGTGATAGGTATAATCTTCCATAAAAGAAGTACCTCCTTCAAGACCTGCATTCATCACCTTCATAGCTCTTAGTAAAGCAGCTGTTTTCCAGTCTCCTTCACCACCAAAGCCATAGCCATCAGCCATAAGTCTTTGTACTGCTAAGCCAGGGAGTTGTTTTAGGTTACCCAAACTTTCGAAAGTATCAGTAAATCCTTTGAAGTTACCTTCTTCAAGGAACGCTCTAAGTCCTAATTCTATTTTAGCAGAATCTTCTAAAGATGATCTTTTCTCTCCACCCGCTTTTAGCGATGCTGTAAGGTTATAAGAAGCTTCATATTCTTCTAATAATGTTTTAACCTGAGCATCAGTTACTTCATTGAGGTGTTTTTCTAAGTCAGGAATGTCATAACCGTTTACAGAAAAGCCAAATTTCATTTGAGCTTCTACTTTATCACCTTCGGTAACGGCTACCTCTCTCATGTTATCACACAAACGAGCGAATTTAGCTCCTTGCCAGTCTGCCCAGCCAGATGCTACACGGCACCAAACGCCTAATTTCTTCTGTACAGAGTCAGTTTCCCAGTGACCTACTATCACTTTTCTGTTCTTTCTCATACGAGACATCATAAAACCAAACTCACGGTCACCATGTGCCGACTGGTTTAGGTTCATAAAGTCCATATCAATGGTAGACCATGGAATCTGAGCATTGAACTGAGTGTGCAAATGCACCATTGGCTTTTTCAGGATGCTTAAACCGGCGATCCACATTTTAGCAGGAGAGAAAGTATGCATCCAGGCTACAATACCGATACAGGCAGAAGAAGAATTAGCCTCAAGCATCAGCTTCTGAATCTCTTCTGAAGTAGTAAGTAAACCTTTGTAAACAATTTTTACAGGTATTCTACTACTGCCGTTGAGTCCTTTTACTACCTCTTCAGAATGAGAGGCTACTTGCTGAAGTGCTTCATCTCCATATAAATGCTGGCTTCCCGTTACGAACCACACTTCATTTTGTGAAATATCGATCATTTTATTTTATAATCTATTTTATTAATTACTCTTTAATTTTGTCCGTAATAAGCATTTTTACCATGCTTTCTTTGGTAATGCTTATTGATCAGGGCATCTTTCAAACGAGGTGCCTCTGGGTTAATCTGTAAAGTAAGGTATGCCATACGACCTAGCTCTTCCATTACTTTGCTATTATACACTGCTTTAGCAGGAGTTTTTCCCCATGAAAATGGTCCATGATTTCCTAAAAGCACCATTTCTACTTCTTTATGAGAAATGCCTTTGGCTGCGAAGCAATCTAATATTTGCTTGCCCGTCATGTGCTCATAGTCGCCTTCAATGTATTCATCTGGCATGGGTGGTGCACAAGGAATATCAGCCACTAAATGGTCTGCATGCGTAGTACCGAAGATGGGAATATCTCTCTGCGCCTGCGCCCAAGCTACAGAGTAAGTAGCATGTGTATGAGCTATACCGCCTATATCTTCCCATTGGCTGTAGAGATAAGCGTGGGTCTTAGTATCTGATGAAGGTCGCATTGATCCTTCTACCAGATTATTTTCAAAGTCTACAATTACCATGTCCTCTGGTTTCAAATCATCATAAGGAACACCGCTTGGTTTTATTGCGAATACGCTGTCATCTCTATCTACCGCACTTACATTTCCAAAAGTGTAAATTACCAGATCAAGAGCAGGAAGCTGCATATTGGCCTCATAGCATTCCCTTTTCAGCTCTTTATATTTACTCATGTATTTGTTCTTTTTGTTTTTTCGAAGTCATTGATTCTACAAAAGCTCCCAGCTTAGTGTATTGATCAAAAAGGCCTTTGTACAGCTCTACCTGATCAGGCTGAGGTAGATATTCTGCCTCAAAGCCACTACCCATATGACGAGAAGCTTCTTGAATGTTAGTATATACGCCAGCGGCAACAGCAGCATACATAGCCGCGCCCAGAGCAGGTGCCTGCTCCGAAACGGCTATTTTAATCGGCATATTTAAAACGTTGGCCAGGGTTTGCATTATAAAAGGTGACTTTTTAGCCACGCCCCCTATACCTACCACTTTATCTATTTGAACGCCCTCGTTTACAAAGCGATCTACAATATTTTTAGCTCCAAAGCAGATGGCCTCTACCAGCGCTCTGAAAATATGCGGAGCCTGTGTACCTAAAGTAAGGTTCATCATGGCACCTTTCAAGGCCTGATTGGCATCTGGTGTTCTTCTTCCATTTACCCAATCCAGCGCTACAGGAGCACTCTCAGAAACAGGTATTTTTTCAGCCGCCGCAGATAAGTCTTTAATCAGATTCTTCTTGATCTCGGCTATCAGCTTGGTTTTAGTTTCTTCATCTATTAACTCTGACTGAGTAAGCAGGTTGTTTACAGGCCAGTTAAGGATGTCTCCAAACCAGGCCAGTACATCACCAAAAGCAGATTGACCGGCTTCCAGCCCTACCATACCAGGTATTACAGAGCCATCTACCTGACCACAGATACCTTCTACAAGGTTATCTCCTACAGCCTCATTAGATGCTACAATTATGTCACAAGTAGAAGTACCCATTACTCTTACTAAGGTGTGCTCTTCTACCTCTGCGCCTACAGCTCCGGAGTGAGCATCAAAAGTACCTACGGTTACTACTGTTTCTTCAGTAAGGCCCAGCTTTTCTGCCCACTCTTTGCTAAGCTTACCAGCTACCTGATCAGAGGTATAAGTTTCCTGGTACAAATTGCTTTTAAGGGTGATTAAGTGAGGATCTAACTGAGAAAGGAAATTATCTTCAGGAAGGCCGCCCCAGTCTGCATGCCACATGGCTTTATGACCAGCAGCACAACGGCTTCTTTTGAAAGAAGGCAAATCTTTATCAGAAATAAGCCAGTAAGTCATCAAATCACAATGTTCCATCCAGGTCCATGCACTGTCACTTACTGCTTTGTCTTCTCTTATGATATGTAAAATTTTAGCCCAAAACCATTCAGATGAGTAGATACCGCCTTCATATTTAGTGAAGTCCTCTCCCCCCAGCTCTTTGCCAGGTGATTTATTTCAGCGGCCTCGTCTATAGCTGTGTGGTCCTTCCAAAGAATCATCATGGCATTAGGGTTTTCTTCAAAACCTTCTACCAGCGCTAGTGGCCGACCGTCTTTATGCATAGGCACCGGTGATGAGCCAGTAGTATCTATAGAAATACCCTTGATGTGTTCAGGGGCTATTTTTGATTGCTTTACTACTTCTTTGATAGTAGCCTCTAGCCCTTCTATGTGATCAAGAGGGTGTTGACGAAATTGGTTGTCTTCTGGCTTACAGTATTTTTTCTGTTTCCATCTTTCATACCAATGAACATGAGAGGCTAACTCCTCTCCATTAGCTGCATTGATTAATACAGCACGTACTGAATCAGTCCCGAAATCAAGACCTATTACGTAGTCATTCTTCATAGCGCTTGTTCAAAAATTTTTTAATTTTTTCTAAAGTAAGAAAAATAATTTAATAAGTGTATTTTTTACAATTAAAATTTAATACAACAATTATTCTCTCTCAACCAGAACTGAAAATCGAAATAAAGTCAACTTTCTTCTTGTAAAATCTTATTGTATCAGAGATCCCGGGAAATAAAAAAGGATGTGTGCTGAAACAAAACCTGAACACTGCCAGCACACATCCACATTTGTTTATAATAATCTGATAGATCTAAAATTAACTAACAGGCTATTAAAAAGAGTAAGCATCCTCTAATATTTCTTTAGTTTATGTCCTTCAATTTTACTCTTTACTAATTTTCTTTACATATGAACCAGAAGCATTTTCATAAGAAAGAATATAAATGCCTTTAGGTAAAGTCGAAACATTTACCTGATGAGCATTCCCTTTAAAGCTTTCTTGCTTCATCAGCTTACCTTCAACATCTATAATTTTAAGTGTAGTAACCCCCTCGGTTGTTTCAGGCAATATAATATTAACCTGATCAATAACAGGGTTAGGATAAACGCCTGAAAGCTCATTACTAACTTCTCCTTGATCTAAGCGTACAGTCTGTAAACTGGCAGATACAGCATCCATTCTGAATTGCTGATTAGTACTTTGTGAGTTACAATCATACTGAAACACGTTAGCACCGTCATCAGTAGAGAAGCTGTTTACATCTAAACATTTGCCAGTAGCCACTGATCTAATAGAATAATAGCCACTACCTCTATTTACCAATTCCCATTTTTGACAATCATTGTTGAGCCAGCTCCAAAGTCTAACATTGGTTGCATTGGCACTATTACAATCTTCTAAATCAAGCGCTTGATTTGGAGCACTGACCGGAGAAATACGGTAACTTCCTCCCATCTGTGTAAAATTCCATTTTTGACAATTATTATTCAACCAAGACCACTGTTGTACATTGGTTCCGTCTGTGTTACCACAGTCTACTACATCAAGCGCTTTTCCGCTATGTCTTGGTGTAATACGGTATGTGCCTGAAGGTACTCCAGGACCTGACGGCGGCGTGCCTACATATGGCCATCCGTTTGCAACTCCAAAATCTGATCTTACCATAAGTTTGGCATTACCGTTGTCATTCCCATCATAAAAATGGTAAGTAAGTCTCCCCTGTCCATATCCAAAATGTCCCGGTCCTATAATGTTTCCATTTCTATTGGGCAAAAACACTCTTTCTCCTGTGTATGGCCCTGTAATACTGGTTGACCGTGCTACTACTATATAATAACCAGAATTTACGCCATTACAGCATAATCCTCTTTGATAAAATAGATAGTAATAACCTCCAGCTTTATACAGGCCTGGTCCCTCTACTTGGCCGGATACTAAATGGGTAGTGCCTGATATTGGTTTTCCTGTACTAGTGCTTAACTCAATTATATCTATTCCACTTTGCCAGTTTCCCCAAGACATCCATAATCTGCCATTATCTAAAAGTAAAGCTGGATCTATGGCGTTATTACCTGCCACGACCATACCTCTATCTGTCCAAGGACCAGCAAGGTTAGTAGCAGTAGCTACTCCTATAGCTGCCGGAGCACCATTACCAGCACATGAATAGTAAAGAAAGTACGTATTACCTATTTTAATCACATCTGGTGCCCAAAAAAAACCATTAAAGCCGTCTACATAATTGCTTATCCATCCTGGCCAGGTACCTGGAGCAAAAGGTGTTGGTTCTGGTCTCCAGTCACTAAAATTAGCATTACTGGATGACATGGCCCAAACACCATTTCCTGTGGTAAAAATCCAGTATCTTCCATCGACATTTCTGACCATTGTGGAAGGATCATGGCTCGGTGGGTATTGAGCCCAAGAGGCTACCGAAATCAGAAAAAAGGAAACAAGAAATATCCATTTCCTAAAACATTGAATTGATTTGTTTTTAACTTTTCCCATCATTTTAGATTTATTTATTGGTTGAACATTAAAATACCTGCCCAGCACTTAAAGAAAGTGCTGCTTACAGGTTTAGCCTTAATCAGGAAGAATACCTTTTTCTGTTTGCACTATTTTCTTTATGGTGCCATCTTCATTATAATATAGCTGATCAATACATACAGAACGTCTGAATTCTCCTCCATCAGGAAGCTTTGCATTATGATAAATAAAATACCATGTGTCTTTATATTCCAGAATAGCCTGGTGATTAGTAGGTGAATTAGGTATTCTGTCATTTAAGCGGCCTTTGTATTCCCACGGTCCTTCAGGGCTGGTAGCCATAGCATAGTCTATATACTCAGGGTAGTCAGCCGCAAAGCTTAAGTAGTAATACTCTCCTCTTTTATGCACCCAGGGAGCCTCTGTGAAGTTAGGCAGATCGATAACATGAATATCTCCATCAAGCTCTATCATATTATCTTTAAGCTTAGCCCATTTGCATACAGTATTTCCCCAGTAAATATAGGCTTGCCCGTCATCATCAATAAATACCGCTGGGTCTATATCATCCCATGTAATATCTGTTTGAGTAGTCATATCATTAGTAATCAGAGCTTTTCCCAACGCATCTTTAAAAGGGCCTTTGGGGCTATCGGCTACAGCCACACCTATAGCTTTACCTGGTACTGTAGCATGCTCTAAAGTAACATACCAATAGAATTTACCATCCTTCTCTACTACATGAGAAGCCCAGGCATCTGCTTTAGCCCATGAAAAGTCAGTGGTTTTTAAAGTAGGACCATGATTCTCGAAATGGATCATATCAATGGTGGTAAATAGCAGCCAGTTTTTCATCCAAAAGCCTTTTTTACCCACCTCCTGTTCATCATGACCGGTATATAAGTACAGCGTATCATTATAAACCATAGCCGCCGGATCAGCGGTATATACGTCTTTAATAACTGGGTTATAGGCTTGCGTACTATCTTGCTTTTCTTCCGTTTGCACTGATGGCTCTTCACTAGAAGTTTCCTTTTTAGAACAAGAGCATAAAGCAGCAACTAAAAGCAATGAATAGAAGAGTTTTAATTTCATAGTTAAGTGATTCTTATTTAGACAAAACGCTCTGATCTATGACAGGCCAGAAGTCACTATCCCAGTTGATTTTTGTGATTTTTAATTTTGGTTTACCGTCATCATTCATGTCGTAACCATGAAATACCAGATAATCCTCTCCATCAAAAGTATAGGTAGAGTTATGCCCTACTCCGGGCCATTTTTTGTTTCCACTTAATAGTATTGTACCTCCCCCTTTGGCCATATCTTTCCCTTCTTTATCTAGATATGGACCTGTAACCTTTTCAGAACGACCAACAACCATTTTATAAGTACTTTCGGCTCCTCTACAGCAATAATCCCAAGAGGCAAATAGGTAATAATATCCATTCTTTTTAAAGATAAAGGGAGCTTCAATTGCTGCATCTCCAGGCTCCTTATCATCTAAAAAATCAGTTCTTTTACGGGCAGCAATGGTGTACCACTCCTGTGGCTCAGCCAGTGCAGTACGATCTTCGCTTAAGCGCACTAACTTAAGTCCACCCCAAAAAGAGCCAAAGCTCATCCAAGGAGTACCATTATCATCTTCTACCAAATTAGGGTCAATGGCATTCCAAAAATCACGGTTAGGCACTGATTGCACTACCATCCCTTTGTCTATCCACTTAAAATCTTTATCTGCAGGATCTAGTGTTTTATTCATAACCAACCCAATGGCTGATGTATTTTTAGCAAAAGCCGAAACAGAATAATAGAGATAATACCAGCCATCATGATATGAAATATCTGGCGCCCAGATATGACCTTTAAATTCTTTCACTGTTTCTAAAGCCCAAGAAGGGGGCTCAGCAAAAACCGAGGCCTCCTTCTTCCAATCTTTCATGTTTTCTGAGCTATAAACCGCAATACCCCAGCCGGTGCAAAACAGATAATACTTACCTTCTTCTTTTGCCACCACTGGATCATGCACTAAAATATCACTGCTCTGTGTGCAACCTAACAATGGCAGCAACAAGATAAATGACAATAGTATTATTGTTCTTTTCATGTTATTTTAGCTTAGCTCTGAGTACATAAAATGCATTAGGCTCCAGCGTCATTTTTAAAGTACCACCTTTAATTTTGATCTCACTACTTTGAGGACTTACCTTTTTAGGAGCTTCCAATGAGTTAACTGCGTTCATATCATCTGACTTTAATAGCTGCTGAGTAGCTTTAGAGGCAAACTTCTTCCCTTTGGGAGCCAGGGTAATTTCTTTGGCAGAAGCATTAGCATTTACCATTTTTATAATCACTTCTCCTGTTTTATCATCAATCACAGCAGAAGCATATAATTTATCCTGACCTTTAACAGGCTCATTATTACCCGTTAAAGAAAGTAAATCTGTACCGCTATTGGTAGAAAAAAGCTTTTGTACATAGTAATTCGGTGTACCGTATGATTTCACATTATCAAACCAAATCAGATCAGGAGTCCATTGCCAGGCATCTACATGAGCAAATAGCGGAGCATAAGAAGTCATATACACCACATCAGCATTACGCTCCAGCCCTGTCATGTAAGCAGCTTCTGAAAGGGCGCACTGCCAGCTATTTTTATTTTCCGGACTAGCAATGGCTACACTCTGAGCCGCATACTCACCGGCAAATATTTTATAGCTATCTCTATCATAGCTATCATACCTATCTGCATTTTCTAAAAACCATTGAGGATCTTTATAATAATGCTCATCTACTATTTCAGCATTAATTTTCTTTAGTTCCTTTTCAGCATAGTCAAACTGCTCTCCTTCCGGGAAAGGGCCCGTTCCTGAAACAATAATCATATCCGGGTACTGACTTTTTATGGCTTTGATAAATACCTTAAGTCTTTCGAAGTATTGCGGGCCCCACTGTTCATTACCCACACCAATGTATTTTAAGTCAAAAGGCTCAGGATGGCCCATATCAGATCTTACTTTACCCCATGTAGTACTCACATCACCATTAGCAAACTCTATCAGATCTAGTGCATCATCTACATAAGGATCAAGCTCCTCTAAGGGTACCAACTCGCCAGTATTAAACTGGCAGGCAATACCACAACTCAAAATTGGTAAAGGCTCTGCGCCCATATCTTCAGCTAATTGGAAGTATTCAAAAAAGCCAACACCAAATGTCTGGTAATAATCAGGAGTAGGTCTGTGACTAAACTCTGTGTTCCAGCGATTAACGATCATTTTTCTATCTGCTACATGACCTACTGTTTTTTTCCACTGATATCTTTTGGCTAAGGTTCTACCTTCTACAATACAACCACCAGGAAATCTCAAGAAACCAGGATCAAGATCAGCCAGTAACTGTACCAAATCCTTACGAAGTCCCATTTCCCTGCCTTTCCAGGTATCTTTTGGGAAGAGAGAAATCATATCCAGGTCTATCTCTCCTTTACCCTCAAAAGTGACGAGCATTTTAGCCTTAGGTACTGTGGCTGTAGCGGTAATACTGGCCTTGTATACCTCCCAGCTTTTACCATCAGGGGTTATGCTGGCGTTACCTATTTCATTGTTTTTATCATCTATTAATGAGATGTTGATTTTACTGATGCCGGATTGTGTGGCTTTAGCCCAAAGCGAAAGGTTATAAGCAGCCCCTTCTTTAATCCCCATACCTCTGAAGCCTTCATTGATCAGCTTATAACCATCGGCATCTTTTACTACAATTCGGGCAAAATGATTATTAGGTTCATCTCCTTCTTTAATGACCTTAGCAATACCTGATTTTTCATTCATAGAATGCCTGTCACTATTAGGTTCCAACCAGCCCATCATAGGCTCATCAAATTCAAATGAACGATTTTTAACTAATTCGGCATAGATACCTCCATCAGCAGCAAAGTTGATATCCTCGAAAAAGATACCGTACATGGTAGGCTGTATCTTGGCTACTGGCTTAGTATCCAGTTGCCACTGGGCATCTTGAGCAAAAGCCGAACTGCCCCAACTGGTAATAAGGGCGGCAATAATATATTTAGTTATTCTCATGTTTACGTTTTATTTTAACTCTAATACCACTACTGAAAAAGGTGGCATTTTTACACTTAACTTTCCTTTTTTGGATTTAAAATCTTTAAAAGCAGCAGGCTTAATATTCTCTGGTTTTTCAAAAGTATTATGATCTTGCAGCTTAGCAGAAGTGAGTATAGTACCAGTAATATCCTTCATGTTAAGCGCTGCCAGATCTACTTCTATAGTCTGTTCTTTTTTTGAATCTATATTTACTAATGAAATATGTACAGCTCCATTTTTAGCTTTTGAGGCAGCAACCGAAACGGCTGGCAATTTCTTTCCTTCAAATTCATAATCAGGAGTTTCTAAGGTCAATGGAATAAGCTGAGCGTCCTGATGCACCTTATACATATTCATGACATGATAAGTAGGTGTAAGAATCATGTTTTTACCATCAGTAAGAATAACGGCCTGAAGCACATTTACTGTTTGTGCCAGATTGGCCATTCTCACTCTATCACTGTGGTTATTAAATATATTTAAAGTGGTACCGGCTATCATAGCATCGCGCATAGTGTTTTGCTGATATAAGAAACCAGGGTTAGTACCTTCTTCTACATTATACCAGCCGCCCCACTCATCTACAACCAGAGCTATTTGCTTTTTAGGGTCATACTTATCCATAATGGCAGTATGCTTATTTACCAGTTCTTCCATTTTCAAAGCGGTTTGCATGGTAGAAAAATATTGTGCCTCACTAAAACCAGCTGCAGAACCCTTATCATTCCATTCCACAAAAGAATAAGAGTGCAGCGCCACGCCTTCAATCAGGTTCTTAGGAATATCTCTCATAAGCACCTCCGTCCAATGATAATCATCTACATTAGCTCCGGAGGCAATACGGAAAAGGCTATCAGTATTAGACCAGTCAGTCATAAAAGTAGCATACTGACGATACAGGTTTGCGTAATATTCAGGAGTCATATTACCTCCACAGCCCCACATTTCATTACCTACACCCCAAAAAGTAACATCCCAGGGATCTTTACGGCCATTTTCAAGTCTTAGCTTAGACATAGGGCTTCCGCCTTCATGGCCTACATATTGTACCCAGTCAGTTAACTCCTTTACTGTGCCACTACCTACATTAGCCGCCAAGTAAGGCTCCGTACCTAATTCTTCACACATATTTAGAAAATCATGAGTACCAAAGCTATTATCTTCAGTTACCCCACCCCACCAGCGATTCACTATGGTAGGCCTATCTTCTTTTGGACCAATACCGTCTTGCCAATGATAAGTATCTGCAAAGCAGCCTCCGGGCCATCTTAAATTGGGTATCTGTAGCTCTTTTAGAGCTTCAATGATGTCATTTCTAACACCATTGGTATTCGGTATTTCACTATTTCCTTCTCCTACATAAAAGCCATCATAAATACAACGGCCAAGGTGCTCTGCAAAATGACCATAGATGTGCTTATTTATGATTGGGGCATCTTCCTTTAGCTGAAGCGTTACAGTGGCATCTTGACCATAGGTAACACTCACAGAGAATAAGAAGATGATCAGGTTCAGGTATAAAAAGTTTAATTTCATTTATTTATGATTAACTGTATTTACAAGACTTATAACAGAAGTAACAACCGTGGTTTCTAAGGAAATGCGGCCATCAAATCTAATTTTAAAAAATTTCTAGAACTTCCTCTTTAATTAAGACATAGGCCTAATTTCCCTTGAAATTCTAGATTCTTTTTTCATGGAAAAGCCAGAAGTCATTATTTCAATGTACGAAGCAAAAAGCCTCCTTACTATCAAAAGGAGGCTCCTTTACTCTGCCTCCTAATTAGCAGAATTAGGCTTTAAGTTTTTATTAACATCCAATTCTATCTGAGGTATAGGTAAATACTCATTTCCTGGAGTCCAACTGTCAAAATCGCTATCGTGAGCTTTTAATTCTGCTAATTTTTCAGAATCGTAGAGCCATCCCCATCTAATAATATCATGAATCCTAATACTTTCAATGGCCAATTCAAGAGCTCTTTCATGAGCAATCTGATCTCTCATCTCTTCCGCTGTCATATCAGGTCTTACAGTTGTCAAATCTGGTAATTCTACCCTATCTCTAACCTCTTGAATATACTGATATGCTTCGTCCGTTCTACCATCTTCATTCAATGCTTCGGCATACATTAACAGTACATCTGCATATCTCAAAATCCTATAGTTAATACCTGAATTTTCTGTACCGTTGTTTTCATTAGTATAACCTTCTATACCATCATGTGTATATTTTTTGGGATAAATACTAGTTTCCGGGTTGATCCATCTACCTCCATATGCGATTTCTGACACACCTTCTTCATAAAAAGAAATAGTAGAAAAAAGCCTGGGGTCATAATCTCCATCTACAGTTTTCTCTTCCTTAAATTCTTCGAAAATCCAGTGAGTAGGAAGAAAATCTGAATAGCCTACACCCTCCATAGCATAAGTATGTCCAACGGAACTCACCTGCCTCCAATTAGCCTGAGGTTCTCCTCCATAATTATAAATTGAGCCCCCTACTGTATTAGGATCAGCAAATTGAATTTCAAATAATGACTCTGAATTATTCTCGTTAAATGGTTTAAAATTATCTCTATAATCAGGAACTAAGCTATAGACATTCAACTCAGGGCCTTCTACCAAAAGTTTAAATTCCTCTATCGCTCTTTTCCATTCCTTTCTATAAAGTAAGGCTTTTCCCAGCATGCCCGTAGCCGCTCCCTTTGTAGCTCTTCCCGTTTGTCCCTGATCGGGTCCTACCACACTATTGTAAGAAATCGGAAGAAGAGATTTAGCCTTCTCAAAGTCATCAAAAATCTGCGACCAAATCACCTCTTCAGTATCTGTTTCAGGATAATAATCATCTTGAAACTCTGGTATCACTGTGATGATTGGAATTTCTTTATAAGTATTCGCCAAATTAAAAAAGGCAAGTCCTCTCAAAAAGTAGGCCTGTCCTAACAGTCTCTGCTTCAACTCTTCTTCCATCTCAATATCAGGAACATAGGTTAAAACCTGATTCGCTCTGTAAACAATCTGATAATGAGCTTCCCAGATCCATCTAACCGGGTCTGAGGTAGGAAATATGGTAAAATTAGCTACTTGAACTAAATCTTGCCAAGGGCTATCTCCTGTAAAATCATCACCTCTTCCATCTGTTAATGCAGGGTACATTCTCATATACCCTCCATCTGTAATGAAGCCGGTATAAACTGCATTTACCGCAGCTACGGCCTGATCCTGATTCTTCCAATAATTCTCTGCTGTTTGTGAGTTAGGATTAACCACATCTAGTTTGTCATCACAAGCTGATATTATCACTATCAACATCGCAAGGATTAATTTATACTTTATGAATTTCATTATACTTATGATCTAATAATTATAAACTTAATTGAACACCTAACATTAGAGTTCTTGGTTTTGGAAATGATCCAAAATCGAATCCTGGAGAAAATACTTCTGCTGTGAAATCTGGATTATATCCTTTATATGCTTGGAAAGTATATAAGTTCTGAGCTGTAAAATAAACTCGCGCGCTTGTTATTCCTTTGATTACACCATCTGGCAAGTTATAACCTATAGAAACAGTATTAATTCTTAAATATTTACCATCCTGCAAATACCCTTTTCTGTCAGAATTTCGCTGATTTATATTTGGATCACCATTTATAACTCTAGGGTAATCTGCATCTGTATTTTCAGGAGTCCATCTATCTAATATATCTTCGTGCCTGTTGATATAATCTGTAGTAAGCATAAGATCTCGATACATTCTACTATTTATCTTAAAGCCTGAAGCTCCAGAAGTAAATACAGTTAAATCAAAATTCTTATAGCCCACCGTGAGGTTTAGTCCATAGTTTAAACTGGGAATAGCACTCCCTAGAAAGACCCTATCCGCTTGATCAATTCTTCCATCAGGAGCATCTGGTATGCCATCACCATCAGTATCTACAGTAAGCTGATCTTTAAATATAATATCTCCTGGGGCAGTACCAGCTTCTTGTATAGCATGGTTGGCTACTTCATCTTCACTTTGAAAAATACCTATAGCTTCATACCCAAAGTGCTGGCCTACCTCACTGCCCACCTCTGTTTTAGAGCCTGTTCCATAAATAGGTTCGTTATTTCCTCCTAAGGAGAGGACTTCATTTTTAAGTGTTGTTAAATTAGCAGAAACATCAAAACTCCAGTCTCCGCTATTCTCGTGATAGCCAAGCACAAACTCAAAACCATGGTTACGCATACTTCCGGCATTCACCAGAGGGGTAAAATCTACAGAACCTACAGAAAAAGGAATAGGTACCCCTACTAACAGGTCTTCTGTTTTACTATTATAATATTCTGCAGAGAAGTCTATTTTACCATTAAACATGGATAAGTCAAAACCTATATTAGAAGATGTTTTCACCTCCCATTTAATTGAATCAGACACCACACTTGTCTGTAAGCCTCCTACAACTTTTTCTCCATTAAAATTATAGGGAATATTAGAGTTGATATAGGGTGAGTATAGGTAATCCTCAATATTTTGATTACCTAATTGACCATAACTTGCTCTTAATTTCAAGTTATCAACAAATTCAGGCAACGAAATAAATTCTTCATTGGAAACTCTCCATCCTACTGCTACTGAACCAAAGTTACCAAACCTGTTGTCCGGAGAAAACCTTGAAGAGCCATCTCTCCTAAAGGTAGTGGTAACTAAGTAACGCTCATCATAATTATAATTAACCCTACCTAGATAGGAAGATAGGACCGCCTCGGTCTTAGTTCCTGCGGATACCTTATTAGTGCCATTATCCAAAACAGGAAAATAAGGTTTTGGAAGTTGTTCTGTATGACCAAAAGCATCATAAAATTGATTATTTTGATACATTTGGCCAACAAGTATATCAAAAGTGTGCTTCCCTAAATACAAATTATAGTTTAGTGTATTTTCTACCAGGCCTGTGGTATAAGTTCTATTTCCTTCATCTAATTGGGCATCATTAAGGCTGAAGAAATAGCCTAGTCTAAAAGCGGGAATGAATGAGAAATCATGAGCTATAGTTTTGTCATAACTTAAATTAAGTTTATACTTTAATTTATGTTTTTGCTTATCTATTAGCTGTAATTCTCCATATCCTGAAGCCAAAATTCTATCTACATCTGTATAATTTTTAAACAAACTATTCATACCAATACCATTAAGCGATATGACATTATGAATTTCGGCTTCTGTACCCCCAAAACCACCTTCATTATTTTCATCATAAATAGGCATAGTAGGTACCGATTCCACTAAATCTACAATCAATGGGGGCCTACTTCCTGTTAAGACAGTATTGTTATAGTTTAAGGTATTTTCATGCGAATGTGCATAATAAAAAGACTGTCCAAATTTGAATATACCTTTTTCCGTAGTGGTATTTATCCTTGCCGAATATCTTTCATAATCTGGTCCATTTCCTACAAAAGTCCCTTTGTTTGAGAAGTAGTCAAGAGAAACATTATAGGTCATATGCTCACCTCCACCTGTAAATCCTATGTTATGATTTTGTCTGGAACCGGTCTTCAAACCTTCCTCCTGCCAATCTGTATTTACATCGTCTACAAAAAGAGGAGAAGAGGGGTCGTTTCCTGGCAACAAAGGTAAGTTTGCGTTAGTTCTTACTTCATTTACAATCATCTGATAGTCTTCTCTGCCAAGCACGGGAATTCTTTGCCATACTTTATCGACACCATAATAACCACTGTAACTTATTTTCAAGGGCATATTTTGCTTTCCTTTTTTTGTGGTAATGATTATAACACCATTGGCAGCTCTAGAACCATAAATCGCTCCAGCAGAAGCATCTTTCAGTACCTGAACTGACTCTACATCATTTGGGTTAAAATCTCTGGGAGAAGTTCCTATTGGCACTCCATCTATCACGTATAATGGCTGAGCATTTCCAAAGGTACTATAACCTCTTATGCGTACGTTAGGGGCAGCTCCGGGCTGGCCGTCACTATTTACCTGCACCCCTGCAACACGCCCTTGCATTAATTGAGATACATCACTTGTAGCAAACTTTTTCATTTCAACAGCATCAACTATACCCACAGAGCCTGTGATATCAGATTTTTGTTGGGTACCATATCCCACTACTACTACTTCATCCAATGAAGTAAAGTCTGATTGAAGTTGAACGTCCACTTGAGACCTATTAGCTACTTCCACTTCTTGACTAGCAAAGCCTACGAATGAAAAAACTAGTACATCGGAACTGTTTGCCTCAAGACTATAAGACCCATCAATACCTGTAACCGTACCTTTAGCAGTACCTTTTACTAAAATATTTACGCCCGGAAGAGGTTCTTGATCGTCGGCGGATACGACAGTACCTGAAACTGTAAGAGTTCCCTGTGCATTAACTGTAGAGATGCTTAATAACAGAATAAATCCTATCCAGAGCATCGGCCTCCGACAGAAAGGATAAGAAAAAAAACTTAGTAGTAGATGTTTCATTATTTGAGAGTGTTAATATAATTAAGTGTATTTATTACATTTATAAAATAATTAAACATTTTCCATAAATACAAACTAAAACTTAAAAATATTTAATTTGGAATCGTTTGTTATACCTAAAATACATGAATACAAACGTTTGAGGTTCAATTATTAACAATCAAGACCATTTGATTTTTTAGAGTATAAAATATGGCTAAACCGATTAATTTTTACTACCTTATCTTAAGATTAAATCTTCAATTTAACTGGCATTTAACTGGCAGATTCAATTTTTTTGCATCCTGATGATAAATCAATATAAAGACGAAGACAAAGTTCTATTAGCAGTTGACTGTATAATCTTTGGCTTTGACAATGAAGAACTGAAACTTCTTTTAATCAAGAGAGACTTCGAGCCTGAAAAAGGAAAATGGAGTTTGATGGGAGGTTTTTTAAAGAAAAGTGAAGTGCTGGACGAAGCCGCCAGCAGGGTACTTCAACACCTCACCGGTTTGAATGATGTATATATGGAGCAATTATATAGCTTCAGTAAAATAGATCGTGACCCCGTAGAGCGTACTGTTTCAGTAGCCTACTTCGCCCTTATTAATATTGCTAATCATAACAGAGAGCTTACCGAAAGTCACTCAGCAAAGTGGTTCAGTCTGGAAGAAATGCCAGAGCTTATATTTGACCATAATGCTATGGTTAGGCATGCCATAAGCAGACTCCGTTACAGAACTGCCACACAACCTATTGGTTTTGAGCTATTGCCAGAGAAGTTTACTATGCGCCAACTGCAAAAGCTCTATGAGGCTATATTTGATCAGGAACTGGATAAAAGGAACTTCACTAAAAAAATTAACGCTATGGACCTTTTAGTGAGGCTCGATGAAAAAGACATGACCTCCTCTAAAAAAGGGTCTTTCCTTTTTAAATTTGATGAAGAGAAGTACAAAGAAAAAGTAATGGATGGCTTTTCTTTTAAAGTATAAGCAGAACTTATTCCTGAAAGCTTTTTCAAAAACCTCTCTGCCTTTTACTACACCATAATTAACAATTAGCCGCATTCAGGTAATTATCTAAGGCTGAAAGAATTTTCTATTCTCCAGAATATTTGTATAATTGTAAATGTGCAATCGATTGCACATAAACTCAAGAATTATGGCGCACAAAACACTCAAAATACACCCTAAAGACAATGTAATAGTAGCTTTAGATGATCTACCTGCTGGAGAAAAAGTACTTTTTGACGGTAAGGAAATAACACTTGTTCATGCGGTACCTGCTAAGCATAAGTTTGCTGAATCTGACCTTCAGCCGGGAGACAAAATATTAATGTACGGCAACTTAGTAGGAAAAGCTGTTGAAAATATTCCTGCCGGCGAAGTATTAACCACCTCAAATGTAAAACATGAAGCATCCTCTTTCACCAAGCGTACAGAAGGTTTTCAGTGGACCGCTCCAGACATCAGCAAATGGAAAGATAAATCATTCATGGGGTTTCACCGAGCCGATGGACAGGTAGGAACGGCTAACTATTGGTTAGTAATTCCTTTGGTGTTTTGTGAAAACAGAAACGTAAATACCATTAAGCAAGCCTTCATGGATGAGCTGGGCTTTGGGCATCAGGACGTATATAAATCATATGTGCAGCAAATGGTCACGCTCTACCAATCTGGTAAAACCGGAGAAATAGAAACACTACCTTTTCAAGAAACTGAACTGAGTCAGCAAAGTAAGCTATTTGATAATATTGATGGAATACGGTTTCTTACTCATGAAGGAGGCTGTGGAGGCATAAGACAAGATTCTGAAATGCTTTGTGGCTTATTAGCCGGCTATATCAATAATCCCAATGTAGCTGGGGCCACCTTACTCAGCCTTGGCTGCCAAAATGCCCAAATAAGCATATTAGAAGAAAAACTAAGCAAGCTTAACGATACCCCTAACAAGCCAGTAATCATTCTTGAACAACAGCAAGAAGGTACTGAACAAGAAATGCTAGCCAAGGCCATAAGAAAAACCTTTTTGGCACTAATAGAAGCTGATAAACTTAAAAGAGAACCAGCTCCTTTAAGCAAGCTAGTAATAGGGCTGGAATGTGGCGGCTCTGATGGTTTTTCAGGTATCTCCGCAAACCCTACTGTAGGCCAAGTATCTGACTTTATTGTATCTCTGGGAGGCAAATCCATCCTGTCAGAATTCCCTGAATTATGCGGTGTAGAGCAGGAACTAATCAATAGATGCGTAGATGATAAGACAGCGGACAAATTCTCTGAACTTATGCGCGCTTATGCACATGCTGCCGAAGCGGTTGGCTCTGGATTTGATATGAACCCCAGCCCAGGCAACATTAAAGATGGTCTTATTACCGATGCTATTAAATCAGCCGGAGCGGCTAAAAAAGGAGGCACCTCTCCTGTAGTGGATGTGCTTGACTATACTGAATATGCCTCCAAACCAGGGCTTAACCTGCTTTGTACACCTGGAAATGATGTAGAAAGCACAACAGCTATGGCTGGTTCTGGTGCCAATATCATTCTCTTTACCACAGGACTGGGCACACCTACTGGCAATCCTGTTACACCTGTAATTAAAGTATCTTCTAACTCTAAGTTAGCCGAGAAAATGCCTGACATTATAGATGTAGATACAGGGCCTGTTATAGCAGGAGAAAAAACTATAGAAGAAATGGGTACTATTCTTTTAGATCATATAATAGAAGTAGCCAGCGGCAATGTTAAAACCAAGGCAATGAAACTAGATCAAGCTGATTTTATACCTTGGAAGCGAGGGGTATCGCTTTAATTATTTCGATCCATATTGAAAAGCCACTTTGTAAAAGGAGTGGCTTTTATCGTTGATAAAAGCTCTCCATATCTTAGAGCAAGTCATGCTGAAACCAAAATAAGAACTCTCCTACTCAGCTATATCTTCATTCCAGAGCTTAGGATTTTCTTTAATAAAGGTACTCATCATAGAAATGGTTTCTGCATCATTAAGCAACTCCACTTCCACGCCATGAGATTGTAAAAAAGGAATATTTCCTTCAAAATTAACATTCTCACCAATCACCACTTTTTTGATTTTAAATTGCAGTATAGTGCCAGTACACATCATGCAAGGGCTGAGTGTGGTATACATAGTAGCTCCTTCATAGCTTTGCTGCCTTCCTGCATTTTGCATGCAATCCATTTCTCCGTGTAGTATGGGGTTGTCTTGCTGAACGCGTTGATTATGCCCTTTCCCTATTATCTCGCCCTCTTTAACCAAAACCGCTCCTATGGGAATACCGCCTTCTGATAAGCTCTTTTTAGCTTGTACTAATGCTTCTTTATAATAATTCATTTACTCATTTTTGTCGCATAAAAAAGGAGCACTTTGTAAATGCTCCTCTATTTTATTTCTTATTAGAATAATCTGTAGCCAACTCCTATTTGCCATAAAGAGTTTCTGACAGGTTCATTGTTTATACCTATTTCATAAATTTCAGACCATCCCCAATAATACCTTAAATCAAAAATTAGGTTCTGCACTTCATATCCAAGACCAATATTTAATCCTAAGTCAGTTCCTTCTCGATTATCTTTAACGTCTCTCTTCTCTTCATAACCATCTCTCTTTTCCTTTTGGTGAGCTGCTATCAAAAACCCAAGTTGAGGACCTAGCTCAGCATGTAATCCACCCACAAGTTGATATTTAAATATTAGAGGAATATTGATATAAGTAAAATTCTCTTTATAAGTAGTTCCTCCTGATTTCGTTCTTGACCCTTGAAATGACAATAGCAATTCTGGTTGAAACGACAATTTATCAATCAAACCAAACTCGATAAAGCCACCTGCTGCGGGCGCAATTTTAGTATCGGTATCAAAATTATTCTCTGGAGAAACCGTGGTAGCAAAATTCAAAGCACCTTTTACTCCCCCAGAAACCTGAGCCTTAACTGCTGAAAAAAAAGCCGCAGCAACAAACAACGTAAGTACAATCTTCTTCATTTAATCTCTATTACATTTTATGAATTATGCCGTAATGATATACAAATATTACCGATTAAGAAACTGAAATCAGTAACTATTCCAACATGGGTTGAAATAGTTGTAAAGTTAATTTAATCAAAACTACTTCACTTATAAGAGGTTAGCAGAATTACAATTTAAAACTAAATACCTTTTACTTTTTAATAACCCGTTCATAAGTATTTCCTAACTGAAATAAATAAACACCACATTCTAAGTGGCTTACATCCAAGGTGTTTACACCGTTATTAAGTACGTATTCTCCTAATTTTTGCCCTCTTAGGTCATAAATAATAATGGTATTCCCTATAGGCTCTATTCCTTCTTCTAAAGTAATATAAAGCTGATTCTCTACAGGATTCGGATATATCTGTAGCACACTTGTTAGTGGGGAATCTACAGCTGTAATATGCTCATATTTGGCAGTAACTATTAAGTCTTCATTTAAATTAGTGAAATCAGACACCTGATCACCCTCTTGAGTAAACCAACCCACAAATATATAGCCTTGAACAATCGGTGGTTCCGGTACATTAACAGCATCTCCTATAGCTATAATTTGATTACTAATGACAGTTTTATCAGCACCTAAAAATGTGATCTCAAAATGGGTCTTTGGTCTCATCGCTACGCGGATAACACTTTCATTCTCTAATTGCAGGTGTACTGTGGTATCCATATAACCATCTGCCTGTACAGAGAATATATTGTCAAAACCATTATCTACTGTTAACACACCAAAGGTGGCGGAATTTTCTACCTCAAAATCTCCCCAAAAAAACTGGACATTAAATTTATCAATTGGTGCTTGTGTTACACCATCTACCAATTCCAAAGTAGACATATAAATATTCTTCTCTACTAATTTATGATCTTTTGAAATGACTCCACTTTCTATAGGTTGTGAAAAGCTCAATTCATATGGATATGTACCATCTTCCAATAAAAAATGATGGGTACCTGTATAAAATTGTCCCTCTAAGAAAATATTGACAGCATTTGATTTAAATGTTGCCATAAGAACCTTAATATCTTCGCTTACACCTTCATCTGTCAAAATCAACTCATTGGAGATTACTCCCACATGATTTTCATAACTCAACTCGTATGAATAGCTTCCTGCGAAAGCTTTAATAAAAGCGAAACCTGATGGATCCGTAGTCAAGCTACGTTGTCCAACTTCAATATTAATATCACTAACACCTTCATTATCTGAATCTACCACGTTAAAATAAACTGTTAAATCAGGTAGATTAATTTCTTTGTAAAGGACTTGTGCTGGATTTCCTTGAACATATTCTGGCACCTCTAATGTAAATGGATATTCACCAATAAGCTCTGGTGAAGTTAATACTGCGGAATACTTACCAGGAAATATTCCGATTATTTGTAGGGCCATTGAAGCACCCTTCTCTAGTTCTACGCCGCTATCACCTTCAAAACTAACTATGCCTCCGGGAAATATTTCCTCTCCGTATTCGAATTGAATGGTCATTAACCTTAGATTAATTGGTTCCACTATGCCCTCATCATCAATAGTAAATTGCCCTTCCATCTGTCCGGGGCGTTCATCTAAATGCACTGTATAATTATAAGTACCTGACGGCAAGTAGAAAGAAATAGGGCTTGCATCACTATACAGGGTACTTCCGTCTACCGTTATACTCATCCTAGCCTGCGGCCAGACCTCATTTAAAGCTAACGCATTATCAATGGCAGCTATAAATTTAACCTCATAACCTTGGTTAATATTAGTCTCTACATCCTCATCTTCAATAACTACCTCTCCTTCCAGCTGCATGCCTTCTATGAGATATGCGTAGTTACCCGGAAATGCAAAAAATATAGCCTTACCCAAAGCTGAAGTAACTAAAGCACTATCACCTAGTTGAATTGCTGTGTTTATTATGGGGTTTTCATTGCCATCGGTTAGGTTAAATGTGGCCTTATACACAGTAACAATCTCATTATAAGCATCTTCCGTAGTTAATAATTCCTGTTCATATGCTCCAAGAATATCATCTCCCATTACCAAATAAGAATGAGGAGCTCTTTCTAAATATAAGTTTAACTCACCCTCAGCATCTACTTCATGAACCACTCCATCAATGGTAATACTGGTATTTCCAACCGGCGTACCATCAGTCTCAGCCACCATAAAATGGACATCTGACAATTCTATTTCAAAATCCTGTCCCTCAAACTCTATTTCAACAGTTCTACTTATGCTATCATTTAGCAGTGGATGGGTAATTTCAGCTTCATAAACGCCTGATGGCAGATACACTTGAGCAATTCCCTGTTCGTTAGTAGTGATTATTTTATCTGCTATCGCAATTTTAACATCAGACAATGCTTCCTGCCCCACCATTACCTGAAATGAAGTGGTATATAGTTCTATATTTTCAGTTATACTATTTTCTACTATTTCCGAAGTTCCCTGTATAGAAGAAACCCCTATATCAGGATGACTCAGCTTATATGAATAATTACCAGTAGGGAAAAACAAAGAAGCCATACCCTTATTATCTGTAGTTATGTGCTTGTTACCGACTTCAATCTCGGCATTAGCCAACTGCCCTAAATGATCTGGCTTTACAGAAAAATCAAGCATGTAAAGATCTGGTTCTTCAAGGTGATCAGCTCCTTCTATTGTAAACGTATGCTCAATATCAACTCCCAATGTAGGTGAAGAAATCACATAATTATATTCGCCATCAGGCAGGAATACTTCTACTTCTCCATTTTCATCTGTTTTTACTGAGACAGGGCTAACAGGATGAGGACAATCTATATTTATATTAGCATTACTTAGTACAGAATCTTGCTCTGTGATAAGGACAAATTTTGTTTTATGTAATTCAATAGGATAATAGACATCTTCCTCTTCTACCTCTAATGAACCGTAAATAATTCGAGGGGCAGATTTATTATATTCATTATAAAAAGTGGTAGAGTAAGAACCTGTTTTAAGGTAAATTTCATTTTCGCCCCCCTTATACACGTCGAACAATTTAGAATTCACCGACATACTTCCTCGTAAATATCGAAACTCGGAAGGTATTACTTCTACTTTTACCAGGTTGTAATCACTAAACTCTAAGGTCAACCCATTTTCTCTAGGTTCGATAACTCCATCAATATCCTCAGCCATAGATGGGTGTTCTATATTATATGTTGCGCCTTCAGGGATCACATCAAAGACCGCTATACCACTTGTATTGGTCTTCTTTTTTCATCACCTAGCTTTACTGTGGCACCTTTTATAGGCTGACCAGAATTTGTTCCCAGCTTAAAAACAAAATGATCTTCATCTTGCCGTAGGTACTGGGCGGTGATAAGTAAAGGTTCTTTTACTTCTTCAAATTGAGGTGAATAGCCAGCGAAAATATACTCTGATCTTTGAGGATTTTGTTTGGGAGGAACGGCACTTTCATTATAGATAATAGTATCATTCTTTAATACATTACCATCAAAGTCTTGAAAGCTCACCACAAACGCTTTAGAATAGCTAGTTTTAAAATCAATTATTTCATATTGATCATTAGCGTTAGTCATTAAGTATCCTTCTGTCATCCTCCAGAAGGTAGAATCTGAATTAGTAGTAGTAAATTGAGGCAGATTAACCGAGTTACTTAAACTCTCTTCATCAAAGTTATATCCTCCAAAAAAATACAGGTTAGCACAATTATCTAAGCCAACCACTGTATTAATACTATTACCTCCAAAGGCATTTGCTCCTAAATACTCAAGGTTGGGAGCACCTGCAAAACCAATTTCCGAAATGAAATTATCCGCAAATACAGAATTCTCGATTCTAGTAAGCGACACACAATTTTCAAAATGCAAGGAAGTAATTTCTGCATTGTAAAAAGCGCTAGCGCCAATTTCTTTCAGCTGTGTAAGCCCTGCTAAGTTCAATGAACTTAACCTGGTATTTCTGAAGGCTGCTTCGCCAATTTTCTCTAAGGCTGTATTGCTCTGAAGGTTTAGCTCCGCAAGCAAGGTGTTTTCAAAGGCCTCTTCACCTATTACTTCTAAACTTTCACTAGCTGACATATCCACTATCTCCAAAGAACTATCTTTAAATACAGCAGCTGATATCTCCTTTAATCCTGAAGGCAATTTCACATAATATATGGCTTTCTCTTGAAAAAGCCCCTCAGCTAACCCCACAATCACCTGACCATCTAACTCATCAGGAATAATAATAGACTTGTATTGGCTATCATAATTGCAAGTCTGTATAATGCCGTTGGTTACAGTAACATCTCCATCTGTAAGTGTATAGATTTCTTCTCGGTAGAAAGACTCAGATAAGTTAGACAATTCATTTCCTCCATGATAAATTTGGTTGTTTGAAGATCTCCACTCTTGAGTTGCTCCTTGAGGCAATATCATGGTAAGCCCAGACAGGTTATTGAAAAACGCACCAGCACCTATATAATTCAAATTATTGAAGTGACTTAAATCTTGTACATCAGCTATCTGATTATCGCTAAATGCAGAAGTTCCTATAGTGGTAACGGCAGCCAGATCTCCCAGATTTAATGCGGTAATTGAGTTATTGGCAAAAGCATACTCACCAATAGCTTGTAAATTTTCTTGCTGACTAAGGTTTACCTCCTGAAGCGCATTGTTTGCAAAAGCATAATCTTTGATCTGAGTAAGCGATGTTACCCCTTCCATTTCCACATATTGAATGCTATTTCCTTCGAAGGCATAAATTTCAATATTAGTTAAACTGGTACAGTTACTAATATTTACACTTTGAATTTGATTATCTCTAAAGGCTCCTGCCCCAATATGCTGCAAACTTGAAGATCCGCTTAGGTCAACCTGCTGGATCTCGTTCCTATAAAAAGCATTAGATCCTATCTTTATTAAATTACTATCATCAAACCTTACATCTTCTAGTTTATTAGTAGTAAATGCGTAATCTCCTATTTGAGTTAAAGTTTGGCATACACTTAAATCCAGAGTGCCAGAAAGGTTACTATAAGCAAATGCAAATCTCTCTATGGACTCGAGATTAGTACAATTAGCAAAATCCACATTTTCTAGCTTTGTCTGATAAAAACTAGCTTCACCTATATATTCCAGATTGGTACATCCACTTAAATCCACACTTTCAAGAGGTGTTTGATAAAAGGCTCCTAATCCTATATACCTCAATTGGGTGCATCTACTTAAATCTATACTTATCAGAGGATTTCCTCTAAATGCATTATTACCAATAAACTCTATAGTTGCTGGAAATTGCACGGATCTTATTCCTTTTCTATAAAAAGCTCCGGTATAACAGCCAGTAGCTCTAATGCCACGAATAGTTATGCCGTTAACAGACTCAGGAATAATAATATCTTGTTCCCCAGAAGAGAATTTCTTAGTGCACCTTGTAATAATTCCTGCTCCATTTACAGAGAGATCTTCAGGTTGAAGAATATATTGAGCATTACTGCTTAAAGTGTAGAGTAGAAAAGCGGTGAAAAGAACTAATTTTTTCATTGATTTAGATTTAAAGCCATCAACTTCACTATACCAACTCTAAGAATAAATACACTTAATATCACTTTGTAACCTTATAAATTGATTTATATCATTAATTTTTATTACTCCAATGATTAGATTAAAATTAGCTATCAAATAACTGTTTCACTTATAAGAGGTTAACTGAGTAAGACTTTAAAAATGGATTACTTTGACTTCTTTAATTTTATACCTAGGCTTAATCATAATTTCAACTATTGTAGTATGGAAAAGTAGCGACTTGCTAGAGGGTAGCTCACAACGACTGGCTACTTACTATAAATTACCCGCGGTAGTGCAGGGCGCTATTATTACTGCTATTGGCTCCAGTTTTCCGGAGTTATCTACTACGGTTCTGTCTACTTTACTACATGGTGAATTTGAATTAGGTGTAGGGGCAATAGTAGGATCAGCCATATTTAATATACTGATGATACCGGCGTTATCTGGCCTAACCGCCAAAAAGCTCTCAGCTGACAGAATTTTAATCTATAAAGATGCTCAGTTTTACATTACTTCTGTTGCTGTACTACTGCTGGCCTTTTCCCTTGCCGTGATTTATAACCCTGTGCCCGATAAGGAGCTCGTAGGAAGCATGACACGTGGGATAGCCCTTGTTCCCTTGCTATTATACGTTTTGTACATTTTTCTGCAACAACAAGAAACGGCCGATTATCAAAAAAATGATTCTAAAGACAAAGTAGCTGACATAAAGGTAGGTAAAGAATGGCTCAAGCTGATCGGCAGTTTACTTCTGATCGTGGGTGGAGTAGAAGGCTTGGTTAGAGGAGCTCTCTTTCTCGGTGAATATTTAGAAACGCCAAGCTTCTTTTGGGTATTACTGTAATAGCCGCTGCCACCAGTATACCTGATGCTTTTGTAAGTGTAAAAATGGCTCGACATGGAGAAGGAATAATAAGTCTGGCCAATGTTATCGGTAGCAATATTTTTGATTTATTGGTTGCCATACCTTTAGGCGTATTAATAGCAGGTTCATCAGAAGTAGATTTTGCTTTAGCTGTCCCTCTTATGTTGTTTCTTACTTTTGCCACTATTCTACTATTTGCGATGCTGCGCACTAAGCTTGTGCTCTCTACTGTAGAAAGCTGGATTTTACTATTACTCTATGTATTATTCATTGCTTGGATGATTTTAGAAACCTTTGGAGACATGAATTTATTGCGAGAGAGCCAGGCCGCTTAACCTTTCAATTAGACTAGTTCTACTGCTGCAAATGAAAATATTTAACCTATATTTGCTCGTCATGCATAACATTTTTTCATTATGAGTAAAACTACTTATCCCTTTAGCATACTTTGGTCACAAATAGATGCTAATCAACACCTAAGACATTCTGCCTATGCTGATTTTGGTGCCCAAGCCAGGGTTATAGCCTTAGAGAGTATCGGGTTTGATATGAAAGTCTTTCATCAGTTAAAAATAGGACCTATTCTCTTCCGTGAAGAAATGATTTACTTAAGGGAAGTTACTCCCAATGACACCATTCAAGTAAGTGTAGAAATGGTGAAATGCAGAAAAGATGGTTCCAGATGGAGTATTAAGCATGAAATATTTCGTAGTGATGGTGTAAAAGCAGCACAGATCAATGTAGATGGAGCCTGGCTGGACCTCACTAAAAGGAAACTTGCTCCTTTACCAGAGGAATGGGGAGAGAAATTTTTAAGCTTACCAAAAGCTGAAGAGTTTTCTATTGAAGAATAGACTAACTCTCCAGCATATGATTATTTAGTTCTGGTATCTCTGATAATTATTACAGCCTGAGTAATCTAGCGGATCAGCTGAGTTTTCAAGATAGTTGATGATTGCCTCTGCAGTAGTAAATTCTTTAATATCAGCTCTATTATACGGGAAGTAGCTATCATGAACGGCAGGGATGTAATCGTTTATTCCTACCGTTAATGAGTCCGTTTCCGGTAGCACTTGTCCGTTAGTATCATAAAGAGCAAAGCCAGTCTGGTCAGTACCAAACTCTACACCGCTTACATAAAAACCTTCACCAGCATGCGTAAAGAACCTTTCTAGCTCACTAACGGCCATTCTAAAAATAACACATTGGTTACTAAAAGGATCCATATTAAAAACCTCCCCCATGGTAATGTCTCCAGCATCAAAACTAGCCCTTACCCCTCCTGTATTTTGCAATGCCAGGTCTGTTTGTAAGTAATTCATTAGTGCATCAGTATAAAAACACCCCATACCTGAGCTACTCATGTTGTTTTCAGAATATCCTACCACTTCATTAAGGTTTACTTCTGCCATGTAATCATCAATTTTTGACTGAAGAGCTTCATCATACTGCTGATACTCATCTAAATTGATAAAACGCACTTCACTACTTTCAATGCTCCCCTCAGAGATTGTTACATCCATTCTTCCTAGCAATTGAAAATTAGCACCAGCCTGTACCACGGGTATATCATCTATTTCACGATCTATCACCTCATGAGAATGACCACCTACTATTATATCGAAATCACCATTGGTCTCAGCAATAAGGTTATCTACCGAAGACCCTAAGTGGGTAAGCAGGATCGATAAATCAGCATCATTATCTGCCTCCAGACTGCTATACTTGGGGAGTTCGGTATCAAAAGGAGAAAATTTAACATCCACCACTTTCCAGGGATGTGTTAAAGGAATAGTATCTCCTTCTTTCCCATTCGTTTCTACTACGCCTAATACGGCTATTTTTAAATCATTAATATCCTTAATAGTATATGGGTCTGTCTGCGGTAATATAGAGCCTTCCGTGTTCATATTAGCGCATATCCAACTGAACTGCGCTTGCTCCATACGATCTTTTAATACCTCTATGCCATAATCAAATTCATGATTACCCAGTACGGCTACGTCTACACCTATTTCATTCATCAACTCTACCATGGGCTCCCCTTTAGGATCATACAGATCTACCACCGGATTTCCTGAAAATATATCCCCAGCACAAAGTACTAACACATCTTTGCTTTCACGCTCTTGATCAATGATATGTTTGGCTTTAGCAAAGTTTCCTATCTGCCCATGCATGTCATTCATAAAGAAGATGGTTAGAGAGTCTACACTGGCATCTGGGTTTTGAGCAGTAGAGTCAACCGGGATAGTCGATGTATCATCATCACTACAGCTAAATGAAGCTAATCCTCCCAAAAAGGTGGTGATTATAAGTAAAGGTAATCTCATAATTTTGAATTGATTAAATCAAATACAAAAATATATAAATAATTTCATAAAATTAACTTTAATAACCACACCCTATATTATGGCAATATTATTTATTTGAGCATAGGTACACCACGCTTGCATAGCTGTAAAGGCACACCCCAAGGATCTCGCATCATAATAATATGTGATCCATCATCAAAATGATCATTACTTACTTCTTCTGCACCAGCCGCTTGTAATCTTTTGCTATCCTCATCGGGCTTTTCTGATACGAATGCAAAATGCACTATAAGTGGACTTTGATTTTTATAATCAGGAACCGCAGCAGCTGGGTTGCTATAAATTTCTATCATTATTTGACCGCTGTCATCGGCCATAAAAGTCATATAAGGGCTTTCTGTTACTTGTTTCACGATGGTTAAGCCCATGTTTTCTACATACCATTGAGCCATAGCTGCAGGCTCTTTTACGTTCACAGCAAAATGTTCTAATTTCATTGGATTCTGGTTTTACAGTTCGGTTTTAAAGCTATAGATAAATTACATGGGTTGCAATGTAAGGATGAAAAACAAGCTCCAAAAGACTGCAAAAGAAAGTCCTAGATTGCTTCGCTTCACTTCGTTGCGCTCGCAATATCTAGTGATGAGAGGTGATCAATATACAAAAAAAGCCACCCCACTCTCATGGGGCAGCTCTCGATTAAAACTACTTCTACTGTTTTATTCTTTAATAATCATTCTAAGATATGTATGCCCTTCAGTTTTTACCTGAATAATATAATTTCCCGCCTGAAGCGAGCTAATGTCTATAGTATTTTCCTGAGCCTGAAGCGGAGCTGACAGCACTTCTACTCCTGCCAGGTCAACTACTCTAATACGCTCCTCTCCGGTGTAAACAGGCAGTTTAATATTTATTCTGTTCTGTACCGGGTTAGGGAAAATAGCTAACTGAGCCTCCAATTCTTTTGCTCTCTCATTATCAACAGCCAGTCTGGCAGCAGAACTGCTTGACAGTTTACCAACGCCAGCATTAGCCACTACTATAGAAGGCACTGAGGAAGTGCTATTTAATGAAGCACTATATGAATATGGTATAGTAGCATTACAATTATAAGGCTCACTCACATCATCACGAGAAAGATCCCAGGTAACATTATCAAACGTATTTCCTGACTGATCCACCCCGCCTAACTCATCACTGTAAGCAGATACAATTGGGTTTTGAGCATCTTTAAAGTAATTATTCTCAACCCGAAGGCAGGCTCCCATTCTGGAATTAATACCTGTAGACGCTATACCACTATAATAGTTATTGAAGAAATGGCCATTTCCATGTCTGAATAATGGCAAACGAGAATTACAATTATCAAAATAATTATGATGTGCTGTAATTTTTCTGTCATCATCATCACCATCGCTACTACCTACCAGCATGGTTTTCCAGCTGTCATGCAGGTAATTGTATGAATAAGTAATATACTCAGCATCAGACTTAGCATCCAAAAGACCATCATAATCATCTTTACCTACTCCTTGATATTCGGCATATAACTCACAATGATCTACCCAAACATGATCTGCAGGGCCTTCTATAGATATAGCATCTTTATCTCCAATATCCACATGATGCACCGTTACATTTTGGATAATCACATTACCCGCTCTATACACTTTAAGGCCTATTCCATTAAATACGCCGCTAGTGCCCACACCTATTATAGACACATCTCTCACTTCTTTGATATCTATTTTAGATGCAGAAGTATTAGAAGGCGTAACGGTACCATTTACATAAATAATCAGAGGTTGAGTAATAACATCATCTTTCTTTTGGTCAATGGCATTGAGAATACAATCACCCGTAGCGCAGGTAACAGACACACCACCCTGACCTCCGGTAGTTCCTCCAGCCTGTGTAGCCCAACCGATAAGATCATAATTAGCATTACCTCCTCCTCCATTATTACTAATGAATGCTGCTGTTACACTTTTGTTACCATCCATTGTTACTGTGGTTGACGTAGAATTGCCACTTGCATCTCCACTCCATCCGCTAAAAGAATAACCACTATTAGCACTGGCTGTAAGAGTTACTACGGTACCAGCAGCATAATTACCTCCGCTCGGGCTTAATGACACACTACCTGCATTAGAAGGGTTAGCAGAGACAGACAAGCTGTAATAGTTAGTTCCTCCTCCACAGCTGGCGGCACTTACATTAGGCCCCGTCACTTCCAAATAATCAATATTTGGCAAGCCTTCTCCCTGGGAGGCCTCCAATCTTAGGCTTTTATTACCTCCAGGCTGGTTTGCAAGGGTTACGGAAGTAGTAGTCCAGGTGGTCCAGCCTCCTGTTCCTGCGAAATCTTCTGTAGAAACCGGCGTACCATTAATGGACAGCACCCCTGTTCTATTAGTAGCGGAACCATTAGCGTATCTCCACCTAAAAACATAAGTACCTGCATCTCCTGATATATTCCAGTTAATACCTTCTCCACTGGCATTTTCAGTGTTAGCAAAACCTATACCTGTGAAACCAGAGTTATTATTATCTATAGTACCATCTACTGAACAGAATCCACTTTGGCTTTCCTGAAGGGTAACTACATTTTCACTGCCTCCAGTATCAGGAGAAAAGTTAGCAGTAATAGACTTATTTCCATTAACCGTTACTGACAAAGGATTGGCTGATCCGCTGACATCTCCTGACCAATTATTAAAAACATATCCGCTGTTAGGCACAGCACTGAGCGATACAACTGTACCTTCAGCATAAGTACCTCCACCTGAAACCGATCCATTTCCATTGGTAGCAGTAGAAACAGTATATTGAGTATTCCCTCCTCCGGCATAAGCCAGACTCATATAATACAAGTTAGCCACATCATCCTTACTAATAGTATGACTTCCGGCAGATAATGTGGTAGTAAGTATACCAGAAGAAGCGCTTAAGCTGTTGCCGTCTATTACTATATTATCAGAAAAATCATTATTAAAAACCAGCGTCAAGGTTCCTTCTTGCGAAGAGGTGAAGCTGATTGAAGTAACCGTTTCTATTTTTAAACACTGAGTAAGCGTTAGGCCCGCATAATTCACAGTGCCTTTAGATGTAGAAAGATTACCTGAGATATTAAAGAAAGAGCTTGATGTACCTGATGCAGTGAAATTATGAATTTCATCACCTCCAGATGGGGGCGGATTGGTATTGCTTTCTGTAAAAACAGCCGTTACAGACTTATTGCTGTTCATAGTAATAGTAACAGGATTGCTAGAGCCACTGGCTGCCCCGCTCCAATTGCTAAACACCCAGCCATTAGCCGGCGTAGCAGTAAGTGTTACTGATGCCCCTGAATTATAAGTTCCACCATTAGGACTAACCGTTCCCTGCCCCTGCACTGAAGTGGTTAACGAATAGTCGTTTCCCGGAGGTGGCGTAGTGCCGCCATACTCTACTGCGCCAAGGTCTGGAGAGGAGCCATTATAGGAAATACCTGATGAGGTTACACCGGCATCAATCAGTGAACTGCTTGACGATAAATTTAAAAATCCATTAGAAGTAGGTGCATGGTTAGGTCCAGGATTTAAAGTAACAAAATCTGAACTGCTCGCAGTATATGGCCATGAGTCCTGATTATCAAAAGCATTAGGTGCGGAGGCATTACCTCTTATTCTATCATTAGAAGAAGACTGGTACGATAAATTATTTCTGAATATATGCGACGCACCATCGCGGGTATGGAAATTATATTCTTCATTGTTATAAGAAGTACAATTGATAAACTGCATACTCCCGGTATTACCATTATCAGCAAAGCCGTGTTTACCATTATTAAAAGCAATACACCTGCGCAAAATATGATTAATATTATGCGCTGAAGAGCCAAGCTTATAACCGTTTTTATCTCCATTACCTGAGGTAGAACCATTAGTAAGCGTACCATTACTGTGAGCAATACATCCTTCAAAATACACAACACCTATAGGTCCTGTATCCGATTTAGTGTATAAGTCCCAACCATCATCAATATTATGGTGAGATACACAGTTTATAAACTGGTTGCCCTCACCACAGGTAAGCTTGGCTGCGAAACCATCAGCATCTTCACTGTCCGGATCTGCATTATCAAAGGCCTCACAGCCTGTGATCAGATTATTAGAAGGCCATTGGCTAATGCTATTTGCACTAGTATTGTAGCGGCTAAGCTGTAAGCCTGTATCTCTGTTTTGGCGGAAAATACAATTCTCTATAGTATTATTATTGCCTGACAGCAACATACCATTGTCACCGGCTTTTTGAATAGTAATGCCCCGCCAATGCCAGTAAAAAGCATCCATGACTATACCTCGGTTAGAAGAACTCACCGATTGAGCAGAAAAATCAATGATCGGGGTTTCTCCATTATAAGCAAAGACCCTGATAGGTGCGGATGATGATCCATTCTTAGAACGATCAATCACAATGGAAGATGAATAGTAGTAGGTTCCTCCTCGCATATAAATGTAATCTCCGGCAGAAACAACAGATATAGCATGAGTTAAGGTTGCAAAGGGACTGCCTTGAGTCCCGGAATTAGAGTCGCTCCCGCTGGGCGACACGTAGTAACTTGCGCTAAAAGCTGTCACTGAAAACAGTAGCAATATCAGTGCAGTAAGCGTACATTTTTTAGTAGTAGTATTCATTTAAAATGAGGTTTATATGAAAAAATCTTATTCGAAAGTACCTCAGAATGTATGAATAGGAATCTCAAAAAAATGACCTATGGTTGAATGATGTGAATGGATGATGCACACATGACCGTGTGTGGCTTAGCCTTTTTTTACAAATTTGCTAGGGGCTAAACCTATATGTTTGGTAAAGGTTTTAGTGAAAGAATTAGGGGAGCTAAAACCGGTTTTATAAGCAATTTCTGACACACTGAGCTTACCCTCTTTCAATAAATGGGTGGACCTTTTTATCCTGTAAGCATATAAAAATTCGGAAGGTGTTTTTTCTGTCAATGTCTTCAACCTTCTAAACAATTGGCTTCTACTCATATTCAGATCAAACGCGAGGCTTTCTACACTAAACCTGGGATCAGAGTAATTTTGTCTGATCACCTCCATCAGTCTTTTCATAAAATGATTATCTAATGGATTTTCAGGAAGTAGATCAACTTCAGAGACTGACTCTTCCTTATATTTTTTATGCAAGCGCACCCTGTTTTCTAAAATACTAGCTACCTGAGATTCTAAAACATCTAAATCAAAGGGCTTGGTGATATAGGCATCGGCACCTAAATCAAACCCTTTACGCTGATGAGTAGGTAAATGCCTGGCAGTAAGCAACACCACCGGAATATGACTGGTGTTTAAATCTTCCTTGAGTTTTTTGCAGAGCTCCAGCCCATCTCCATGAGACATCATAATATCGGTGATTACTAAATCAGGCGGGCTTTTCATTATCATCTCCAGCGCCTGACTGCCATTTTGAGCTACCTCTACTCTGTATTTAGAAGAAAGCGACTCTTCCATAATCGTAAGCAAATCTTCATTATCTTCAACTAATAAAAGCTTAAAGTTTAATAAGCTACTCACTTGTATCGCCTCCTGATAATTACGATCTACCAACAACTCCGGCAAATGAGCTTGCGGCCGCTTTACTTCATCTCTTTTCTCTGCATTAGCATAAAATCGATCCGACACGGGCAGCTCTACTATGAAACTGGTACCCACTCCCACTTTACTACACACACTGATTTGCCCTTTATGCAAATTCACCAGGCTTTTCACCAATTCCAGCCCGATACCTCCTCCTGCCTGCGCACCTTCCACCTGATAATACCGATCAAAAATATGTTCCAGGTCCGCCTCGCTGATCCCTTCTCCGGTATCACTTACTTCTAAAATGGCATATTCTGTTTCTTGCTTATTTTCTTTAAAACTCAAACTTACCTTTATCCGCCCTCCGGCAGGTGTATATTTAATAGCATTTATAATTAGATTATTTACTATTTTTTCCACCTTATCACCATCAAACCAGACCATACCTCGGCTCTCTTCTATTTGTAAGTCCAAAGTCAAATCATGCGTTTCTGCGTACTCCTGATAGGAAAACATCAAATCATTAATGAAAAACACTAAATCGGCCTGGTGCACTTTGAGCTTAAGGGTACCTTGCTCCACCCTTACAAAATCTATGAGTTGATCAGTAAGATGCAGTAGCTTTTCGGCTGTTTTGTGCGCTAATCTGGCATTTTTTAAAACAGCAGGATCATCACTCACATTCATTTGCTTCTTCAAAGGAGTCATAATTAAAGTAAGCGGTGTTCTTAGCTCATGAGATATATTAGTGAAAAAGTTGATTTTCAAATCATTAAGCTCTGTCACTTTTTTCAACTCTACATCTTTCATCTTTAAATGATGAACGTAACTTATCCGCTGTCTGATGATCCAATAAGTAAGACACAACACAAAAATGGATATTAGAATATAAATCAAAATAGCCCACCAACTGAGCCAAGGTGGTCTTTTGATCTGTACGTTTAAAGTGAGTATCTGATCAGACCATAAACCATCGGCATTAGTAGCTTTCACTTTGAATACATAATTTCCATAAGGCAAATTGGAATAGGTAACGGAATTATCATGAGTAGGCATAGACCATTCCTTATCCACTCCCAAGAGCTGATATTTATATCTGATAGATTCTACCCCCCGATAATCTAATGCTGAGAACTCAAAAGAAAGAATATTTTTATCATAAGGAAGCGCTATGCTCGCATCAGCGAATACATCTCTTAACACCAATTGGCCATTAGCCTTTACTAAATTAACTACCAATGGAGGTTCATAATTTTCCAAAGAGATAGCAGCAGGATCAAACAGATTGAAGCCATTATTACCACCCACCATTATTTTACCATCTGAAAGCTTAAGGGCAGCATTTTTTTCAAATACACTCCCTTGCAAACCATGAGCACCGGTGTAATTAGTAAAAGAATTATCTTTCAGGTTAAACTGACAAAGGCCTTTGTTAGTGGTTATCCAATACATATCAGGTTTACTTTCTATTATAGAAAATGTAGTATTTGAAGGCAGGCCATCTTTTTGCTTTAAATGCCTGAATCTTTTGCCCATGAATAAATTAAGGCCTGAAGATTTGGTTCCTACCCACATTCGCTGTTGAGAATCCTGATAAATTTCACGAATGGTATTACCACTTAAAGACTGGGGTTTGTGACTATGATAGTAATGCGCTACACTGTCATTTTCAGGGTAAAACCGAAATACGCCCTGATTATCGGTACCAATCCAAAGAGAATTAGCGGCATCCCAGAGCAAGCGAGTACACACTATTTCCTCATTAGCAGGTATGCTTAAATTATGCTTTATAAATCGATTGTTAGAAGCATCAAAAAAATAAAGGCCACTGATGGTGCCGCCCCACAACACACCATTTTTATCTTCATCTACTGCTACTACTTTAGGCAATTCATAAAAAACACTTTTATCTGAGACAGGGAAATAACGATTGATTCCTTTTTTGTGCCCTACCCACAGTGTTTCTTCAGCATCATAATACAAAGTTTCAATTCTTCTTATTTCATCATTATTCTGAAACAAAGGCACTATTTGATACCTCTTTTTTTGTGTTTCAAAATAAATAAGCCCTTGCTCACGAGTACCCAGCCAAAGGTTTGCCTCATGATCTTCGGCCATTGAAATAACAAAAGCCGATTCTCCGGAAACTACACCTGGTGGCTGATAATGAGGAAATAAATGGCCTCTTCTATCGTGAATAAAAAGCCCGCCGAACTTAGTGGCTAACCAGATTTGATGATGAGAATCTTCCATTATATCAGTAATATATTCACTGGTAAGTCCCTCCACACCTGCCGGTAAGCGCATCTCAAAAACAGGCATCTGATTCTCAGATTGAATAATTTCCCCTGTTATAATGCCATAAGTGGTGGTACCTATCCACACCAGATTATTAGAATCCTGCAGGAGTTTCACTATACCGACCTTGCCATCATTAAAGATATGGCTGTCTTTAAATTCTAATCGGTCAAAACGCTGATTTAATGAATCGTAAATATTCACTCCATTATCAGAACCAATAAGTATGTGGCCTGAATTTAATTCCAGTAAAGCATTGATTTCATTGTCGCTAAGTGAGTATGGATCATCAGAATGGATGAAGTGAGTCCATTCCCCCCGAAAATAATGATGTAAGCCAGACATAGTGCCTACCCAGGTAGAACCATCGTCCTTTTTTAAGATGGAGGTGACGTCAATATCATTAAAATGCTCCGTAAAGGCATCTTTGATCAATTCATAACTGCCAGACGGTGAAGGCACAAATTTCAAAAGCCCATGCGCAGTGCCTACCCACATAGTGCCAGCTTCATCTCTGGTGATAAAATGCACTTCAGTATTATCAGAAAGCTTTTTGAAAATTCTTGATTCTCTGTAGAAGGCGTTCAGTCCATTTTCAGTGGCTATCCAAATATTTCCAAATCCATCTTCTTCAATGTCATTGATATAATTAGAAGATATATTTTCTGCATATACCTCGAAACCTGAGCCATCAAACTTGCATAGACCCTCAGCTTCAAGCCCCATCCAGATGAAGCCATAACTATCCTGAAATACGCAACGCACATTTTCAGCTGAAAAATCGAGTTCAGCGTTTAAATGCCTAAAGCGATGAGTGCTATTCTGCCCTCTGACTTCGAAAACCAGCAACAGCAATAGCATAATAATATGAATCCCTCTCTTTATCATTCTTCTATAATATATCAACCTAGCCATATCACATCTCTGCGATCATGATCGTGTACAGGTTACTTTCTTACAGAAGCTCCTTTTTAAAAGAGATTAGAAAGCCTTAGTGAAAAACATTATTCAAAAACTCCACTGTGTATTTAAAGGTAGGTTCAAACCAGGGGTGAACCAGCCAAAATGAATGCGGAGAATCGTCTAATGTATAGGTTTGGTTGAAAATATTGTTATCGTTTAGAATCTTAATCATATCATCTCTACCAGCATGAAAGCGAGGTTGTGAGCTGTTGATAAATAAGGTGGGCGGTGTGCTTGGACCTACATATTCCAAAGGAGAAGCCTCCTTCCATATTTCCGGAACTTCGGCTTTATATCCACCTAAAAATTTAGCGGCATATTTACCTTCTTCTGCTTCAGGATGTATAAATGAAACAATGCCATCTATATTTACAATAGCCTGAATATCAGAATAATGATCATTATTACCTTCATCTCCTTCCAGCTTAGGCAAATCACCGGTTACGCCCAGCAAAGTGGCTAATTGAGCTCCTGCCGAACAGCCCAGCGAGGCTATTTGAGTGGTATCCAAATTATACTTATCAGCATGAGCCCGCATATAACGGATGGCGGCCTTCAAATCATGCACAGCTGCCGGATATGAAATTTCTGGACTGAGCCTGTATTCGGGCACTATGGCTACATACCCGGCATCAGCCAGTTTTTGCGCCATAGGTACTTGATTCGCTTTTGATCCTGAGCTCCATCCGCCACCAAAAATGAGGATTACACCAGGATAACCGCCTTTCTTTTTCTTTTTAGGATAGAAAACATCAAGCGTTAAATCTCTACCTACCTGAGCATAGGTAACATCTCTTTTTTCTTTTATTGTTTTTAATTTTTGAGGAGCAATGGGAGTAATGTCTGAATAGTACTTCTTCAGTTTCAGGTAGGCACTGTGGATAGAATAAGAAGTATCACGTGGGTATTGCTGAGCACGTGCAGTACATATGCTCAGCAATAAAATAGTGGTTATTAATATTTGTTTATGAAAACGGTATGGTACGTTTTTCTTCATCACTTTGTATGGCTAACTCTATTATTCTAATGGTATTTCTCGCCTCCTCAGGTTTTACCTTCTGCTCTGCTCCCTCTGTTATTACCTGATAGACATTCTCATAAAAGGCCGGATAATTGCCCGCCTCACTTTTCACCTTCTTTCTTATGCTTTCTCCATTTTCTTCATAGTGAATTACTCCCCACTGTTCTTCTGGCTCTTCACCCCAATCAGCATCTGACAATGGCTTTTCGGCTTTATCTAATGTGGCTTCCTGTATATCCAATCCATATTTAACAAAAGATCCTTGCTCACCCAGCAGTATATATTTAGGCAACGGTTCCTTCACTAACATGCCACATTTGATAGTTACTTTCACATCGTCATAATGAAGCAGAAGTTCAAAATTATCGGTGATGTTACTGTTAGTTCGCTGCTTAGCCATAAATGCAGTTACGGCATTTGGCAATCCAAAAAGCACTTGCGCCTGATCTATCAGGTGTGATCCCAGGTCATAGACTAAGCCCGTACCCAGATCTCCCTCTTCCTTCCAGCTGTTTTCTTTTAGCGTATTTCTAAACCTGTCAAAATGATTTTCTAACTCTACAATTCTTCCCAACTTACCTTCAGAAATCAGCTTTTTAACAGTGAGAAAATCACTGTCCCATCTTCTGTTTTGGAATACAAATATTTTCTTATTCTTTTCTTTAGCTAAGGCTATGAGCTCATCAGCCTCTTCTGTAGTTACGGTAAAAGGTTTATCTATCACCAGGTGCTTTTCGGCTTCTAATACGGCCTTCCCAACACTGTAATGTGCCTTGTTAGGAATAATTACAGCCACTAAATCTATTTCAGGATCATTAATAATGGCATCCGAATCAGACACAATATCCACTTCAGGATACCTCTCTTCTATAACCTTTATTTTATCCTCTTTGGTCTCTCTGATTTTAACCAGCTCAAATCCCTCCAAAAAATCTAACACAGGAGCATGAAACACTCTTCCTCCTAATCCAAATCCTATTAAGCCTGCTTTTAATGTTTTCATAATTAAATTGTTAGTATCGTCTGTTAATCACAAACATAAGTTCTTATTACTGCTCACCACGAACAGCAAATTCATCTTTATACCAACTTGCACTGATACATTTTGGTTACATTTTTTACTTACTTCAGATACCATCCTGCTTCATTTTTGGCTTCGCTATGGTTTAAAATCTGCTCTACAGTATATTTTTCTGCCTCTGATTTTTTTAACTGATGGGACCAGGTCACTCTTTGTTTAGGATGATCACCATTACCACTGTTCTGATATTCGGCATAAAAAGCGGTGCGCTCTGCTGCCGGGTTAGACCAGTTATGCCACCCTTCAGGTAATATAAATTCACCCAGCTTACAGTAAATAAATACCGTTTTCGCATACTGACGCCAGGGTCGGCCTAAATACACACGGTTTATCTCCTGATCAGCAGTAAGGCTACAATCTATGAACACCAAACCATAAGTCACATCTTTAGGCGTAGAAGCTGCTGTGATGTATGAATTAGATTTAGCATGAATATTACATTTCTCAAAAACCACTGTGGCTTCTCCAAATATAAAATCAGTGGTACCCTCTATGTAGCAGTCAGTTAAATACTGACGATTTCCCTCGCCAGCAGCATAAAAAGTATCCTGATTACCCATCAAATTACAATGCTTTACCACGCAGCGATCAGCTTCTATAGCTAATGCTACTGCCTGACCAACCGGCCCCGCAGTGTTTTCTATGGTCAGATTTTTCAGAACACAGTCCCGACCTTGTACCAACACGGTGGGAGTCATGAAGGTACTGTTTCTACCTTTATCAATTTTGTCAAAATAGTCATCAAAAGTAATAATGGTGCTATCCCTATGCTGACCTTCTATTGTGAGCAGATTATTCCATGAATGTACTTTTACCTTTTCATGATATGTACCATTCTTCACAAATATGGTAATGCGCTTGTCAGGAAAAGCCTTGGCACTATTAATAGCTTCTTGAATGGTATTATAGTCGCCAGAGTCATCTTTAGCCACGGTGATGTAGTAGTCAATTTGAGCTTTGTCAGCTTTCAAAAATATACTAGGGCATGATAGACATGCCACTATACACAATTTTATTAACCATATACCATTTTTATCAAAACCCATATTTTACATTTTCTGATTTCAATCTCTTAAAATGATTTATTCTCCCAATGTATTTTTCGCAAACCATCAAGCACCAACTGAGCTACCGCCTTAGCTCCTTCTGGCTGAAAATGAGTATTATCGTTTTGCCCTTCAGGGTAAGCTTCATATTTTCCTGCTGGTAAATTCATAAAATAATGCTCAGAAACATATTCCTGACCCTTTTTGCTAAAAGCATCCATAGAGAGCTGATTAAGATCTATAAGCGGAACATCATATTCATTAGCCACTTCTTTAGCAGCATCAGGGTATTCTCCATGTACATTTTCCAGGTGCCCATTCTCCCAAGGATAGTTACGACAAACGGGAGTCAACACTATCGGAATGGCCTCTTTCTGTAAAGCCTGCTCTATGTAAAGGCGCAAAAACTCCTTATAGCCCTCGATATCTACATACCTCTCCGGCTTGTTTTCCGCAGCATCATTATGACCAAACTGCATAATGACTACATCATTTTTCTTTAACTGCTTGTAGATACTCCTCCACCTACCTTCCTGAAAAAAGGTTCTTGTGCTTCTGCCTCCTCTGGCTCTGTCATCTACCACAGCACTATCGGCCTTTATAATGGAAATGCTGCTTAAGCTATCAGCAGTAACATAAGGCTGAAAAACTTGCCCCCAGCCCGTAACCGGATATCTGGTTTTCATATAATCTTTCCCTGGATCATAGTTATCAGCGTAATTAGCCACTGTAGAATCTCCAATAAGATATATATGCACTACCTCATCCTTAACAAAAAGCCACTGAGGCACTAACATTAAAATGAATGCTATACAAAACTTCATCTGCTATTCTTTTAAATACGAGGCCAATTCAGGCACATTCTTTTTAATCTCAGAAGCCACCAGATCGGCCACTCTAAAGGCTCCATAGGGAGACAAGTGAGTGTCATCATCTCTGCCTTCTGGCAATGACGGGTATTCTCCCGGTTTTATATGTAAGAAAAGCTTTTCAGAGCCTTCTTCTCCATAAGCCATCAGCAATGCTTTGGTTTCTCGCTGCATATCTAGCAACGGCACTTTCTCACTCTTAGCCACTTCCCTCACCACCTGAGGATACTTACCATGAGACTCCACAAACTCTCCTTGCTCATTGAATTTCCTTCTCACTATTGGGGTGGCTAAAATGGGCTTGGCTCCCTTGGCTCTGGCATCAGCTATGTATTTTTTCAGGTTAGCGCGGTAAGCATTATCAGGATCTGCATATCGAGTAGGATCATGCTCTTTCTCATCATTATGCCCAAACTCTATAATTACGTAGTCTCCCGGTTCTATTAATGACAAAACCTTATCCCAACGGCCTTCATCCATAAAGCTTTTAGTGCTTCTGCCGTTAACCGCATGATTATCAACCTGTATTCCTTCCTTAAAATAGAGCGGAAAAACCTGTCCCCATCCTTTTTCAGGATTACCATCTTTATAAGGTTTATCGGCCACCGTGGAGTCTGCTACCAGAAAAATGGTAATATCATTTCCTTGCCAAAGGATACTCAAAGGCATTAAAAATATTAACAGTACAAAGCTTTTCATGATTTTCTATTTTAGCTTCACTGCCTTTTTCTTCACCTCTTTACCTTTAACTACTGACTCTTCTTTCACCTCACTATTAGTAAAGCTTATTTTATCAGAGCTACTACCTATAACGCGGATGGCTTCATTAGATTCACTTTCAAAAGAGAACTTATCTACCGCCACATTAGAGCTATTGTATATGGTAAGGGTCTTCCCTTTTTTATTGATTACTTTAACATTTTTAAGCTCCAGCTGATCTGCATCTATCATGGTAATGCCGCTTTCAGCTTCTAAAAGGGCATTTTCTAACTTCACATTCATGAGTTTCATTTCTGGCAAGCCCTGAAACAGAGCGGCGGTACCAGAACCAGTGGCCGTTATGTTTTTCATGTAAATATTTTTGAATGAAGGCGTTTCTTCTGTCACTGCCACAGCTGGCACTTCTTCCACCGTCATAGCATCTTGTCCTTCTTCAGGTATTGGAGATTCTCCGCCATAAAACATATTGAAACGAATAGCCTCTGTAGGAATATCGATCATATCAATATCAGAGATGTAAATGTTTTCTACCACTCCGCCTCTACCTCTGGTGCTTTTGAACCTTAGGCCAACATCTGTTCCTATAAAAGTGCAGTGAGAAACTTTAAGATTTTTGACTCCGCCAGACATTTCACTACCCACTACAAAACCACCATGACCATGGTAAACCGTATTGTATTTAATGATTACATTTTCTGTAGGTACACCTCGCTTACGACCGTCTTCATTTTTACCTGATTTAATACAGATAGCATCATCCCCTACGTCGAAAGTATTATTATAAATCAGTGCGTTTTTACATGATTCCAAATCTAATCCATCACCATTTTGAGAGTACCACGGGTTACGCACATTGAGGTTTCTTATAATGACGTCTTCGCACATAAGCGGGTGCAGGTTCCAGGCGGGTGAGTTCTGGAAAGTAGGACCATCTAAAAGCACTTTTTTACAATTGATAAAGCTGACCATAACTGGTCTTAAAAAGTCCTTTATTTCTTCAAACTCTGCTCTTGTTTCAAAGGGAGGCACATTGAAATTTTTAGTAAGCTGATTAGCCCTTTCATAGGCTTTTGATGGATACCATACCTTTTCATTATCACTAAGAACCCCTCCGGATTTCACTAAGGCCTTCCATTGAGAAGGTGACATTTTATCTTTCTTTACCGGTCTCCATGATCCTCCAGAACCATCAATAACGCCTTTACCTGTGATGGCAATATTTTCAAGATCTCGGCCTGAAATAGGAGATTGGCAACGATAAGTTTCTAGTCCTTCAAAGCTGGTGCCTATTACCGGATACTTACTTTTATCTTCACTAAAAACTATGAGTGCGCCCTGCTCTGTATGTAGATTTATATTGCTTTTAAACTCGATAGGCCCCGTAATCCAAACCCCTCTGGGCACTATTACCTTGCCTCCTCCCTGCTTGGCTACTGCTGCAATAGCTTTAGCAAAAGCTTCAGTATTATCAAACAGGCCATTACCCATAGCTCCATAATCAGTAATGGATACTTGGTTATCAGGAAAAGTGGGTTCATTGACCTTAGGCATATCAAACTCTACATGATCATAGAGATCTTCTTCTGTTTGAGCCTGAACCAAGGTATTATTGGTAATGCATATCACCCCCACTAACAGTAGATTAATCATCCGCCGCCCCAGGCAACGGATGATTAAAGGAGTGTATGAAGTATGTATTGAAAGTAGTCTAATCATGAGGTTAACAGTATTTTATTGTGTAATAGACACCTGCACCGGCTTAGCCAGCTCAGCAGCGGTATCTTTCAGATATTGAAGAAATTCTTCTTCTGTGGTAATGCCTCCGCTCTCTTTTTCCCAGGCTGCTAAAAAGTAATAATCAACCTTTTTGCCTGTAGGCTTTAGCGTAACTATATGACTGAACTCATCTTCTTCAAAACTCATAAAATCACTATTAGAGAATAGCACTGCTATACCCAGGTTATCCTGATTTAAGCTTTGAGCGCCATACGTGGCCAGGTATCCCCAGCTATTGGCATCTCCTTCTGAAGAAAACAGTTTAGTGCCCTTATCTTTATGCAGACCTGTAGCTATGTTATCGAGTTCCTTTTCTAACTCCAGATGCTCTTTTGAAAGGCGCGTACCCGCATGTATACTAATTACAGATTTCAGATCAAGGTCTTTATCTGCTATTTTCCAGCCATAATAATCGGTTTGAATTTCAGAATACACAGCGCCATTTTCGGCTATTTTGCTAATGATGCTATCTGTTTCAGCTACGCGCATGGCTTTGCCGTCTTGGAAAGTAGCAATAGAACCCACTCCCAGTGATTCTCCCACTTTAAGCACATCCATGCCCCAGTCATTAAAATTATGGTAAGAATCAAACCCTTCCTGCCCTACATGCTGCAGCTCCATACCTCTTCCTGTTTTACCAAAAACGTCAGTAGCATTTCTCCAATCCAGGTAGAACCTATACCCGACAAGATCAGACTCCCAACCCGGACCTTCGTAGCGGATATACCAAGCATGATCGGTATGCTGATCTGGTTTTCTCAGGGAATCTACATTTTTGAAAGTTCCACCTACATACTCCTTACCTTGCCATTCTCCGCCTTCTTTAATAGAGAGCTCAGCTTGTGTTCTCTTGGTATAATCATGAGATCGGGTGCCTTCTTTATCATACTCTACAGTATATTTTTTCTGTGCGCTTGCTGCCAGATCATCAATAACAAAGGCTAAGCCTTTAGCTCCCTTTTCATTATATTGAGAGGGTATTTCTGTTTCACCATCCATAACCGTGAAGGCTGCATGGTTAAAATCTGATGGTAGTTCATTCTCTTTTACCATTACCAGCACACCTGTTCTGGCAGCTGCAGTAGGGTTAGTAACATTCACGGTAAATGAAAGCTCCTTTTTCTCCTCTTCAGTGGTCTCCTGGCTCTCTTGTTTTGATGCGTTATTACAGCCAAAAAGCACTATAAACGATGCTAATATCAAGTTCTTTTTCATAGATAATTATTTTAAGGGTTTAACTCGGAACCAATCATAATTGGCATATCCTGAATCGTTGATTTTTTCATTTCTGATGGCAAAAATGCCTACTTTAGCGCCAATCCAGCGGCCGGGCACAGCAGTAAACTCTTCACCAACTTCCTTAAACTTCTTACCATTTTCACTGTAACTAAACTTACATTTAGCTCCTTTACTTACTTCTACCCTGAAATAGACCTCATTACCTTTTAATTTGGCTACCTCCTGCGTCTGCTCTTTATTTCCATGCCTTACATCTCTCGCAGTGGCGACTTGAATATAAACACCATCTGCCTTACTTACTAAATTTATATGCGCATAATCTTCTCCCATTACAATAAGACCTGTGCGTTCGTTCTGCAAATCTTGGTTAGGGAAAAAAGTAAGTTTAGTGGTGGCCATAAACTCTCTGGCCGGAAACTTCTGCAAAAGCAGGTTAGGTGAACCCCAAAGGCTGTTAGCCTCTTCAGGCAACTGATCAGTATATAACCTCAGATAGCCTTGTGATGGATTATTAAAAGCCCAGGTAGCTTTAGGATTGGCATGCCACTGCCACTGCAACCCCAGTTCATTGTCATTAAACTCATCAGTATCTGGTGGGGTTTGCTTTGCATACGATTTACCTACATCAGGCTTTTTATGAGTGATAACGGGTTCTCCTTTACCATCATCATCTTTATCAACACCGATTACAGGCCAGTCATTTTTTTGCCATTTCATAGGCTGCAGGTGCACTATTCTGCCATAGGCTTCTCTATCCTGAAAGTGAACGAACCAGCTTTCGCCAGAGGCCAGCTCTACCCAGCCGCCCTGATGCGGGCCATTGATCTCTGTACTGCCCTGATCCATTACTATCTTATCTTCATAAGGACCATAAACATTTTTTGATCTCAGCACCATTTGCCAGCCTGTAGGCACACCACCCGCCGGAGCAAAGATGTAGTAATAGCCATTTCGCTTATAAAACTTGGGACCTTCTATGGTAGGATGTTTTTCATGTCCATCAAAAATCAGAGTGCCATCATCTAGTAGCTTAGTGCCGTCAGGACTCATTTTATTAACTACCAGCACACTCTTAATACCGGCTCTGCTTCCTGCATAAGCATGTACCAAGTAGGCTTTGCCATCATCATCCCACAGCGGACAAGGGTCTATCAGGCCTTTGCCTTCTTGAACGAGCACGGGAGCCTCCCAAGAGCCTGACGGGTCTTTGGTTTTAACCATATAAATACCGTAATCAGGATCTCCATAGTAAATGTAAAACTCACTATTATGATGCCTGATAGATGGCGCCCAAACACCATTCCCATGCTGCGGTGTCGAAAAATGATCAAATGGTGGCTGCCTGTCTAAGCCGTAGCCTATCAGCTCCCAGTTAACCAGATCTTTAGAATGTAAAATAGGTAGGCCTGGCACCGCATTAAAGCTAGATGCCGTCATGTAAAAGTCATCTCCCACTTTGCAGATATCAGGATCTGAGTAATCTGCATAAAGGATAGGGTTTTTATAAGTGCCGTCTCCCTGATCTGCTACCCATACTTCTGATAAAGAAGCATTTTGAGCTATAGCAGTAACACCAGCCATTAAGGTGATGATAAGAGAGAAAGCAGGTTTGATTAATTGATTTAAACGCATAAAATATTCTTAGTTCATTTCATTATTCAGTTTTTCATTAGGATCCCAATCCTTAAATATTTTTTCCAGGGTGTACTTTTCCACCTGATCTTCAGAAAGCTGGTGAGACCATGAAACCCTTGTACCTTCAGCACCCGGGCCTTTTGATTGATATTCTGCATAAAAGGTAGTTTGCTCTGCATCTGGTTTATTCCAGTTATGCCAGCCTTCAGGCTTAATATGCTTGCCCATATCGCAGTTAATAAATACTGTCTGCGCAAAAGGACGCCAAGGCCTGCCCAGGTAAATAGATTGATCAGGAGCACTGCCTGTAAGCTTACAGTCGATAAAAACAAAGCCATATTCTGAATCTTCGAGCGTAGAAGCTGCGGTAATATAGCTTCCGCCTTCTTTGGTGAAAATTTCACAGCCTTCAAATACCACGGTAGACCAGCCAAAAATAAAATCAGTGGTGCCTTCTATGTAGCAATTTTTATAATACTGTCTGCTATTTTCTCCATGAGGGTATAAAGTGTCTTGAAAGCCAAGAAAACGACAATTATCAAAGATCACCTTATCACCATCTACCCGAACGGCTACTGCCTGCCCTACCGGACCGGATGAATTTTCGAAAGTGATGTTTCTGGCCATAAAGCCATCTCCAAACACATAAAAGCCAGAAGAACCAGAAGTGCCTATTTCCTCTCCAAAAGAATTCTTTTTTAGAAGCATAATCATCATAAGTAATTATTGTCTTCTTATTATCTTTCGCTAAAAAGGTAACGTTAGTTTTAGAAGCTGGAAGCACTAATTTTTCTTTATATGTACCTGGTTTTATGAAAATTACAGTTTCATTCCTTCTCATATTAGGAACTGCATCAATAGCACTTTGAATAGTTGTATAATCGCCACTACCATCAGCTGCCACTACAAAATCATACTTATGCACTCCCTGTCCAGCAGTAATATCAGCCACCAGGCTATTGAGGTAAACCTCTATGTTATCATAATCAGCATCTAACTGATGACCCTGCGCATCTGAAGCATCATTAGGATTTAATCCATGTTTACTTTCCCAACCATCAGGCATACCATCTCCATCTGTATCAGGTGAGGGAGGTGTTGCTTTTAACTCAGGCCACCCGCCCACATCATTCTGAGAATCTATAATGCCTGGCATGCCGGTGACAGACCCGTTGTAAGTAGCCTTGCCATCTTTCACTTCATTAACAATGCGCTGATCTACAGCATCTCTTTGTAATGAGGCTCCTGCATATTGCAAGGTGAGATCATAGGCCTTTTCTGCAGGATCTACCGGTAAAGAAGTAGCCGAAAAAGGCCTTGATTGATATACTTGCCGCACGTCTTCACATTGCACGCCCCCTTGCCAGTTATTTTTATTTACCTCAGGGGCACCATCAACATAGTTACCTGATACATAAAATTTACCATAAGGATCAGAGGGATTCACAATGCGCTCCCGCAATTTCTCCGGAGTAGCTGGCCCGGGTTTATAATAATTATTAATGATATTTACTTCGCCTTCTTCATTACCATAAGCGCTATTGCCAGCCCAGTTATAGATAACATTATTGGCATAATCCAGCTTACGATTGGGGATGTCTGTGTCATATTTAGACCCAGAAAAGCGAGGGTTTCTACTCAAATGATTAGCCAACAGATTATGATGAAAAGTAGTATAGTTGCCTCCCCAAATAGCGCCATAACCATGATTTCCTTTATGGTGAGCAGAAGAATTGAGGCTTTCTGACACTATACACCACTGCATGGTAAAATCTTCATTAGTATAAAAAGAAGCGCATTCATCTACTGACCAGCTGATAGAGCAATGGTCTATCATCACATTTTTCTGTTGCCTGCCGCCCATAGCATCTTCTTCCTGTTTTTTTTCATCGCCCAGGCGCACCCTCAGGTACCTGATGATTACATTATCTGCATTAACTGTGAGCGGATAGTTTTTTATACAAATGCCATCTCCAGGCGCACTTTGGCCAGCGATGGTCACATCTCCATGATTAATATCCAATCGGGACTTGAGAGCAATGGTGCCAGAAACATCAAAAACTATAATTCGCGGTCCGGCGGCCTCAATAGCTGCTCTAAAACTTCCTTTGCCATGATCTTTTAGGTTAGTCACTTTTAGCACCTGCCCTCCCCGGCCGCCTGTAGTAAAACGTCCATAACCCTCTGCTCCGGGGAAAGCGATTACCCTGGCATTGCTCTTGCCGGGCTTATCCGTAGCAGAAAAACCTGCTGAACACGTAATTATCAACAATACGAAAAACAAAAGTCTATTCATGTTATTTACATTTTGCTATTCATCTGATCATACCAGAGCGAGGCCATAATAAAAGGGCCTACCGCCTTGGGGTCATTATCTCTTTTAGTTTCATTGATATAATACTCATAAGTACCGCTACGGTACGGATCACCCCCCAAGCCAGCTACTGCGCATACATTGGTGATATTGATATGTCCTTCTGCATCTTCTTCTATAAACTCTTTTAAGATGCCTTGATATCCTTTTAAGCCTGCTTCTTCATACTTAGAATCAATATATCCTTTACTCACCCCTTTTAATAAAAAGTAAGTAAACATGCTTGAGGCCGAAGACTCCAGATAATTACCTTCTTTTTCGCCTTTATTAAGCACCTGATACCATACACCAGTTTGTTCATCTTGAGACTTCACTATGCCCTGCGCCATTCTGTCTGCTACCTGAAGTATCATATCTCTTTTAGGATGATCTTCAGGGAAATAGTCCAGCACATCTACCAAAGCCATAGCTAACCAGCCCATGCCTCTGCCCCAGAAATTTTCTGACAAGCCGGTTTCTTTATTGGCCCATTTCTGCTCTCGACTTTCATCCCATCCATGATAGTAAAGGCCACTTTCTTTATCATAATTATGCTTATCGATAAGGTAAACCTGATTAGCCACATCATCTAAAAGCTGAGGTTCATTAAAATTAACTGCATACTTGGCTAAAAAAGGAGATCCCATATAAATACCATCTAACCACATTTGATGTGGGTAACGCTTTTTATGCCAAAAACCACCTTCAGAAGTTCTGGGGTGATCTTTCATTTGGCTACGAAGCGATTCAATGGCTATTTTATAATTTTCCTGTCCTGTTTCTTTGTATAGGTCAATGAGAAACTTACCAGGATTCACTCTGTCAATGTTATAATCAGTAAGCTTATAGGTTTTAATTTCGCCTTCTTTATTGATCATAGAATCAGCATAGGACTTAGCATAATTAAAGAACTTTTCTTCTCCTGTTTGCTTCCATACCTTGAGCATGGCAGAGCAAATAAGGCCATTGGTATATTCCCATTTAGGCTTAGGCCTGAAGTCAAGATATTGCTGATCAGGAAATCGCTTCATTTCAGACTCAGCCATAAGCACAGCCATATTCTTATGCTCTATTTTCACAGGTTGCACTTGGCTGGAATCCTTTTGACCAGCATCTTGAGACGACTCTGACCTTGATCCTGAGCAGGAAGCTATTACCACTAGAGCGAGACTCAAAAAGGCAATTGATTTTAATTTATAAAGACTATCAACAGGCCTGATGAAAAGGACTGTTCTCATAAAATTCAATATAGTAGGAAGTAGGTTTTTCATTTCACGAGTTCATTTAAATATATTTCTACATTGGTATAATCATTATTAAGACTAAAAATAGCGCCGTCACTACTATCATCAGGGTTCAGGTGATGCTCCTTTTCCCAGGTATCAGGCATACCATCTTTATCACTATCTGTAGGGGCTTTTGTGGCTTTTAGCTCAGGCCAGCCTCCCACCTGCTGTGGTGTATCTATAATTCCATTTCCATAGGTAGCAGTACCTGTCTTTACTTCTTTCACTATTCGGGAATCAATAGCATCTCTATGTAAGTTGGCTCCTGCATATTGCAACACGGAAGCATAAGCCTCTTCTGTAGATTCTTCGCATTCCAAAGTCATTACTTCGAAAGGTACATTAGCCTTAGCAGCTTGAGGATCATCACACTGTACTCCGCCTGACCAGTTATTAGAACTCACCTTTTCATCATTGAAAATCAGGTTTCCTTCCACATAGAATTGTCCATAAGGCTCACTGGGGTTTACGATTCTATTGATCACCGATTTCTTGGTAGCAGGACCGGGCTTGTAATAGTTATTCACCATATTATACTTCCCTTTTTCCCCTCCGTAAGCACTATTATGACCCCAGTTATAAATGACATTATTTCTGAAGTCCACTAACTCATCTGGAGTGTTAGGAGTAGAGGCAGAGCCACTGAAGCGTGGGTTTCTACTACTATGGTGTGCTAATAAGTTATGGTGAAAAGAAGCGCCTTTTCCTCCCCATATGCCTCCATAACCATGATTTCCTTTATGATGAACTGATTTATTAAGGCTTTCGGAAATAATGCACCACTGCATGGTAAAGTCAGTATTTCCGTAAAATGAAGCACACTCATCAGTAGACCAGCTCATGGAGCAGTGATCAATAATTATATTTTTATGCCTGCGTCCGTTAAAAGCATCTTCTTCAATTTTTTTATCTGTTCCCAGCCTCAATCGCAGGTAACGAACAATGACATTGTCAGCAGAGATTCTCACCGGATAGTTCTTTATACAAATACCCTCTCCCGGTGCCGACTGCCCTGCTATGGTTATATCTCCATTATCTATGGGCAATTCTGATTCTAATGCTATGGTACCAGACACCGCGAATACCACTATTCTGGGTCCTTTGGCTTTAATCGCTTCTCTGAGACTGCCTTCTCCTTGATCATTAAGGTTAGAAACTACTAATACCTTACCGCCTCTGCCACCAGTAGCATGTTTTCCAAAACCATCAGCTCCAGGAAAAGCTAAAGTCTGAGCTTCGCACAAAACAGCTAAAAACACGCCGAACAAAGGCATAAGATATAATTTCATAGCCCTCATCTATTATTCTGATTAGTAGTAATATCTTTTACCAGGCTATTCAAATACACTTCTATATTTTCATAACCGGTACTTAGGTCATGACCATTAGTATCTTCAGAGGCAGGATCAAGCTTCATAGCTGTTTTCCACTCATCAGGCATTCCATCTCCTGAGGAATCAAGCGGAGGCTCTTGGGTGTTAAGCTCAGGCCAGCCGCCTGCATCACTTTGAGTATCAATAATGCCATTGATACTGCCATTAGACCCTTCATAGGTGTAATCTCCATTGGCTACATCATCCAATATCACTTCATCTAGCGCATCTCTTACCAGAGAAGCTCCTCCATAAGCCAATACATTTATATAAGCTTGCTCAGCTGAGTGGGTGGTAACATTATTTTCAATGTCATGAGGTGTATCGAGTCTCATTCCCGCCTTATCGGCTTCAGAAACTTCGCCATAACTATTATGAAATTGATTATAGACGCCATAAGTCCAGTTATCTGCTGTAGCCTCTGGGCTTGCGGTTAAGTGATTACCATCAATGTAAAACTTACCCCAGATGTCATACACCTCGGTACCTTCATTTTTGTTTTTATCTATAGAAATGATCCTATCGTTTTTAGATGAAGGCGTGGCCGGACCAGCCTTATAGTAGCAGTTCACTATATTCACATTCATAGCCTCACCGCCATAGCAGCTATTGCCCACCCAGTTATAGATTACGTTATTCCTTAAGTCTACCAGATCAGTAAGCGCGAATGCCTTACCGGCTTCCTCTCCCAACCGAGGGTTACGGCTATCATGGTGAGCCAGCAGGTTATGATGGAAAGAGGCCTTTTTGCCTCCCCAAATACCGCCATAGCCATGAGAACCTTTGGCGTGCACTGAGTTTCTGAGGCTTTGCGCCATGATGCACCACTGCACAGTGGTATTTTCATTAGCATAGAAAGACACACATTCATCAGTAGACCAGCTCATGGAGCAATGATCAATAATTATATTTTTATGAAAACGCCCTCCCAAAGCATCACCTTCGGCCTGGGCAGTATCTCCCATTCTGAAGCGCAGGTAGCGAATGACAACATTATCGGCATTTATAGTAACAGGATAATTACGAAGGGTTATACCATCTCCCGGAGCGGTTTGTCCGGCTATGGTTATATCTCCATTTACTATCTTAAGCTCACTGCTTAGCGCAATAGTGCCTGAAACTTTAAAAAGCACATAACGTGCACCTGTTTTGCCTATGGCTTCCCTTAAGCTACCGGGGCCGGCATCATTAAGATTGGTAACGTAGACCACTCGTCCACCTCTTCCTCCGGTAGCATTCATACCAAAACCTTCAGCACCTTCAAAAGCAAAAGCCTGTTCTTCAACAGGTGTAATCACCTCCTCTTCGGGTTCATCTGGAGTGGGGTCTGCTTCACTATCTGAGTCTCCACAGCCTGGCAGCATAATCAGACTCAGAAATAAAATATATATGGTTAGAAAACTGAATTTCATATCATGATGATTAGTAAAGTAAAAAGAAGCGTGGCCGCTACAGCCACACTTCTCACATGAGAAACTAAACTATTATTCTGGTCTCCATCGAGGGTCTCCCGCGCTATTGCTGGCAGCGAAGCCTGAGGCCTGGATGCTATAATCTAATGCCTCCCTATCAGCCCAAAGGTCATCAGCAGAACCACTAAAAGTGAATGCAGGAAAGCCAGGAATTTCATCAGAAGAAAATGCAAAATCAGAAGTAACCCAGGTATTCACCACATTGAAGGAAGTAGAGGCTAAACCTTCAGTACCTCTGACAGCAAAAACTTCACCTCCAGCCATATTCCAGCCGGGTCCCCAAATGGTATTGCTTATTCTAATACCTCCTAAAACATTATTTTTTCCATCTCCTCCTCTCCATCTAAACATTTGCCTTCCTTGCTCAGGAGCTTGGTCTATGGTACAGCTCTCTATAGTAATGGAACCGGTGGTGTTAGTACGGCTAGCCAGGAAGTACTGTGTTTTTGAGAAGGTGGAATTGGTAAGCCAAACATTATGCGCTTGCCAACCATCAGTGTCTACATAGAAAACACCATACCCGTTAATACTATCTGCTACTGAATTTACTATTGAATAATCCTGAATAGTACCTGTGCCGCCTTTAATACGGGTAATACCTCTTAAAGAGTGTATTTCACAACCATCAAATTTTATTTCACCAAGCGATCCATCCTGGTCGATATTGAATACATAGCCTCCTCCAAAATCTCCCTGGAATCTAATGTTTCTGAAAGTGATTGAATCTATGGTTGCACCTGCTTCTATGTTATAGTTTGAGCCGCATTCTATGATAGGTAATGAAGGAGTAAAACCATAACCACTAACCAAGAGCACTGACTTACTAAAAGCATATCCTCCTGCCTGATATATTTTGCCTGGTTCTAAAATAATTACGGCTCCATTTTCTACATCAGTGAGGGTATCATAAAGTATGAGGTCATTTTCAATACCGGAAAGATCATAGACTGGTGCATCTCCGAAATCCAAAGCGGGCTTGGTTTCATACACTTCCCAACCTCTGATCGTATCTTCAGAGTATATGGCTATTTGATACTTCGTATCTGGAGTAAGCCCTGTCACTACCGCTTCGTTAATATCCATTTGCTCTTCAGTTAGGTCAATATCCTGCAATGGTGAGGTGAGCCGCAAATCTTGACCGGCAAACACCTTCACGTTCACTATAGGATCTCCTGCTGTAGACCAGAATACTCGAGCCCTGGTATCAGTAACATCAAACTGCAAGTTAGGAGTACCTTGAGGACCTGGGAATTTTTTAGTCTTTACACTTCCTAAATCTGAAGGTCTACTATCATATTGTGAATCTGCCGCATGCGCTGTAGCACGCACCTGATAATAGGCATTCCACAATAATTCTTCCCCTACCAAGCTGGAATTTATCTCCATATAGCTGGTATCAGATTCGAAGGTATAATCAATGGTTTGAAATGTATCTCTACTGACTTCCATAGTGTAGGATACCGCTTGCCTGAGTGAACCCATATTTACAATTATGGTATTCCCTTCAGTATATAAGTTCTCATTCAAAACCGGCCTAAAAAGACGGGTTCTCTCGAAATTTTCATCATCGTCATCACAGGCATTGAACAGCATAACTATCAAGGCCAGTAGTGAGCATATTTTAGATATATTTATCAATTTTTTCATAACCTTTTCATTTGCTGTATTATTCACCGAAGCCATAACCATCATTTTGTAATACTCCCTGGCTATTATCAATACCTATAGCAGGAATAGGAAATACATATCTCACGGGGTGAGTATACCTGGCCCAATCTTTAGTTATCCACTCTTCGTAGCCATCAGGCATGGTCTCATCAGAAAGGCCGATAAGCCAATCCATTCGCTCCCAGTTATCAATATCTGCTGGTACCGCTTTAGTATCTGTATCATAAATGATGAGTTCATTCCCATCATGCCTCACCCATAAGCGATCAGGGTATGGTCCAGACTCTGCGTTATCAGCCAGGCGCTTAAGGCCAGCAACTGTTTCCTGTACTTTTTCAGAATATATATTCCACCTGATGAGCTCATATTTACGGATCATCTCTCCGCCAAACTCCCAGGCTCTTTCATCTACAAGTGCATCAAAAAAGGATTCTTTACTATTGGAAACGGTATTGATATAATCATCTACTTTAGTAGACCATACTTCTTCAGGAAAGGCTCGTTGCCTCACCCTTCTGAGCATGTCCTGAGCATCAGCAGTGGGGCCATTAATTTCATTATCGGCTTCAGCATACATCAGCAATACATCGGCATACCTTAACATAGGCCAGTTGATACCCGTACCTTTGTCGGTATTCGATCCCGGAGGGGTGTCTAACCACACTCTGTTAAATTTTCCTTGAGCTATACCATTGATATCCACTAATTCTTGCGGTTCCAAATCCTCAACACTGGCAGTTTCATTAGGGTATTTGTAAAGGGCACAAGTAACATCTCTTCTTACATCTGAAGAGTCAAATGAATAATAATAAGTAGCAGGAATGCTCATATAATTACTACTAGTACCGTAAGGACCTGATTCTACTCTGATACCAATATTCCAACCTACATCTCCTTCACCTATAGCAAAAGGCACCTCAAAAAGGATATCGCTGGCATCACCTGCTGGTTGGGTAAATTTGGCCAGGTTCACAAACATCTGCTTGTAGTCCTGCGGTAACCGTCTGTCTTGCTGATCGATCAGCTTTTTAGAATACATTCTGGCAGTATCATAGTAGCTGAGGTAGTCTGACTGCCTGTCCATAGTCATATCAGGTTTTAGGTACCAGCCACCTCGCTGAAGTGATAGCCTGGCTATCATACCTAGTGTATAATCACGGTTAACCTGTTCTATACCATAAGGAGCCTCGGCTGCCCAGTACATTCCTTCTTCTGCCGAGATCATATCATGAATTACATATGAAAGAATCTCATTTCTATCCGTTTTGGCTACATTGAATTCTACTCCGGGCTTAGGTGCTTCTACCAGAAAAGGAACATCTCCAAAATAGAACACTAAAATGCTATACCAATACGCTCTAAGCGTATAAGCTTCTCCTAATAAATGGCTCATTTTTTCTACCTCTACCACATCATCAGAGTTATAGGCTTCACTTGCCAGTATGGCTTCAATAGCAAAATTAGCATCTCTAATAGCCTGATAAGCTATACTCCAAACATAGTCTAGATCTCCATTATTTTCCTGAGCATTAAGATCCCAGATCTGATAACGGGCGCCGTCACTGCCCCATCCACTCTGGTGTTCTATATCTGTATTACCTGTCATGTTATTAGATAATCTTGATCGAAAACCATCATGACTGAAATGCACATAGATAGAATTAACGCCCCGCCTTGCTTCTTCCGCATTGGAATACACATAATCCAAATCGAAATAAGAGATTGGTTCTGACTCCAGATAGTCGTCACATGAAAAAGACGATAGGATCAGAAGGGTGATAAGTATATATTTCAATTTCATATCCTCTAATGTTTTGTCTTAAAAAGTAATATTCACACCTACAGTATAAGATCTGCTTCTTGGGTAAGATGAGTAATCCACCCCGGGTGTAAGCAGCTGATAGGTACTACTTCTACTGGTACTTACTTCAGGATCATAACCTGAGTAGTTAGTCCACAGTGCCAGATTATAGCCTGTAGCATAAATTCTGAATTGAGTAAGTTTATACTTAGAAACCAGAGATACCGGTAAAGTATATCCTATGGTCAGGTTATTGAGCCTAATGAAAGAACCATCTTCTATCCCCCAATCAGTGAGCACTGCTGTGGCAGTTCCAAATGAGTTATTACCACTCCACATGGTTTTACCCTGATTCATTTCTCTCAACTGTTCCAGGTCAGTAACTACCTCCCCAGGAGTGCCGGTATAAGCACCATCTACGTCTATATAAGTAAATCGGTCATTAGAATTCATGGTACTAAGCATGTTACCATAAGTCGTGCGGTACATTTGATTAAATTCTATTTTACCTGTGTTATAGATATCATTTCCATAAGACCAGTTAAAGAATACAGAAGCATCAAAACCTTTGTAGCGGGCATTAAAACCAAAACCACCTTGCGCTTTAGGTAGCGCATTTCCTATCACTTTTCTATCTTCACTGGTTATTTTTCCGTCACCGCTAATATCTCTGATTTTCATGTAGCCAGGCCTTAAGCCATCGGTTCCTACTCCCAAGGTGGCTCCACTATTAGGCACCCCTTCTTTTAAAGTATACTGACCTGTGGCTTCATCATAACCCGCGAAGTCATCTACGGTATACATACCATCATTTACATAACCATAAATAAGGCCTATGCTTTCACCTACTCTCAAGAGGTAATCATTTCTGTCTTTCAGGTCAGTACTGGCCCAGTTAGACTGGAAAAAACGTTCATTGGTTCCATCCAATTTCTCGATGGTTGTTCGGTTCAAACCAAAATTGATATTGGCTGAAATAGAAAAGTCAGATTTATCTATGATATACCCTTCAATTCCCATTTCAATACCTTTATTGGAAGTTTCGCCTATGTTGTCCCACTGCGTTTCAAAGCCTGAATTAGGTGCAATAGCTTTATCTAGCAATAAATCCGTAGTGGAATTATAGTAAGCATCAATGCTACCTGTAACTCTGGCTTTAAACAATGAGAAGTCAACCCCAAGGTTTCTACTTACCGTAGTTTCCCAAATGATGAATGGGTTATAAAGAATATCAGAAGAGGGTGAATAATAAATGCCATACTCATTACCAAAGCCTGGGCCATTATTAGTATTAGGGCTAAATAATAAACGAGTAGCATCAGCATTTACATTGTCATTACCTATTTCACCATAACTCACTCTAAGCTTTAGCTGGTCTACAAATGATACGTTTGACATGAAAGACTCTTCATTAATCTTCCAACCGAGTGCTACCGCAGGGAACACACCTACTCTATTGTCTTTTAAGAATCTGCTACTGGCATCTCTACGGATAGTCGCTGTTAAAAGGTATTTATTATTGAATTGATAATTAACCCTACCAAAGAGAGAGAATTTACTTACTTCCAGAAACTCTTGTGTATCATGAAAAACATCTCCCTCGCCCAACTGCATATTAGCAAAAAGCTCTTCAGGTGTAATAGAGACACGATACTCTTCTCTTGTAATGGATTCACCTTTACCACCGGCTCCATTTATCTCATGTCCTACAAGAACATTCAGTTTATGCCTACCTAGATTAGAAAAATCGTAGTTAACGGTATTATACCATCTATAATTCCAGTTTTCACGATCCGTTTTCATGCCTATAGGTAAGCCACTACCTTCTTGCTGGGCGCGGCTGGTAAGAGGACCATAAAATCTGAGATCTTCTCTAAATTTAGTAGTACCGTTTAGTACAGTATTAAAGGTAAGTCCGTCTATAACATTCCATTCTATACCTGCATTAAAAGCATAGTTTTTATCTGATCGTTTTCTCCAGTCTTGCTCGGCCAGCTCAGTAGGATTGATCAGACTTAACAGAAAAGACTGATAATCATCATTGGCATCTATCTGATTAAGATCAAGGTCCAATTCATCCGCCACTCCATTAACCGGCCTGGCCAGTACGGCATCTTTCACCCTTAACTGTGAGCTACCTGAGGTTCCGGCTCCGTTTACCTGTGTATAAGTGACCCTGGCTCCAAAGTCAAAGTTCAACCTTCTGCTTATCTCCTGACCTAGTTTAAAGTTAAGTGAGTTACGGGTATAGCCCGATCCTGAAATAAGGCCTTCTTCATCGTTATTAGTTAAGCTAAGCGATAACTTAGTTTTTTCTGTACCTCCATTTAATGATAAATTATGATACTGTGAAAACTGAGTATCTCCAAAAAGCTCATCTTGCCAATCAGTAGCTTTCTTTTGCTTGTAAAGTTCAAGGTCATCATACTTACCATAATATTTTTCGAAATTTTCTACATCTTGTTCAGAACGTAGCTTGGCTCTTTCATAGTTAGCCATTACATAATCATAAGGAGACAGAACATCGTATTCTCTGTCTTTAGGGAAGGTATTGAATTTAGCAAAGCCGTTATAATTAATAGAAAGGCGGCCTGCTTTAGGCTTCTTAGTATTGATGATAATAACTCCATTGGCAGCACTAGCACCGTAAATGGCCGTAGCAGCTGCATCTTTTAATACATCAATACTGGCAATATCTGTAGGGGGAATATCTCTGATGCTTTCCATGATAAAGCCATCAACCACATAAAGAGGGGTATTATCCTGGGTGATGGAACCTCCACCTCTTACTCTAATTACAATTTCAGCATCTGGTGAGCCATCAGTAGTTTGTACTCGTACACCAGGTAGCCGACCGGTAATAGCTTCTGCCGCACTGGCCACTGGTATTTTTTTTAAGTGTTTCGGCACTTACTGAGGCCACGGAACCAGTAAGATCGGTTTTCTTTACTTTACCATAACCCACATCTACAATTTCTACAGCATCCAGCTGTGTAATATCTTCTTCGAGGGTAATGTTTAACGTAGATTGGTTGCCCACTTCCACTTCCTGGGATTTCATACCAATAAAAGAGAAAACCAGAACATCTCCTGATTTGACTTTGACCTGAAACTCACCACTAAAATCAGTAGTGGTTCCATTTGTAGTGCCTTTCACAATAACAGAAACACCCGGAAGTATTTCTCCTTCAGCATCCTTTACGGTACCTGAGACCATGCCACTTTGAGCGCTACTCCTATAAGGCAGTAGCGTAGCGCCCAGTAGGATCAGGACCATAAGTTCATTTTTTAACAGTAGTAGTATTTTACTCATAGTGTGTAAGGTTGCGTTAAAACTAGATAGACATTTGTGCAATCGATTTCATAAGTTAAAATTCATTTCCTATCATTTGGAACTATATAAAAGTATAAAATAAAAATTAATATTCAATATAAATGTAAACGATTGCACAATAATTTTTTAACGTATTTTTAACATTAAATCATTATGCAATCGTTATCTAAGCTAATGCTTATCTATATGCGGGATTCTGCTGAAAGCTATCATCTCTATTAAGATCTAAAGCATCTTGAGGAATAGGCCTGAGGATTTTAAGTGCTCCTCCGTTACCATTAAAGTCATCTTCTTCTATAAGCGGGTTATAAGTAGAGGCTCTTTCTACCAGCGTACCTGTTCTTTTCAGGTCGAACCAGCGTTTGTATTCACCGAGCAACTCACGACCACGTTCATCCAAAATGTAGTCAATATCAAAATCAGCACTAGCTGCATCTGGCATGCCTGAGCGATTTCTTACTTCATTTAATCTCTCTAAACCCGTTCCTGCCTGGCCAGCACCAAGATAAGCCTCTGCTGCTATAAGGTAAGTTTCCCCTAAGCGTGCCATAATGAAATCTCGTGAACTGGTTCTGCCTCCATCACCAGCATAAATAGAATTAGGATCATCAAACTTCTTCACTATTATAGTGCTAAAGTCTAGCGAAACATTGCCCCCTTCAGGATCATAGTCTCCATAAGAATGATAAATAACTCCAGAATGAGCAGCCACATAATCTATACTATCTGCAGCATCAAACCACTGAGGCTCATAAAAGTGAGCTACGGGTATATCTGATAAATCAGATTCTCTGAAATAAGCATAGTAAGGCGTATATACTTCCACCATAAAAGTGGCCTCCCAGCGTGCATCTCCTTCCTCAAAAAGATCAATAGCATATCTGGTAGGGCATAATGTATATGACTTATACGGAGCTTCACCATTCACCTCACTACCTCCCAGATAAGAACCAAAGAAATTTTGTTGCTGATTACCCAAATTCTGAGGATCTGTACTTATCGACCCTTCACTATACTGTACAGAAAACAGCACCTCTGAATTTATTTCATTTCCAGGCATCCATAGCTCTTCAAAAGGTATTGTCAAGGCTTGTCCATCAATTGCTGCATCAGCATAAGAAGCAGCTGTTTCAAAGTCATCAGCCTCTGCGAAACTTTCATAAGCTCTGGTTAAATGGACTAGTGCTAAATAATGCCTTATAGCGCGCTGCGTCACTCTTCCTTCAAAACTCCCTGCTGATACGGCAGGCAAAGCCGCCTCCATTTCAGATATAATAAATCCATAAACTGTTGCCGCACTCGCTCCTTCAAATTCTAATTCTATACCTGTAATATAGTCTTCAACTAACGGGACTCCCCCATAGGTCTGCACTAACATAAAATAAGATAGCGCCCTTAAAAATCTCACCTCTGCCACATATTGATCTATCAACCCTGTTTGTTCAGTTATATCAGAATAATAAATAGCTGTATTTGCTCTTTGTATCGCCTGAAAGCATAAAGTGTAAAGAAAGTCTACCCCTTCTGATTGAGAATTCAATTCGACGTACTGACTCAATCCCACGGGTTCAGAATTTCTACCTTCCATATACATATCGGTACCCGCCATAAAAAGCCAAGGATCTTGACCAAAAATCTCCCTCAATGTTGAATAATTAGCATTTATCAAGGATTGAAATCCTTCTTCTGTAACATAGAACTCTTCCCCGGTAGGATTACTTTTACTTTCTTCTTCCAGAAAATCTGAACAACCGAAGAGCATTACTAATGCCATCGTAAATATTATTGCAATTCTTTTCATGTCATTTAAATTTTTGAGGATTAGAATTTCAGACTTAGACCAAATTGAGTAGTAACACTACCTACACGTCCAACTCCTAAAGAGGCATCAGCCCATTCCGGGTCGTAACCGGTATAATCTGTAAACACAAATGGGTTAAGCACATTTACATATACTCTGAGTTGCTCTATTTTCCACTTGCTTAAAAGATTTTGAGGAATAGTATAGCCAAGTGATATGTTATTCACCTTCACATAAGAAGCGTCTTTATAGTAGCCCACTCCATTATTTCTCCAGTAAGTACCTCCATTTCTTGGCTGCGGGTAAGAGTTAGAAGCCTGCGCTGGCACACCAACATTATTCTCTGGAATATACCAATCCGCCACATCCAGTTTTTGACGGCCTCTATCCCGCATATCTTCGAAATTCGCATGAAAATTACTGTATACTGTCACGCCTTGCACTGCAGATATGGTGAAAGTAAAATCAAAATTAAAAAGGTTTAAACGTGATATTATCCCCCCCCGTCCAATCCGGATTCGCATTTCCAATAATAAATCTATCATCATCAGGGTTGATTTTCCCATCATCATTAACATCTGTTACTTTGGCCTGCCCTTCTGTTTGGTTATAAGATTCTGCTTCATCAATTTCATCGGCCTGCCATATACCCGCGAATTCATAATTATAATGCGCATCTATCGACTCCCCAATAAACCAACCATTCGCAATATCATCTTCTTCCTCTTGCCCGTAAATACTTTGTATCTCATTAGTATTCTTAGTGAAAGTAAAGGTTGTTTCCCAACTCAATCGTTCATTTCTAATATTAGTAGTTGTTAACAACACCTCTACCCCGCGATTCCTAACTGATGCCGCATTGGCATTAATAAGTGAATAACCTGTTTCATAGGGAATTCGCTGCTCCACCAAAAGTTCATCAGAAGTTCTACTGTACCAGTCTATGCTACCACTTATACGATAATCCAACAATGAAAAATCTACTCCTCCATTAATCTCTGTAGTTTTTTCCCAAGTTAAATTTTTATTAGCCAACGTATCAGCCACAAAACCTTGCACATTATTGTTGCCATAATTGTAGAAGACTTGATTAGTAAGAACATTTAGAGAGGAATACGGATCAACATTATTATTTCCTGTAGCTCCATAACTCACTCTAAATTTCAGGTCTGAAATGGCATCTACATCCATAAAATCCTCCTCACTTATTCTCCAACCTACGGCAGCTGAAGGGAAACTATCCCATCGGTTATCTTCTGGAAAAAGAGAAGATCCATCCCAGCGGTTAGTAAGAGTTACTAGATACCTATCTTTGTAGGTATAATTAAGTCGTAAAGCAAAAGAAGCCAATTGACTTTTAAAAAATCCATTGCCCAGATTATAGCTAGATTGACTACCTGAACCAACATTATAAAATTCCTTATCAAATGGTTGATATCTCGAAGACAAGAATGAGTTTTCGGTCCTATCTACAAAAATACTTTGTAGAGCTAAGGCGTTGAATGAATGGTCTCCATAGGTTTTATTGAAGTTAAGTTGATTATCCCAGGTATAATTAAAGTTTTCATAATTAGATACGCTTGAAGACGCCTGATCTCCAAAGCTAATTCCTTCATTAGTCATAGCTCCGAAATAAACACCTCTTCTTGCGCTCTGTAAACCCACTGAAAAAGCTGTCTGAAATGATAGCCAATCGACAATATCATACTTAATATAAGTATTACCAACCCCATTCCACTGACGGGTTTCATCGCTAGAGTTTTGGATTTCCAAAAGAGGGTTGTAGGTACTAGTCTTATCAGCCACAAAATTACCGTTCACATCGGTGAGCTTACCCGGTTGAGGAAAGAGCTCTCCTACTATTTCATCATTGTTTTCATCTAATGCCCATGGTGACAGAAATGGATTCAACCTAAAAGCTTCTTGCATGGCCAATTGACTACCTCGCTGCAGATTAGTAAGCGATAATGAAATATTTACACCTACTTTGAGTTTATTATTGATTTCTTGATCAATTCCAGACCTAAGTGTAAATTTCTCTAACTCTTCATTTTCTATGTTACCCGTTTCTTTTTGATACCCTAAACCTAAAGTATAAGCTGAGGCACCTTCCCTGTGTGCTATTGATAAGTGATTATTTGTTTGAGTGCCGGTTTTCAAAACCGCATCATACCAGTCAAACCCATCCAGATTGTCAAAACGTTCTCGGAGCACTGCATTGTTACTTACCGGCAACACTACTTCATCAATATACTCTTCAGGTGTAAGGCCTGCACCATTATTAGATGTAGCCAAATACGCAGAAGTGTGGTAATATTTCCATTTTTCTGGACTCATCATCTCTGGCAAACGGGCCGTGCTTTTCATACCTACAAAAGATTCAAAGGAAAAAGAGGTACCAGACGGGATATTAGCTCCTGATTTTGTTTGTACGATCACCACTCCATTAGACCCTCTGGAACCATAGATAGCTGCTGAAGAAGCATCTTTAAGAATGTCTATTTTAGCAATGTCTTGAGGATTCAAAAAGTCAATTGACTCGGTAATAACTCCATCTACTACATATAGCGGTCCATTTGAACTTCCTTTTAAAGAGTTTTTCCCTCTTATAGTCACGTTAAAGCCATCTCCTATCCTACCTGTAGAATTGGTAATTTGCACTCCGGAAACACTACCTTGTAAAGAGGCTATGGGGTTAGTAGCTCCGCGTTCTGTAATGGTTTTTGATTCCACTGCGGCTATAGCCCCCGTAAGGTCTTTCTTCTTTTGGGTTCCATACCCCACAACCACCACTTCTTCCAGCTCTGAGATATTTTCCTGCATTACAATATCTATTGTACTCCTGCCAGAAATGGGCACTTCCTGCGGACTCATACCTATAAAAGAAAACATCAAAGTAGCATCTGAGGAGACTTCCAAAGTATATCGCCCTTCGGGTCCTGTAATGGTACCATTAGAAGTTCCTTTTTCAATAATAGATACGCCAGGCAACTTTTCTCCTGTATCATCCTCTACCGTACCTGATACTGTGGTACTCTGCGAGTACCCCTGAAGAGGAGGCAATAACAATGCGGCTGCCAGTAGCGAATAGGCAAACACATGCTTTAAATATTGAACAATTTTAATCATGAGTGATAGGTTTAAATTAAAATTAATAGGTTATTAAGTGCAATCGATTGCATTTTAGTGATTATAAAACCTAAACCAAAATGAAATCGTCACTTTTTTCTAAAAACCAATATTTTTGCAGTATTATAATGGAATTATGAGTATTTTATTTTATGTTAGCTCATAGATAGCTTGTCCAAAAGGACGATATACGTAATTAAATATCTATTTTTGAGCAATCGTTTACACACACCTAATCAAGTTAAACCATGAGCATCAAATATTCAGTAAGACACGCCATCCATCATGAAGACAGCAAAAATTATGATACGGAAAAACTGCGTAGTTCCTACTTAATTGAAACCCTGTTTGAACCCGACGCTATTAATGCGGTATACACATTATATGACCGTCTCATTGTGGGAGGCATACACCCTAAAACCAAGTCATTAAAATTAGAAGCCTTTGACACTTTAAAAGCTGAAAATTTTCTTGATAGAAGAGAAATAGGAATTATTAACGTAGCCAGCCCTACCAAAGTAACCGTAGACGGCACTGACTATGAAGTGGGCACTAAAGAGGCCTTATATATAGGCATGGGAGCCAAAGATGTTACTTTTCACCCGGCCACTTCAGGAGAAACTAAATTATACTTTAACTCTGCTCCTGCACATGCCAGCTACCCTACCCGAAAAGTTTCTTTAGATGAAGCTGAAACCGTAGAACTGGGAAGCCTGGAAGAGTCTAACCACAGAGTAATAAGAAAAGTACTGGTTAACTCAGTAGTTAAAACCTGCCAATTGCAAATGGGAGTTACTGAGCTAAAAGCAGGGAGCGTATGGAATACCATGCCTGCACATACCCATGACCGCCGCATGGAGGCCTACTTTTATTTCGAACTGCCTGAAGATGCCGCTGTTTGTCATTTTATGGGTCCACCTAATGAGACCCGACATATTTGGCTAAAAAACCATCAAGCTGTAATTTCGCCACCATGGTCAATACATAGTGGTGCCGGAACTTCTAACTACACCTTTATTTGGGGTATGGCAGGAGAGAATCTGGACTATGGCGATATGGATAAAGTAGCACCTACAGACCTTAAATAACCATGAAACTATTTGACCTAACCGATAAAATTGCATTGATCACCGGAGGTACTCACGGCCTGGGCATGGCTATGGCCAAAGCCCTGGGAGATGCTGGAGCTACCCTGATTATCAATGGACATACGCCTTCTAAAATGAAAGCTGCTATGGACAGCTATCAGGCTGAAGGCTATAAAGCGCATGAATTTATTTTTGATGTCACCAATGAAGAAGAGGTGATTGAAAATATAAAGAAAATAGAAACTGAAATAGGCCCAATAGACATTTTGGTAAACAATGCCGGAATGATCCAGCGGGTACCAGCACTGGAAATGGAAGTAGATGATTTCCGCAAGGTGCTGGATGTAGATATTACAGGACCATTTATTATGGCTAAGCAAGTGGCCAAATACATGGTAGAAAGAAAAAAAGGAAAAATCATCAACATTTGCTCCATGATGAGTGAATTGGGTAGAAATACAGTATCCGCTTATGCTGCGGCCAAAGGAGGGCTTAAAATGCTCACCCGCAATCTGGCTACAGAATGGGCTAAATACAATATTCAGGTCAATGGTATTGGTCCGGGTTATTTTGCTACCGACCAAACCGCGCCTATCCGTGTTGATGGTCATCCTTTCAATGATTTCATTGTAAACAGAACGCCTGCTGGCAGGTGGGGAGATCCGGAAGATCTGGGCGGCACTACAATTTTTCTGGCTAGTAAAGCGAGTGATTTTGTGAATGGACAGATCATTTATGTAGATGGCGGTATATTAGCCACTATAGGAAAACCCATGAATGAGTCCTAATAAATTAAAAAATACGGGTATAACCATAAAATGGCTGGAAAATCAAAAACTACTATTCATGATATAGCTTCAAAGCTAAATATTACTGCTTCTACGGTTTCAAGGGCGCTGAATAATAACCCACGTATAAGCAAAGCTACCAGAAAAGCCGTGCTGAAGGCTGCTAAAGATCTTAACTATCAGCCAAATAACATAGCTGCGGCATTGCGTAATGGTAAGAGCCATATTATTGGAGTAGTTGTACCCACGGCTAACAGGGCCTTTTTCTCCTCTGTAGTAAGAGGTATAGAAGAAATAGCTAACAAACTAAATTATAAAGTGATCATTTGTCAATCATACGAAAATTATGACCAGGAGGTGCAAACTATAGATGCCCTGCTCAGCGCTCGTGTGGATGGCATAATAGCCTCTATTAGTAAAAATACGCTTGATTTTGAACACTTTAAAAAGGCTCAGGACAGAGGTACTCCCGTAGTGCTTTTTGACCGTACTACTGATGAAATAGAAACCGGCCAGGTAATGATAGATGACTACCTTGGAGCTTATAAGGTAACAGAACACCTTATAGAACAAGGCTGCAAGCGTATCGCTCATTTCACTAACCCTATAAAAATTAATATCTATAAAGATAGACTTCGTGGCTACCTGGATGCGCTGAGAGACAATAACCTTGAAATTATTGATGAGCTCATAGTAGAAAGCAATATGCAACTGGAAGATGGCCGTGAGAGCATGGAAAAATTGCTTGAACTAGACGAATGGCCAGATGCTATTTTCTCTGCCAGTGACTATGGTGCCATGGGTGCCATGCAGGTGCTAAAAGAAAGACAGATCAAAATACCTGAACAGGTAGCTTTGGCTGGCTTTAGTAATGAGCCCTTCACCTCGTTTACAGACCCTACGCTCACTACCGTAGATCAGCTAAGTATAACGATGGGTAAGGTATGCGCAGAACTGTTTTTCAAACAAATAAAGGCTGGCAATAAAAAAGAGCTGCCTCAGAAAACGGTACTCAAGCCTGAGTTAATCATTAGACAATCATCTTTAAAAAAATAAGGCCTATGATCCATCTGTTTAAACACGTTTTTAAGGACAATCGATTGCACATCCCTCATTAAAATAAACCAAACATGAAACCTCTCAATAAACAAACTGCTGGTGTATCTACACAACCTCCTGTTAAAGTGCTACAGTTCGGAGAAGGCAACTTCTTACGTGCTTTTGTAGATTGGGTAATAGACATTTTAAATGAAAAGGCCAATTTCAACGGCAGTGTTCATATTGTACAGCCCATAGCTCAAGGAATGGTTAATATGCTGAATGATCAGGATTGCCTGTATCATGTGCTCTTACAAGGCATTAAAAACGGCAACACTATAGATGATAAAAGGCTAATTACCAGCATATACTCTGCTTCCAACCCTTATGATGACTATAAGGCATATCTGGCATTAGGAGAAAATCCTGAATTAGAGTTTATGATCTCTAATACCACTGAGGCTGGCATTAAGTTTTCTGAAGTAGACGAATCATCTGTAACTCTACCAGACACATTTCCTGGTAAGCTCACCGCACTGCTTTATCATAGATACAAATTCTTTAAAGGAGCCGCAGACAAAGGCCTTACTCTTATTCCTTGTGAGTTGATAGAGCACAACGGCACTACGCTCAAGAAAACCATAATGCAGTATATCCAACATTGGCACTTGCCTGATGATTTTGCCCTTTGGATAGAAAACCATAACCGTTTCTGCAATACATTGGTAGACAGAATAGTACCTGGCTTCCCTCGTGAAAACATAAAAGAAATACAAACTGAGCTGGATTTTGAAGATAATCTGGTAGTAAAAGCAGAACCATTTTTACTGTGGGTAATAGAAGCTCCTGAAGGAGTTAAAGAAGCTTTTCCTACCTATAAAACAGATCTAGATGTACTTTTCGTTAAGGATATCACTCCTTATAGAACCCGAAAGGTAAGGATATTAAACGGCGCGCACACTTCTCTGGTGCCCGTAGCTTATCTACACGGAGTAAGAACGGTGCGAGAGGCAGTAGAAAATGACTACACCGGAGCCTTCATTAAAAAAACAATTTTTGAAGAGATAGTCCCTACGCTTGACCTTCCGGCTGAAGAGCTGGAAAAATTTGCCAATGCCGTTTTGGAAAGGTTTAAAAACCCTTTTATAAGCCATGAACTCATTTCTATAGCACTAAATTCTGTCTCTAAATATAAAGTAAGGGTGCTGCCGTCGTTATTAGAATATAAAAAGAGAAAAGGCAGCCTTCCTGAAAATCTGGTTCACGCGCTGGCCGCACTAATCGTCTTTTACAGGGGCGAATGGAATGGAGAATCTATCGCGCTAAATGATAGTGATGATGTACTGACTTTCTTCAAAGAAATATGGAATGGTAAGCAAGAGGAAATAGCACCAAAAGTATTATCTAACACTGCTTTCTGGGATCTGGATCTATCACAAGTAGCAGGCTTGAGTGCCGCTGTTCAAAAAGAGATCAGCAGCATATTATTATCAGAAAAAGAAAAATCGTATTAAAAAACACCTATAGCACCATGTCTTTTTTATCAGAGAACTTCCTTCTCGAAACCAAAACAGCACAGCAGTTATACCATGATCATGCTGCTAAAATGCCTATTATAGATTATCACTGCCACCTCCCTCCTAACGAGATTGCTAGTGACAAAAATTTTGAAAACCTCACTCAGATATGGCTGAATGGTGATCATTATAAATGGCGTGCTATGCGTACTAACGGCATAGATGAAAAGTTCTGCACCGGAAATGCCAGTGATTACGAGAAATTTGAAAAATGGGCGGCCACAGTGCCTTACACCATGAGAAATCCACTTTATCACTGGACTCACATGGAGCTCAAAAAGCCGTTTGGCATTCAAAAAATACTTAAGCCACAAACGGCCCGTGAGATATATGATGCCTGTACCGAAATGCTACAAACTCCAGAGTTTAGCGTAAGAGGCATCCTCAAAAAAATGAATGTAAAAGTAGTTTGCACTACTGATGATCCTATTGATAGCCTGGAATATCACCAGCAACTTAAAGATGAGGGTTTTGAAATAAAAATATTACCCGCCTTTAGAGCTGATAAGTTATTAGCCATAGAGAATTCATCTGTATTCTTACCTTATTTGGATAAGCTCAGTGAAGTATCAGGCATAGCTATCAATAATTATTTGACCTTGCTAGATGCCTTACAGAAGCGCCATGATTACTTCCATGATATGGGCTGCAGGCTTTCAGACCATGGTTTAGAAACTGTTTATGCAGATGACTTTTCTCCAGAAGAAATCAAAAAAATCTTCGCGAAAGCGCTAAGCAAGCAAGAATTAACAGCTGAAGAAGTAAGTAAATTCAGATCTGCCATTTTATTTGATATGGCTGTAATGGATCATGCCAAGGGCTGGACACAGCAGTTTCACTTAGGCGCACTCAGAAATAATAACAGCCGCATGATGCGCGAATTGGGTCCTGACACAGGCTTTGATTCTATTGGTGATTTTGACGTAGCTCAGTCACTGGCTCGCTTTATGGATAAACTGGATAACACTAACCAGCTTACCAAAACCATACTTTATAACCTCAACCCGAGTCAAAATGAGCTATATGCTACCATGATCGGTAACTTTAATGATGGTTCTACGCCGGGTAAAATACAGTACGGCTCGGCCTGGTGGTTTTTAGATCAAAAAGATGGTATGACCCGGCAGATGAATGCCCTCTCTAACATGGGGCTACTAAGTCGTTTTGTAGGCATGCTAACAGACTCAAGAAGCTTCCTTTCTTATCCCAGACATGAATATTTCAGAAGAATATTATGTAATCTCATTGGAAACGATGTAGAGAATGGTGAACTTCCTGAGAGCGAAATGCAATGGCTGGGTGAAATGGTAGAAAACATCTGTTATAACAATGCTAAAAACTATTTTGATTTTTAAAATATGAGCAAAAAGGTAGTCACATTTGGCGAAGTAATGCTTCGCCTTTCTACACCCAATCACTCTCGTTTTGTACAATCAACCCAGTTTGACGCCACTTATGGCGGTGGTGAAGCTAATGTAGCAGTGTCTCTGGCTCAGCTGGGCCTGAAGTCAGCTCATGTAACCCGCTTCCCGGATAATGAACTGGGCAAGTCAGCTACCAATCAGCTGAGGGGCTATGGCGTAAATACGGATGCTGTCATTTTTGGTGGCCACCGTATGGGATTGTATTTTCTGGAAACAGGTAGCAGCGTAAGGCCCAGCAAAATAATATATGACCGCGCTGGTTCTTCCTTTGCTGATATTGCTCCTGACATGCTTAATTGGGATGAAATACTGGAAGGTGCCGACTGGTTTCACTGGACGGGCATCACCCCTGCTATATCTCAAGGAGCGGCTGATTGTTGTAGAAAAGCCATTGAAGTAGCCAATAAAAAAGGAATTACAGTCTCAGGAGACATTAACTACCGCAAAAACTTGTGGCAATATGGTAAAAAGGCCTCTGAAGTTATGCCTGACCTCATTGCAGGCTGCGACCTACTTGTAGCCAGCACTCATGATGCCAAAGACATACTGAAAATAGAAGCTCAAAGTTCTACTAATAAGGAAGTGGCTGTTTTTCAAGAGATCATAAACCAATTCCCTAAAGTAAAGAAAATAGTGACCACCGAAAGAGGGTCTATCAGTGCCTCTCATAACACCCTTACCGGACATTTATATGATGGAGCTGAATTAATGAAAACAGAAGTTTTTGAAGTGAACCCCATTGTAGATCGTGTAGGTGGTGGTGATGCTTTTATTGCAGGCGTTATTTACGGCCAGCTTATCTATAAAAATGATCAAAAATCCATTGATTTTGGCGTAGCCGCTTCTATACTGAAGCATACTATAGAGCGCGATGCCAACCTGGCAACAGTAGATGAAGTAGAAAACCTCATGCGCGGAAACACTTCCGGTAAAATAATAAGATAAACCATGGCAAGATTTAGCAGAATAGAAGTAGCCCTTAAAATGAAAGAAACCGGCATGGTGCCCGTATTTTACCATGCTGACCTGGACACCTGCAAGCAGGTTATAAAAGCTTGTTATGAAGGTGGGGTAAGGGTATTTGAATTCACCAATCGTGGTGACTTCGCCCATGAAATATTTTCCGCCCTGGCCAAGTTTGTAGCTCAAGAAACCCCTGAAATGATGCTTGGCGTGGGTTCCGTGGTAGATGGCCCCACGGCTGCCCTCTACATACAATCTGGTGCAGACTTTATAGTGGCCCCTGTAATTAATGAAGACACCGCCAAGGTCTGTAACCGCAGGAAAATACTATGGTCTCCCGGCTGTGGCTCCTTAACAGAAATATCTAAAGCCGAAGAGCTGGGTGCAGAAGTGGTTAAAATTTTCCCTGCCACGCAAGTGGGCGGCCCTGACTTTGTGAAGGCCGTGAAAGGTCCCTGTCCCTGGAGCAGCATTATGCCCACAGGAGGTGTAGAGCCTACCGAAGAAAACCTTAGTGCCTGGTTTAAAGCCGGTGTTCACTGTGTAGGCATGGGCTCGCAGCTCATCACTAAATACATTATAAAAAATAAAGATTATAAAACCTTAAGCAAGGAGGTATCTAAAGCCATGGCCATTATCTCCAGACTTCAGGGAAGTTAATACTTCGCTGAATCTCTTCTTTTGGACTGCTAAATGTTCTTATATAACCTGCATTCAAAATACAGGGTCATGCCGAGACCTAACATTTGTTTCAACGCACCAAGAAGAATGTCATGTGTTAGAAAAGATGCGTCCATCTATACTTTTAAGTTATACTTTTCAAATGGCAGCCAACTTGGATTATCTTGTCTTTACGTTCCATTACTAAGGTTCCTTACTTTTTTGCAATCGATCAAAAAAGTAACAAAAAACTCTTTCTTGCTGTGAGGTCTTCCGCTCACTGAAGTATTTCATAGCTTCAAGATTACTTCGTCATATCTTCCTCGTAATTATCAGATAGGGAAGGTGACGATCTCTCCCATCGAGTCACACTGAGCCACGTCGAAGTGTAGACGATCGGTACGGATGCATGATGTAATAGATCTCAACTACTTTGAACTTTTCATATAGGTACTATTTGATTATACTTTCACACAACTGTCATTGGTAGACCTAACATTTGGTACCCAACCGCAGTTTTGCATCCTGTTCGTTCGGTCAAAACTTCTTGAACCGCCTGCTAAAACAGAATACCATTTAATCGATTTAGGAGGCTAAAAAAAGCCATTTTAATTAATCAAAGAATTAATTGACACCATTTATCACAGTAATATGCTACCGAAAACCTTTGAATTTACACTTCATACAAAAGAACTTATTGCTATACAGTGATTTGAGTAAAGTCTCCTAGTTTTGAAGCGTAAATAAAGATACTTTCACTATGCTTAGGTTTTTATTCATCATTGTTGCCGTATCATTTGCGGCGATTTTTAGCAGCGCACAGGCACAAAGTAAGCAGCATATAAAAGGCCCTAAGGCTAAACATGCAAAACCCTGGAAACATACTACCGCGGTGGTATCTCACAAGCCCGTTAAACTGCAAGGAGCAGAAGCTAAAAACGCTGATGTTTGGAAAAAAGAAGAGCAGGAAAGCACCATTATTACCAGCAGTAGCAACAACAGATTAAAAGGCCCGAAAGCTAAAAACAACAAAATCTGGATGAAAGACGCTACTGAAAATTAATACGGATAAGTCTATTTCATACTATATATTTTAAAGCCATTTCTAATTATTGAAATGGCTTTTTTTATTTTAGGGATGTTTTTTGAATAGTGTTGTTCATAGTCTATATAAAGTGATTGCGAAAATCATGCAGTGCCTGTTGTTTATGATCCGTACTGAAAGCCTACCGCTAGTAATTCAGCCAATTATTTTTAAGAATAGAAAGCTTTCTAAATTATAATTGAAAAGCTTTTATTTATGTAAGTTTGTGGTTTTACAATGAAATGGAGACTGTCAATTCATCTCTGTCTAAACTTTGGATATAAAGAAATAATGTTTAGACTAAAGAGCAATGAACAAACAAGAGAAAGAAGAATTAAAGGAAAAAGCACTTAAACAATTTTTAAAAGGAGAATCTCTATTTGGTAAGGATGGGGCTTTCAGCCCCATGTTGAAGGAGTTCTTAGAAGAAGCTCTGGAAGCAGAAATGGAGGATCACCTATCCAGTGAAGAAAAAGGACGCTCTCATGGTAATAAGCGCAATGGCAAAGGCCAGAAAACAGTTAAGAGTAGTTTAGGAGACGTTGAGATAAATACTCCTCAAGATCGTCATAGCAGCTTTGAGCCAAGAATAGTAGAGAAACGCCAGCGTATACTGGCAGACAATCTTGAGAAGCAAATAATAGCCATGTATGGGCTAGGTAATAGTTTGAGAGATATTCAAGAGCACATCAAGGAGATGTATGACACAAATATATCAACAGAGGTGTTAAGTGATATCACAGACCGAGTGATCCCTAAAGTAAAGGAGTGGCAAAACAGGCCATTAGAATCGGTCTATTGTATTGTTTGGCTAGATGCCATGCATTTCAAGGTGCGAGATGAAGGTAAGGTGAAGCATAAAGCCCTTTATAATATTTTAGGGATCAATAAGCAGGGCAACAAGGAGATATTGGGCATGTACCTATCAGAAAGCGAAGGAGCTAATTTTTGGCTTCAGATACTTACTGAGCTACAAAATAGAGGCTTGAAAGATATTTTGATAGCCTGCACTGATAACTTGAAAGGTTTTAGTGAAGCGATACACTCCATCTACCCACAAACAGATGTTCAACTTTGTGTAGTTCATCAGATTCGAAATAGCTTGAAATATGTAGCCAGTAAAGAACAGAAAGTGTTTATACAAGATCTTAAATTAGTTTATCAAGCAGACACAAAAGATCAGGCAGAGACTGCTTTATTAGAACTGGAAGAAAAATGGGGAAAGAAATATCCTGTGGTGATACGATCTTGGAATGATAACTGGGAACTACTTAGCACTTATTTCGATTACAGTAAACCCATAAGAAAGTTAATATACACTACAAATCCAGTGGAAGGCTTTCATAGACAAGTAAGAAAAGTTACCAAGAGTAAGGGAGCATTTACCAGTGATATGGCCTTGATGAAATTAGTTTACTTAGTTTGCAGACGTATTGAGAAAAAATGGACTTCACCTTTGCGGAATTGGGGTTTGACGGTGCAGCAATTAGCCATTAGATTTGAGGGAAGATTGGAACTGGAACTAAAAACCAGTCAAACCAAAAAATAAAAAATTCCCTGCCAGGGGCTAGCCCCTGGCAGGGAAGCAGACAGAGATGAGCTAACACTCCCATGAAATGAGCAATATAATAAAGATAGAAATTAAAGATGCTTCTAAATTTTATAAAAATAAAGTAATTTTAGATGCGGTTAATTTTACTATTAAGACAGGTGAAATTATAGGTCTTGTTGGGCCCAATGGAAGCGGAAAGACTACTCTATTCAACATTTTAGCCGGAACTCTCAAACTTGATTCGGGTGAATTTTTGAACCATCACAATTCTACAATTAGCTGTTGTATTTCAAAACAAGGTTTTTTTTCGGAAGTGTCAGTCAAAAATAATTTAATGACTTACGCTGTTAGTTTAGATATAAGCGAAAGTAAGGTCAATAAATTACTAAAAGCATTTTCCGTAGACTTTGAAAATGAAAAATATAAAAATCTGTCTGCAGGTATGAAACAAAAGGTTAGCCTTTTGCTAGCATTTATGCCCGAGCCTGATGTCTTAATTTTAGATGAACCTACTAGCAATTTAGATATGGAATCAGCAAAACAACTTTACTCTAAATTAAAAGACCATGCTAATGCTGACAAATCGAGCATAGTAAGTAGTCATGATATAAAAGCAATAGGAGATCATTGTGATAAATTCATTTTTATAAAAGATGGAAGGTTTATCCGCGAGATAACAAAAACCACATTGTTTTCAGAATTCGGCTCATTAGAAAATGCATACCATGAAATCATTTAAAAATGCTTAAAATACTAAAATATGATCTCAAAAAAATTGAGGTTCATCCAATTAAATTGAGTCTTTTCATTTTAATGCCAATAATTCTTACGTCCTGCATTGTGTTTATTTCACATATGCATGAAATTGATGATAAGCCCGCCGAAGGAGAGTTTGCTAGCAACTTGTTATTGTTTATTCTTAGAATTTCTACCAGCTATTTTTTTTTACCCGCTTGGATAATAATAACGACTGGATTTGAGTTTAAAAATGGACATATCAGCCGCATTATTCCCCTTCTAGGAAGAGTATTTTATCTGAAATCAAAATTAATCCACTCCGTTCTCATTGCATTATTGTTTACAATCGTGGCATGTATTTCTTATATAATCTCATTTTGGATAAGTGAATTCAATTACTCTTATTACAATTTAAACTGGCAAGTATTAACACAATTCTTTGTTGTATTTTTATCATACTCGCTACTCCTCACATTTTTAATAATAGTAATAAAATACCCATGGCAAGCATTTGGGTGGTTCATTGGTATTAGATTAATCGAGAATTTCTTATCTATTTTATTAACAAAATTATTGAAGCTACAGTTTAGCCCTCTACCATTACATTTGATTGACCATTTATATTCTGTAGAAGGTGATTACCCAACCTACTATAATCCATTCTATAATAATGATATTATCGCACCATGCGCTGTGATTTTATGTTTAATCATTATTGGGTATGCAAGTTTCCGGTACTTTTTACATAATGATTTACCTAGATTATCCGAATAATTACTTCAGTATAAATATAATACGAACGGCCAGATAAACCAATTTCAGGGCAAGATAATGATTCTATATTCCCCGTTATCCTTAGTCTTACCGAAGGACGACTAAGGATTTATAATAAACACTCGTGTCTGTGACACGGTAAGTTAGACACCTGCTTTATTTATAATAACTCAATTTCTACCAAACCACGCATTCCAGTATAGTCTCTTGCGCTTGACCACCGATAGTGCTCTGGTTCATCTACAATACCAGCCAGAACAGGATTATGTCCCAGCTCTCATAGATTTATTAAATACCAATAATACTACAAAAAACTTTATTTTTCATGTACTCAAGAGTAAATAAGGCTTGATGTTAACCAAGAAAAGGCATGCGTTGGAAGCATAGTAAAGGGCACAAGTGGACACTTGCGCCAGGGGTGCTAAAGGCCGCCTCAAAGGCACTAGTGAATATTGGAAAGTTGGTAGTTTCATACATACTTTGTAGTCTGACCGAAATAGCCACTCTGAACTGGGAGAGTATTTAATTCACATAAGTAACTATTGCCTGATTATTTTCTGCAGCCTTTTTATAAAACTCTTTAAACTCATTAAAACTGTCAATTAAGAATTCTTCTGATTCTGGTTCAGTCCAAATTTCAGGATATATTCCCAATTCATTCATTTCAGAGCCGTTAACCTTACTCTTCAAAATATCATTTGTCATTATTTCCAATTCGGAATATGTCTCTTTTACTTGAGTAGGATTGAGATATTGAGCTGGCCCATAACCAAGGTCCTGTTCTTCGCTAATAACCTGAAAGCTAAAAAATGCTCTTTGTAATATATCTGGTTCATTTTCAAGTCCGCCAATTATATCTCCTGTAAGGATATAATTAATACCGTCCCAAGACTTATCCAAATCTAAAAACCAATCCGCTTCAAAACTCTGATCTGAATAAATCTTCTTTTCAAGAGTTACAGGGTTATTTAAAAATTCATTTAATTCCTCTTGTGAAACCCTTATGACATTACCAATCATTCCCATAATTCGTGTTTTTAATTTTTTAAAATTATAATAATCCCAATATTTATTTCCTCGTTATCCTTAGTCTTACCGAAGGGCAACTAAGGATTTATAATAAACACTAGTGTCTGTGACCCGTAAAGGACACAAGTGGACACTTGCGCCAGGGGTGGCATTACAAATGCCCGAGCAAATAGCAATCGCAATATAATTGCGATCGAGCTGGTATATCAATCTCTTCTTGACAGAACTTGGCTCCTAACAATTTTTTCAATCCCATTAAATTGCCATCTCCGGCAAATGTCTCAATTTGGTTTAGCCTACTTTTCATTTTTCATATCACTTCTGATCAGAAAATGCTCTTTTAAGAAATCATTTTGAATTCCATTAACCGTAAAGTATTCAATCAATTCTTTAAGCTTCATATACTACTTGCAGGTTAACGTTAAAGAACACAAATACCCTATTTCTTTAATCATGGCCAATCTCCCCATCTTCATGGTGAAATTTACTTCTTCTTCAATACCATAACAAGCCTTATGATTCCTGATATTACTAAAGCAAATCCTAATCCGTCACTAATTGTACCCAAGGTTAACTTTAATAGCCCAAGAATTATTAAGACAACCGCAGATTTCCATGTTCCAAAAAAACCAGATTGTTTTTCATTTGTAAATTCAGGTAATGTTTGCTTCCGAATATTTACAGATTTAATAAGTGTAAATATTAAACCTCCAAGAGTTAATAACTTTAATGAACTCATCACAAAAAATAGTTCATTTTTAATAGCGTAGACTAACACCACTATTTGACTTGCAAATAATTCCAGAGCAAGTATAATGTATAGAATCAGGGCAAACTTGACGGCTGCCTCAGACTTAACCAAATTCTCTCTGGCTTTGAGACTCCCTTCAAAGACCAAGTTGAGACATCTCAAGTAAGAAAATTGAAGAAAAATCGCAGTTAAGGAAATAACTAATATGATCAAGTCTATATAAAAATTATCTGTATCAACAGAGGGGAAAAACCTGTATATCGATAGAAATAAAAACAATACTAAAAATAGATGACCTATAGCTTGTATCCTTTTCCAACTCATATTCGAAATTTTAAATGATGTATTTTCTTAAAGGACGTGAAGGGGGGACGAACACACGATATAAACCTATACGCCTCGTTAAAAGTAATCAATAGGTTCGATTTATCAATGTATCAACCAAGAACCAGTTAATGATTTCAATTAAGCCATTAATCTTCCCTATTCATAGTATAACGTAGCTTTCAGCATTCCTTTTTTAACTAACAAGCACAAGTTTGAGTTACTACAACTTTTGCCTTTTTAAGCTCTTGCACTTTAGTTTTAATCTTCAATTGATTTTGTTGGAAGTCATGCTTAGAGTATATATCAGGATTATCATTTAGCGCATCGCTAATTTTTATCAGCTCTTTCAATTCGCTGATCTTGGCTTTAGTTTCGGCGCTCACTTCAGAGTATATTAATACGGAATATTCACAATATAACCCGCCTCCTACTCCTTCAATCCGTTTAAGTTTTTTAAAGGTCAACCAGCCTTGATCATCACGTGTCAAATTTGAAACGACAGTCTCTCCTGGAGTACACCCAATAACTGAAACTATGTTAAATTCTAGTATTTCAGATTTAGCAATTTTAGTCTTTTTTCCTACCAGCGTTGGTATACTTCTGTCATTATTATTGTGGTCTACATAACGAATATCAATAAGATCGCTACTAGTTATCCAAGTGTCATTTAATAATGATAAAACAAATTCCGAGAAAACCTTATCAGAAGGCCAAAACGAAGAGTCATCAGTAGATTTCTTTTGCGATAAAACCAACTCCTTTTTAGTGTTCTGTGAGAGATAATAGAGCTTACCTTCTATCTTTTCTATATACAGGTCATACCCTTGCATTTTGATGTAGCCACTAGCCTTATCTCCAGATTTAGTTTTATAGTCGATTTTCATAACATAACCTGCCCCTACATCTGCATAGGATGCTGTGGTTATGACTATTAATATTAGAAAAAGAAGTTTACCAGCCCTCATAGATTTATTAAATACCAATAATACTACAAAAAACTTTATTTTTTATGTACTCAAGAGTAAATAAGGCTTGATGTGAACTGAGAAAAGACATGCATTGAAAGTATAGTAAAGGGCACAAGTGGACACTTGCGCCAGGGGTGGCATTACAAATGCCCGAGAAGATAGCAATCGCAATATAATTGCGATCTAGCTGGAATAAATCTTTTCTCATCAGGGAATTTTTGGCCTGTAGGTAACACCAACAAAAGAGACATACCCCCTCACATATATTACACCCTCAATCTAAAATATTTCCTACTAAATTCATAGCTCTCCTCAACCTACTATATTCTTCAACTGAACTATTCTTCCACCCTGATCATTTGCATAACGCGGTCGCCTGAGGTTATTTCTTGCAGCCATATTTCGCTGGTTTTACGGTCTACGTATATTTTCTGCTTATTTTCTGAGCCAGCTATATTATCAGTAAGTTTAACTATCCATACAGGTCTTTTGCCTGATTGCTCTGTTTGGTACTCTCCCTTTTCTACTCCAGTAATAGTTACCGTCATTAGTCCAGATTTTGCGGGGTTATAATCATAAATACTAATCTGAGCTTTATAGCCTTTCTTTAGAGGTAGCCAGGGGATAAAATTGGTGTAGATGTTACTGTCAAAATACAGCTCATCTTCAGGCTGATTTATCAGAGTGGTTTCGCCTGTAGTATTGTTTTGATAGTATCCGGTAATTACCGTTCCAAAATTCAATACCATATCTCTCTGAGGGTTATAGCTGGAGTGGTATTTTGGCGCTAAGTTGGGCAACTTGGCCACGGCACTATCCACCCAATCCACTTCCTTCATCTGATTGAGTTGCACATGGGTCACTAAGGTCAATTCATCATCATTTTTCTGCACATCTACCTGAATATTTCCTAATTCAATGTTAATGGTATCACGGATCATCACCCACTTTTGCCTATATGATTGATCTTTAATTTTTGTTGTTTCAAACTTCACATTGGCCGGAGTCAATTTTTCCTGAGCAAAACTAAAAGTGCTCATTAAAACAGCTGCGGCTACTAATATCCTTTTCTTCATTCTCCTTTTATAATTATGATTTATGAGATTATTACGAGTACATATGGTATTGGATATCAAAAAATGCTCAACGGCAACTTTCTGCTATTAACCGTTTGGTGCAATGATCAAAACTCTGAGGCGATAATTCACTTAAAACATAAAAAAAGAGGATATACCATCTACTGTTGATATATCCTCTCTCTTATTTATTAACTCTAATTTTACTTATTACTCACTTCTATGGAGTCTAAATTCATACTCTCCTTCAATGGCAGCAATCTTGCCTCCTGTGTTTGATGAGGACAAAACAAAGTTTACAGTCAGGTCACCTTCATCTAAAGCAAACATCATTTCCACATCATTACAGGTTATTATAAAAGGCCCTGAGCTATCAATCACTTCAAAACTTCCTGCAGGAAATACCGCATCAGGATCACCAGAAGTTCTCATTTCCATTTCTTCAGTAATCATCAGTATGAATTGATCAAATCTATCGTCTTCAATACCATCTTTCATTACGGTTACACTGTTCCATTGCCCGCTAAGCTGCTGTGTAACTCCTCCATCACCGGCACCATTATCATCATCATTATTACAAGCTACCACTACTAGCAATATGGTGTACAGCGCCACTATAAGGCCGAAAAATTCTCTTTTTAACATTGTAATTCCTTTTAGATTAATAGGTAAGCAAAAAATAGTTAGTTGTTATATAAATAGCCTGAAAAGTGAAATTCAGGGGTATCCTGACTAAAGAAACCAGCCAACAGATTTAAATCTCCACCTATATATTCCGCTTGAAAATAGTCTGCCTCTATAGGAAATAAAAGATCATAGATATCTCCATAAATTGTCCAGCCATTATCATTAGCATCTAAGAAGCTAAACTTCAAGAGTCCATCTTCATCAGTAACATAAGAGTAGCTGTATTGAGCCACAAATAATGAGCTTGCACCGTTATTAGTTTGAGAGATGTATACGTTCATTCTCATGCTGCCAGAGGGTTCATCAAATAAAAACTCAATATCTCTCAAAGTCAGCTGGTATGTCCCATTTAATAAGGCATCAGCAGCTGTATTGTAAATATTTATGAAATTTTCTGATTGCCCAACAAGTGGTGCCTGACCAGAGCTAGCAGGAATTAAAACCGTACTATATGTGCTTCCTAAAACAGAGGAAAGTGGTGGCGTTACATCGAAAATAAAAGGATCATCAAAGCCTACAAGTGGAGTTGTAGACTGCAAATCAATGGTAATAGCTCCTTCTAGCTCATCCCATGTTAAATATTGAATGGTTTGGCCATTGATTTCAAATGGTTCGCTCAGTTTTATGCCTTCCAAATCAAAGCTAAATCCGGTTTGAAATGATACTATTTCGCTACCATTTTCAGCCAGATACTGAGCTCCAAACAACCTATTAGCCATATTAATTACTACAGGCACTTCAGCCCCATCGGCAAGTGCAAACTTCAACCCTCTATTAGCAGCAACAGTCTGATTGACACCATTAAACACCTTCAAAATTTCCTGATCCAAAATGGCTTCTTTCTCACCAGGAGAGGCCGGAACCATTATTAATGACGAGCCACGTTGAAGACCTTCCAATATTATACTATCGCCACTTACTTCGCTAATGATAAATTCAAAATCAGACACCAAGCCTTCTCCATCTGCTCCGCCATTTACTTCTCCATCAGGATCTGCGGGCAGGTGAATGTAAGAATAAGTATTAAAGCTCAAAGTAGGTCTTTGCAAGGCCTTTAACATCCATGAACTAGTGGCAGGTGTACCAGCAGTAGTCTGGTCAAAATCAGAGACCATAGTAACATTACCATCTCCATTAAATTCAAAATAATAAAAATAGTTTCGGTCAGTTCCTGTTGTCAGCGCTGCCTTCCAGCCTGCTTCCTGACTGGTTAGCATGCTGGTATATTCATCCAGCGTGCTTTGCAAACGCTCATCCGGTGTTTCTTCAAAAATAGTATCATAATCTTCATCGCAGCCCAGCAGCACTGTTAATAGAAGACTTATTAATATATAACAAAATGACTTGTTCATAATTTCTTCAGTTTAGTTACCCAGTATTCCGATAATAAAGTCCTCAGGAGAATCTTGCGGATACAGTGTAGGGTAATAATTTCCATTACATGTCTTTTCCCAGGCCTGCTTAAATGTTCTGTTAGCGAAATAAGCTACCACAGCGGTAGATTGAACATCATATTCAAGAAAACTGGCATTTGTATCTCCGCCCATATAATATAATGATCGGGTTTCCTCTTCTTGCCCTTCTGGCACGTTAAACCAAAAGTTAGCCTCGTAATACTCCGGATTAGTGGTGTTAATAGTATGGTAGTACAATGTGAGGGTTAGCTCCCCTACTGCAGAATAGTACAGTTTAAAATTATAGTCTAGGGCATAACCATATTGGTGCAACAGGTTATTATCATAAGTATGTCTTTCAATAATATCCTCTGGTTCTGCCAAAGTGCTTAAATCATAATACAGCGTGGTGTACTCTTCATTAGGCCCCCATTGCTCTTGAAGTGGTGCCGGCTCTTCATCACCGCCATTATTCCCTCCATCAGGCGCCATTTCATTTATTGCAGCCTGTACTTTATCCTGCAAAGCATAAAAGTCAACGTTATAGGTTTCGGCAAAATACTTCACTACCAGCTCTTCTTTCCTTCTTAATATGGCCTTACTGGCGGCATTAGTTTCACACTCTAAAATAGCTTCATACGCGTCTTTACCTTCTACCAGCATCATGGCTATCATCTCCACAAAATCTTCATCAGGAGACATCATAGCATAACTGGTTATAAAGCCACTGGACCTGGCTTCCGCCAAAGAAACAAAATTCCAGTTAGCAGTATAATCACCAGGAGTGATCTCCTTGTACTCAGCAGGATATGAATTAGTCTGGTGTAAAATATGGCCAAACTCATGCTCTATGGTATGTATGAGCTGCTTTACAGAGTACTGATTAGTCTGCTCAAAACTATTGACTACATAGAGCACTACTTTTCTACCACCTTCTGCAGTTCCTAATTTAATGGTACCATCAAAGTTATATTCCGGACTACCTACTAACATGAACTGTTTTGGGGAGTAATCTTTAATAAAACCATCTCCGGCAAGCTCTACGTAAGGATCTATCCATACTTTTCTCACCACTTCCATCACTCCCTGAACTCTACCGGCGTCAGGTGGCACTAAAGTCTTATTCACGTTAAGCTCTGAGAGATCCCACTTGTACTTTACTTCTATATTAAAAGGACTAGTGAAATTAGTCTGTAACCAATTATCAAGCTCTGTAGGCTCAGTTTGCTCATCATTATTTACATACTCAGCATCTTCATTTACTGAGTCATTATAAGGATCATCACAGGCGACTGCTGCTAAAATTACCGCTATGTAGATTATATATTTTCTAAAAGTCATAATGCTGCATTGAAACGTTTAAATATTATCTTGGATTAGGGCTGAGTCCTCCTACGGTCATAGCTTCCTGAGGTATCTGAAGCGTTCTTCGGGGGTCACCCGCCTTAAGCTCAAAGGTTTCTCCATTGTTAGCTGTATGCACTACAGGAATCTTATGTCTCAGAATATCAAACCAGCGCATGCCCTCATGTAAGAATTCTACCTGCCTAAAATGTAAGGTGGCAGCTATAAGATTTTGCTGGTTAATATTATACTGGTAGTAATTATAGAGCCTATTGTAAGTAAGCTGATGTACATCAGGATCGTAGTTATCAACACGTTTGGAAATCCATGTATTCAGATCTGCTAAAGCCTGATGAGGTTCATTATTATAAGCATAGGCCTCGGCTCTGCTTAGAAGCACTTCTTCTACAGTAAATAGTGGCAACATCATATAAGGATATCCGGTATTGGCATTATTTCCCATCCTCACAAAATGCTCCTTGAATTTATTGATATAATAAATACCATTAGAAGTATAAAATGTGGAGAATGAAAACATGCCTCCTGTAGGATTGGTGAACAACTCCTGATACTTAGGGGCACCAGTAGAAAATCTGAGGCTATTAAAAGTCCTGGGCCAGCCTGACATGGTTTCAGAAAGTAATAAGTTAGCCCTCTCTGTAGATCTGGTGTAAGTGTTAGCAAGCTCCTGTGCTGAAAGTGATTTATAATCTGTATTCCACGGCCTCATATAATCACCCAACTCACCTGACCCTAAAACCCTTTCAGCGTATTCTATTACTTTATCATAATCCTTTTTAAATAAATAGAACCGTACTGCAAAAGCATTTGATGCCGATTTCGTAAAATGATATTTAAGCACCCCGGTAGCATCTCCTGTTTCATAAGATTGATCATCAATCAAAGGCAAACCTTGTAACAAGTCCTTTTCTATCATTTCATAAACATAGGCCACGGTATGCCTTTCATAAGTTTTTAAAGACTCCGTTTCAGGCTCGGTAACGTAGGGTATACCCAAATCAAAATCTGCTGATGCTGGGTTATAAAAATTGGCAAATAAGCTTACCAGCATAAAATGAGAATAGGCTCTGGCTACCAAAGCTTCGCCATATTCTGCGCTGTATTCATCAGGATTATCTGCCTGCTCAATAGCTCTGACAGCATGATTAGCTGCTGCAACGGCTGAATAGCAAGCATTCCAATAAAATTCTGGCGAATCCTGAGAAGTAGTAAGTCCGTCTCTCCAAAAAAATGAATCAGAATTAAGCTGGTTCTGGCTGCCAGAAGGGTTATCCTCCACATTATCTGACATGGCCTCACAGAAAGGAGCGTAGTTAGCTTCCGGGTAAGCATCTACCAAGAGTTCCCCTATCTTTTCTCTGGTGTCCAGCTGAGTCCTGTCATCTGGTGCCTGTGATAGAAAATCATCACATCCAGCCAGCGTGAAAAGTATCAAATATAAAATTGCTGAATATTTATTCATATCAATATTATTATCGTTTAGAAACTAAGTTTTAAAGAGGCTGTGATTTGCTTAGCTACTGGCATAGCCACACCTCCTGAAGCAAAAAATTCAGGATCCTGACCATACAACCTTTTATCAGCATATAATAAAAACAGGTTAGTACCAGTAAGACTAAATGATGCTGTTTGCAAGCTTAAATCAGTGAGCCACTTACGAGGCAAATTATAAGTAAGCGACACCGTACGCAGTCTAATGTATGATCCGTCTGCCACGCGCTCAGTAGAATAGTTGTAGCTATTATAAGGATACACCTCTCCTGTAGCATATAATTCATTCAAGGTCATTAAGTCAGCAATAGATGGCACATTGGTTCGCTCTTCATCCCCCGGTAATATCCAGCGGTCATGAAACTCACGCGGAGAGGCATTGAGGTCAGAATAAGTGCTGCTAAAAGCAGGATTAAGCCTGATCTTATTTCCTGCCTGATAAGTGAAGAACAGGTTCAATGAAAAGTCCTTATACCTAAAAGTGTTAGAAAGACCACCTGTAACTGTGGGGTCTACCGGTCCTTCGTATTTTAAGTAAGCTGTTTCATAGCTTTGCATAAAAACATTAGGGCTCACCTCCCCATCCTGGTTCACAAACAAAGGAACTCCTGTTTCTGAATCTAAGCCTTCAAAGTCAATAGAAAACAATCCTCTCACAGGGAAGCCTTGCTGTGCTCCTCCTTCAGGAAAAATCAGATCTACAATCCGTGGCAGGTTCTTTAGATTAGTTATTTTATTTTTATTGTAACTAAAGATAAAATTAGCATTCCAAGCCCAGTCTCTTCTCTCAAAAACGGTAGCACCTAAGGTCAGATCTACCCCGTGAGACTTCATATCTGCATAGTTAACATACTTATAGGCCTCACCTCCAATACCTGAAGTTTTGATGAGACTGATCAGGTCAAAATGGTTTCTTCTATAATAATCGAATGAAAAATTAAGGCGCTTGAAAAGTCCTGCATTAATACCAATATTGGTTTCATATTGCTTCTCCCAGGTCAGGTCAGAGTTCACAAGGCTCTCAATACCAATTACGGCCTCGGTCTCATCTAAATAAGGCCTTCTGGTAGTTCCGCTGCGGTATACTGCAGAAGAATTAGTAGCATTACCGATATTAGCCGTAAGCCCATACCCTACTTTCAAGGTTAGAAAATCAAAGGCCTCTATATCCTTCATAAAGTCTTCGGTATCAATATTCCAGGCACCACTCACATTCCAGGTAGGCAACCAACGAGCCGTAGTGGACTCACCTAAGCGGTTAGAGCCATCATATCTTACCGTACTATTGAATACATATTTACCTTTGTAAGAATAAGTAAGACCAGCATAGAAACTTGCATAGCGTTCATAGGCATTTTGCATACCGAAATAGTTAAAATTCTGTTCCAGCTGCTGCCTTATGATCTGGTAATCAGTAAATGGCACTCCGCCTTTTCCGTACTGATAGCCATAGCCATTACTGTATGCATTTTGTCTGTCTATCTGCCTTATTTCCTGCCCTAACACCAGGTTTACATTATGCTGATCATTAAAAAGGTGATTCCACCCTAACTGATTCTTTACATAATAACTGACCATCTGATCATCAGACCGATTATAAAAACCTCCTTCAGGCAGCACTACTACCGGGTCCATATTAGGATAATCAGGATTATAATATAAAAACTTATTGCCCTGACGAATGACCTGAGACTCATCTGCCCTATAAGCTTCGGCCATGTTAGAGCCTTCTTCTACTTTATGCTCAGTAGTGGTTTTCACCGACCTTACGGCCGCAACAAAATCATAATTCAAGCCTTTTAAGATCTTATAATTAAGCTCACCCTGAAGCTTAAAGTCCTGCACATAGAGGTCTATATAATTCTTATCAAGCTCGTTAATGATATTAAACGGCGCATAATTGCGAGTAAAATATTCCAGATCTCCATTCTCATCATATGCTGTAAGTGCACGGCTAGTGTTCAAAGCATAGCTAAAAGGGTTGATATCAAAATCACGACTGTAGCCTCCTGACACGGTATTAGTCTGGCGATCAACCGTACCCGGAACGCGTTGATCTCTTACTGATCCTGTAGTGATAAAGCCCACGCTTAATTTATCAGATAAGTTAAATGTACCTCTGGCATTGGCTGTATATCGCTTTACTCTATCGGCGATGGTCCACCCCTGATCGTTATAATAACTCGTAGAAAAATAGAGTTTGGATGATTCTGTACCAGATGAAATACCCAATGAATGCTCCTGAACAAATGAATTTTTAAAGAGTTCATCAAACCAGTCAGTATTAGCAGTAGCATATCTATTTAAAAAAGCACGACGAGCTTCTGGTGTATTTTCAAGCGCAAACTGTCCTGTATTTTCATCAAAGGAATTGTTAATAAGGTCATACATTTTTTTGTACATCCCTCCATTCGCGCTTCTTGATATATCGGAGTGATTGAGATATCCTTTTCTTTCCAGCTCAGCATAGACTGACATCTGATCACTAGAATTCATGATGTTATAACTATTATAAGAAGGCTTTAGGTAAGAAGAGAAATTACCTGCATACGTAACTAATGGCTTACCTATTCTCCCCTTTTTAGTGGTAATAATTACAACACCATCTTTAGCTCTGGCGCCATATAAGGCTGTAGCCGATGCATCTTTAAGGATGTTAATACTTTCTATATCTTCTGAGTTAATCCCTGCTACCGAAGAACCGATTAGCGTACTAGGGTCACCTGTGGTAAGCTGATCAGGAGAAACATTAACAATATCTTCCAGCACCACGCCATCAATCACCCAAAGCGGCTTGTTATCTCCTGTAATGGAGGTAGCACCTCTTACCCTAATTTTAGGAGCAGTACCAAAAGTACCTGACACATTTTGTACAGAAACCCCCGCAGCACGGCCTTGCAGCATTCTACCTACATCTATTGTGCCTTCTGTTTTTATCTCCTCTGCCTCTAGCTTTACTACAGAACCTGTAAATAGCCTTTTATCTATCTCCTGATAACCGGTGGATATGACCATCACCTCGTTTAAAGTGGTGATATCCTCCTCCAACTGCACATCAATTGCACTACGATTATTAACCGCTATCTCTTGATCTACATAACCAATAAATGAGTAAATCAGAGAAGCTTCAGGATCTACTTTTATGGAATATTTCCCTTCAAAATCAGTGATAGTTCCTTTGGTAGTACCTTTTATAGTTATACTTACGCCTGGCAACACTTCACCATCTACAGCAGAGCTAACTACACCAGAAACTGCTATAGGCTCTATGGGATTTTTAGGCGAAATGACTATTAAGTTACCATCAAGAAACTTAAAAGTAAGGCCCGTATTTGAAAGCAACTTGGTAAGAACGGCATTTAGCTCTTCATTTTCAGCAGAAATAGACACCCGTTTATCTAAATCAGCAAAGGAATCATTATAAAAAAATGAATAGTCACTTTCCTTTTCCAGCACATTAAGCGCCTTGCGGACAGTTACATTTTTTAAGTTGATATTAAGGTTTTGAGATTTGACGGTTCCTGCCAGTGCCACCCCTGCACTAATTAATATAAACAGCCATATTTTCATAATCATAGATAATACAGACCAAGCATAGATTTGGTCATATTTTAATTTTTTCATAGTATTATATGGGATTGGGATTCAACAATCGAAATACTTATCCATAATCGTAAGATCAGGATATAGACTATTTACCAGTCCTTTAGGATCAGAAGATGTTGCACCATCTTTTGGTCCTTCCTTTTTAAAACTGGTATATTATTCATCGTACAAGTGCTACATATTTTCTCTTTTGGTGGTCATTAATTTTTTGATTTTTTAAGCGAACGATATTTCTTGCTTTCGCTTTCCGCCAGACTGATAGTCACGGTTTTTTCACTGATATCAAACTTTACGGGTGAGGTAAGAGCCAGTGCTTTTAACACTTGCTCCAAGCTCAATTGCTTAATTTTGCCTGTATACCTATAATTTTTCAGCTCCTCTCTCTCAAAGCTGATCTGCACATCATAGAGTCGTTCTAACTTCTTGGCTAATTCGCCTAATGACTCACTGCTAATAGTCAGCCAGCCATCTTTCCATGATGTTTCAAGGTTTACATTAGCTCCTTTTTCCACTATAGCCGTACGAGAGTCCTTCTTCAGTGTAAGTCTATCTCCTGGTTCTAATAAAGCAGACTTTCGCCCTTTAGCGGTAATGATGTTATTTATACTTAATGAGCCTCTTACCAGCGTGGTTACTACTGCGTTATCATCTTTATAAGCTCTTATATTAAAGGCTGTGCCTAATACTTTTACATCATACTTAGAAGTAAATACCTGAAAAGGCACCTCATCTTTTTCAACATCAAAAAAGGCCTCACCATCGAGTATCACCTTGCGGTTAGATATTCCAAATTGGCTATCAAAAGTTATTTTGCTCCCCGCATTTAACCATACCTCTGAGCTATCTGGCAACAACACATAACTTTTAGATCCGGTAGGCGCCTGAATTATCGTAGACACGGTTTGGGTATCATAAAAAAATGTGCCTACTTCATTTCTCCATACAGTAATAGCGGCTATCATAAAAATGACTACCACTGCGGCATACTTATAATAAGGCTTAAACCGCCCTTTGCTTTTTACTCTACCACGCACCGCTTCCCAGTCGTTTTTTACATTAATTTGCCCATAAGGAAGTGATCCTGCCTTTTCCCATAATGACTTAAAATGTTGAAAATCGGTTTTAAGCTCCAGGTCTGTTTGCAACAATTCCTGCCATTCTTCCTCTTCTGCCTGAGTTAGCTCTCTTGTAATAGCCTTATAAGCTAAATACCAAGACCGCTCATTTTGATCATTCAATTCCATAATATTTATTAGTAGTTGCGTTTGGCTGTATACAGCCGTTTAATGAGTTACTATCAATCGTTGAGTTCCATATATTTTTTCACTACCTCTGAGCTGAATCAGATAAGTGCCTGATGGGTATAATGAAGTATCGAAATTTATGGTTTGGGTCTCTCCTGCCGACACCCTCCCTTTATAGATAGTGTTAAAATTCCTTCCGAATACATCCAGAACCTCAGCCGTTACTTCATCATTCTTATCGATTTTAACATCAAAAGAAGTGATACCTGAGGTAGGATTAGGGTAGGGCAAAGAAATAGCCTGATTATCTAAATCATCATCTACTCCGCTTACCAGCCCACGGTAGGTAAAGTCAAGCGACACCACGCCCGATTCTCCATTAGGATCTCCCGCAGTACCAGTACCTGTAACTCTGATATAGACCTCTTGCCCTGTTTTAACAGGAAAATTTTCTATTCTGGACTGAACATTAATCCCGGTTTCAATATCATTATTACAAGCCAGCTGCTCTAAATTCTCATCCATAAACACGAGCAGAGTATTAAAATTTGAACCCGTAAGATCTACAGTGATAAACCCTTCTGACGGAGCCACAAAATGCCACCAAACGGAGTTAGCATTATCATAAGTGCCACCATCAGAACAGTAAGCTAGTGTTTCCACTTCGACCTCAGGGGTAGCTCCCATATTAAAAGAACCATAGCTGCCCGATGCAGCATTAATTTCAATGGCATCAGCACGATTATCATTAGGAATGACATCTGGAACGATGTAAGGCGAAACCACTAATGAATCTTTGGCTCCTGTATTCTCCACCCCATCAATGGTAACGCCTTCCAGCGAACCATCTACGCGCTCATAGGGATATTCCGGTTGTTGCTCATTATCAACAGTATAGGCCAGCCAGAAGAAGTTATCACCTATGAGAAGGTCCTGATCTCCGGTAATTTCAAATGTATCCGACGGATTTTCTATTTCACCAAAAACTTCTGCATCTACATTTCCATCCCAGTAAGAGATAAATGACACGTCTCCGGTACTATAGATGGTCGCTTTGTCTATTTTCAAGTCACTACCAGTACCATTGGTGGTCAGTTTTAATGAAGACAGATTTGGCACTCCTTCATCTCCACTGATTCTAACTCTAAAACCCAGAAAAGGAGTAAAAGATGATTCTGAAATTCGTATAGGTATATCGCCCTGCCAATAAATTTCTGCACTAGCAAAACCTGCTTCTTGTATAGGACGCACATAAACATTATCCAGATACCAGTCATCAGTCTGGTTGGGATCATTAGAAGCGGTCTCATGAATAAAAGCAATATAAATAGGCTGGTTAGCGTAATCAGCAAGATCAAAATACCTGGTTTCCATATACTTAGGAAATGTATTTTCATCAAAAGTAGCCAGCGTATCAAGAAAATCAGTATGATCATTAGAAGCGGTAGAGATTAGCACATGATATTTAGTGCCATAATCTATCCCAGTATAAGTTTGGGCCGCATCAAAAATAAGAAAGTCACCCTCTGCAGGGGTTATCTGTGGTGTTATGAGCCAATCTTCATCAATCATACCCGGCATAGCCGCTTCAATACCGGCAAATGCTACTTTTTGACCGAAAAAACCATAGGTAGTAACTCCCCAATGGGCCTGTGGATCTGTTCCTCCATTTTGGTAAAAGGTCCACCCTGATGGCAGCTCCCCCATTTCAGTATTGTCAAAGCCCTCAAAAAATGTGGTATTCTGAGAATAACTGGTTCCTGATATAAAAAGTAAAAAAGCAAAAAATGATGTTAATAGTATTTGGTGAATACTTAGGTAAAATTTTCTCATATAATTTCCTTTAAAAAACGATCTTACTGATCATTCACTCGTACAGACCGAATAATTTCAGGGTACCCTTAAAAGAATTTGAAAAAAAATATCAGCAAGCCAGAAAAACTGATGAGCAGCTCTCTTAGTCTTCTTAAAGCAATACTAATCTGGGCCTCTACTGTTTTAGTGGATATGTTCAGTTCATCAGCAATAGACTTATAGGAGAGCTCTTTTACACGACTCATTAAAAATATTTCTCTGCATCTGTGCGGCAGATTATCAATGGCTAGCATAAGCTCTGCCTCCTGCTCCGCAAGCATAATTTTCCGCAAAACATTATCATGAGTATACTCGGGCTCATTATAATCTTGCAACTTTTTAGCGGCTACTTTATTGGTTTCAATATAATTAAGGCAGGCATTACGAACCCCTCTATACAGATATGTCTTTAGTGTACCAGGGCTTAATGAGGGCTGCCGGGTCCATAATCTCACAAAAAAATCCTGAGTGATTTCTCGCGCCTCATCTACATCCTTTACATATTTGGTAGCAAATAAAGTAAGCGGACGGTAATAGTTATGAAAAATAAGCTCCATGGCTTTTTCATCTCCATTACTTAGCATTTGTATGAGTCGCTCTTCAGAAAATTCTTTCAACAATACTTACCTATATTCACTTCAAAACCCTAACATGTTATGGCATAAGCTCTTACACCATTTACAAGTGGTAGACAGTAAATCTTATGGTTACCCTTAAAAGATTCCTGATTTTTTTTCATCCAACCACACACATTGCACAGTCATATATTCTTTTAAGACACAAAAAGTAGCTTCCATGTACTTATAAAAAGTAAATTTATTTTGAAGAATATTTAAGCTATAGATTTTGATTGGCAGTAACATGAACTTTTTCCCATTAGTCTTACTCCTTTAAAATAATCATCACAGCACTTTGTCTTTTCATGAATAACTGTTGCACGTGTTAAATCACTACTTTTGCATGACATGAAGCTGGTAAACATCATATGGGCCATTCATTTTATGGCAGTTTCTTTATCTCCACATACTGATTTGTGTGAGCTAAGAGAATTGCCTGAAATTTTTGACCATTATCAGCAGCACCAGGCCGATTCTTCAGAATCGTTTTTAGAGTATTTCGCTGAAGATTACCTAAGCTTTAAATCATCAGACAAGCATAATCATTCTGAAAGCGACTCATTGCCATTTCATGATCACATCAATCACTCGCATTGTTGTAATTTTACCATAACAGACAGGCCTTCCATAGCCCTTAATCAAAAAACAGAAAGAAAGCTGAGCTTACCCATTTATCAATTTTCAGCTTCTACCTCTGATCTTACCAACATATTCCAACCTCCCAAAGGTTAAAATCACCCTTTCTTAATCCTTATTTCTAAGGAACACATTCAATTTTATCAGTACAGATATGCGTGACACCTGCTACAAGCTGGTTTTCTATGCTATTGTGCTGATGCTATTACCTTGATTTTAATCTTAATAACATGATTAATAGTATCATTCAATTTTCTATTAAAAATAAAATTTTAATAGCCCTACTCACCCTTTCTATCGTGGGCTGGGGTTTATATTCTCTTACTAAAATACCTATAGATGCAGTGCCTGATATCACTAACAATCAGGTGCAGGTGATCACCACTTCTCAAAGCCTGGCAGCGCAGGAAGTGGAGCAATTTCTTACCTACCCGGTAGAACTGGCCATGGCTAACATACCAGGAGTAACTGAAATAAGATCTATTTCACGGTTTGGCTTATCGGTAGTTACCGTAGTGTTTGAAGAAGATATGGGCACTTATCTTCCACGCCAATTAGTAGCTGAAAAAATCAATGAAGCCAAAGAAAATATAGGCGAAGATTTAGGCACACCACAAATGGGACCTATCACTACGGGTTTAGGTGAAATCTATCAATATTCTTTGGAGGTAGATGATGAACATAAAAACGACTACTCTCCTGCCGACCTCCGAACTATTCAGGACTGGATCATAAAAAGGCAGCTGAGCATGATTGAAGGCGTGGTGGAAATCAGCAGCTGGGGCGGCTTCATCAAGCAATATGAAGTGGCTATTGACCCTTCTAAACTGAACTCTTATGGTCTTACCCTTTCTCAAGTGTATGAAGCCCTGGCCAATAACAACCAAAACAGCGGCGGTAGCTATATAGAGAAAGGCCCAAACCTCTACTATATCAGAGGAAAAGGGCTGGCTCATACCTATGATGACATTAGAAGCATAGTAGTTGAAAAAAGAAGTGTCTCCCCTATTACCATTGGTGATATAGCTGCTGTGGGCGAAGGTCATGCCCCACGCTATGGCGCTGCTACTAAAGATGGCCGAGGAGAAACTGTAATAGGCATTGTTATGATGCTGAAAGGAGCTAACTCTGCCGCAGTAATAGATAGAGTAAAGGATCGGGTGGCAGAAATACAAAGCACCTTGCCTGAAGGCATTAGCATAAAGCCATTCCTTGATAGAACCAAGCTAGTTAACAAAACCACCAGTACGGTGGCAGAAAACCTGATTATTGGAGGCCTCATTGTGATATTGGCCTTGGTTTTCTTGCTGGGCACTTTGCGCTCAGGGCTCATTGTGGCCGCTGTCATTCCGCTGTCAATGTTATTTGCTCTGGGCATGATGAATACCTTTGGCGTATCAGCTAACCTCATGAGTTTGGGCGCGTTAGACTTTGGTATTATAGTGGATGGGGCCGTTATTATTGTTGAATTTATGGTGGTGCTGTTAATCAAAAATTCAAATGAATTAGAACAGCTCACCAAAAGTAAAAAACAAACCCAGCTCGATAGCATAGCCAGCAACGCCTCCTCGCGAATGATGAATTCAGCCATTTTCGGGCAGATTATTATTCTCATCGTATTTATTCCTATCCTCACCCTTACCGGAATAGAAGGCAAAACCTTCCGACCGATGGCGCTGACATTTGGCTTTGCCATTATCGGAGCCATGATTTTATGCCTTACTTATGTGCCCATGATCACTGCCAGTGGTCTATATAGTAAAAGGATCAACCGAAGAACCTGGGGCGATAAGTTTATGGAGTGGATGGAAAGAAAATATCAGCCCATTATCAGTAGATCATTAAAAATAAAAGGCCTTATTATAACTATTGCCTTGCTTGCTCTAGCACTGGCAGTTGCATTATTTACCACATTAGGAGGCGAGTTTATCCCTCAGTTAGACGAAGGTGATTTTGCCCTGGAAACCAGAATGGCTCCTGGCACTTCACTGGAAGAAATGACCAGGAACACCAGTAAGCTGGAATCCATCCTGTTAGACAGCTTCCCTGAAGTAGAAACAGTGGTAACAAAAATAGGCGCCGGCGCTGTACCCACAGACCCTATGCCCGTAGAAGCGGCTGACATTATGGTAAGCCTGAAAGAACCTGATAAATGGGTCTCCGCCGAGAGTAAACAAGAACTCGCTGAACAAATGGAAAAAGCCTTGAGCATACTGCCAGGTGTAGCAGTAGAGTTTAGTCAACCCATAGAAATGCGCTTTAATGAGCTTATGACAGGCATTAAACAAGACATTGCAGTGAAAATTTACGGTGAGGATCTCGATATTCTACAGCAAAAAGGCAATCAGGCGGCTGCCATCATTCGCCAGATTCCCGGGGCTTCAGACATTAAAGTGGAGCAAGTAACAGGCTTACCTCAGATTATCATAGATTATAACCGGCAGCGCATAGCTGAATATGGATTGAATATTGCCGATCTCAACCATGTAGTAAGTACGGCCTTTGCTGGTGCTGGTGCAGGAAAAATTTTTGAAGGAGAAAAGCGTTTTGATTTAGTAGTGAGGCTAAAACAAAGCTCCAGAAATGATATTGCAGCTGTGAAAAACCTCTACATCCCTACCAGCAGTGGCAGCATTCCATTAAAAGAAGTAGCCGAAGTTAACTATCAGGAAGCTCCGGCTCAGATTTCCAGAGACAACACGCATCGGCGTATTGTGATTGGGGTGAACGTAAGAAACAGAGACACCCAATCTTTAGTGCAGGACATGCAGACGCAACTTCAAAATAAACTAAAACTACCTCCTGGCTACTCTGTCACTTTTGGTGGTGAATTTGAAAACCTGCAAAGAGCACAAAGCAGACTTTCTATCGTAGTACCCATAGCGCTTGCCCTCATCTTCATCATATTATTCATTAATCTTAGATCAGTAAAACAGACCTTACTCATCTACACCGCCATTCCTTTTGCTACTGTAGGCGGTATTATTGCCTTATGGCTGAGAGATATGCCTTTTAGTATTTCCGCGGGTGTAGGCTTTATCGCACTGTTTGGTGTAGCTGTATTAAATGGATTAGTACTCATAAGCAGTTTAAATGACTTAAAAGAAGAAGGGGTGACAGACGTCAGGGAAAGAATTAAACAAGCCACTACCTCACGACTAAGGCCTATTTTCCTTACTGCGGTTACTGATATTTTAGGATTTTTACCTATGGCCATTTCCTCTTCTGCAGGAGCAGAGGTACAGCGCCCACTAGCCACGGTAGTAATTGGTGGACTTTTTAGCGCTACCTTGTTGACTTTAGTAGTGTTACCTGTTTTATACAGTTGGCTGGAAAAACCCATTAAATTTAGTAAGCCTGCTTTAGCTACGGTAGCCATACTGTTTTTAGCCTTTCAATCATCATATAGTCAAACGCTAAGCATAGAAGAAGCACAAAACATGGCTTTAGAAAATAACCCAGCCCTTCAGGCTTCCGCTATTGCTATTGAAAAAAGTGATCGATTACAAAAAACGGCTTTCAACCCCAGCAATACCAATGTTTTTTATGGTGTAGAAGAAAGATCCAGAGAAACGAATGGGCAGCAAGGCACTGAAAGCATAGGCTTATCTCAGCAGATAGACTTTCCTACCGCCTACATTGCTCGCTCTAAAATGCTGAAGCAACAGACCGTGGTTCAAGAAAAGGCCTATCAAATAGACCAGGCCGTATTACTCAAAAAGGTCAGCTTAGCTTATGCCCAGTGGATTAATGCATGGCAAAAAGTAGCCTTTTATAAAGAACTCGACAGCCTGTATCAAAATTTTGAAAAGGCTGCTAACATCAGGTATGAAACCGGCGAATCATCGGGATTAGAAAGGCTCAATGCCCAAAGCAGGCGACAGGAAATCAGCCTGCTCTTATCTTCTGCAAAAGCAGATGAAACCACAGCTTTTACGGGTTTAAACCAATTATTGAACAATAGCTTAGCTGAGAAACCAACACCTTCTACATCCATTATGAAGTTAGAATCAGCCGCACTGGGATCATTTACTGGTAATCCATTTGTAAGCTTTCAGGAACAGAAAGTGACATTGGCAGAAAAACAGCTAAAAGCGCAGCAGTCGCAGTTGCTACCGGGGTTAAAAGGACAATACACCTTTCAAAATATGAATGGCCAAAACGGATATTATGGCTTTCAGGTAGGCGTAACCGTACCCTTATTCTTTGGAGCCCAGCACGCGAAAGTGCAAGCCTCGCAACTTGAAATAGACAGACAGAATAAACTTGTTCAAGACCAGAAATTGGCATGGAACAGCGCTCTGCAACAGGCCGCCATAAACTATGATCAGCAGCAAAAACAACTTGAATACTATCAAAACACAGGTTTGCCGCTGAGCAAACAGCTCTTTGAAGGAGCTTCGCTTTCATTTACTTCCGGTGATATAGATTATGTGGAATACCTGCAAAGCATAACGCAAGCCTCCACCATAAAAACCAATTGGTTTGATGCACTTCTCAAGTACAATCAATCGATTATTGAAATCAATTTTCTCAACGGCTCAAAATAAAATATCATGTTCAATAAATATATATACACCTCCGTTATAATCACCTTTTTTATGCTCATTGTCAGCTGCAATCAGCAGGCAGTGGAAGAAGAAGAACATCATGAAGAAAATCATGCTGAAGAAGGCATTTTGCTTTCTGATCCACAAATAAAGCAGGCAGGTATTAGCATTGGCTCCTTTGATTATCAGCCTTTAGGACAATCTATTGCTGCTAATGGCACCATAGAACTCCCTCCTAATAATCTGGCTAGCATCACGCCTATCATGGATGGATTTGTGGCTTCTATTCGATTTTTAGAAGGTGCAGAAGTAAAGAAGGGGCAGGCCTTGGTAACGCTTAAAAACCCCGATTATATTACCCTACAGCAGGAATACATTCAGGCGGTTAATAACTTCAATGTATTAGAAAAAGAACTGGAGCGGCAGCGCACTCTTACTCAGGCAGAGGTAGGAGCTCAGAAAAAGCTGCAACAGACAGAAGCAGATTTCAACAATGCCAAAGCCCAAAAATCAGGACTTTCCGAGAGATTGAAATATTTAGGCATCAGTCCGGCAAAAGTGGCACAGGGAAATATTCAGAACCTCATTTACCTCACCGCCCCATTTGATGGTACGGTAACTTCTGTAAATGCGCACAACGGTCAGCATGTAAAAGCGGGAGAACCCATTATGGAATTAATTAACCGAGACCATATGCACCTGGAGTTACAGCTTTTCCAGAAGGACATTCATAAAGTAAAAGAAGGGCAAAAAATAATATTTAAAGTACCGGCTTTTGAAAACAACAAGCAGTATGAAGGAGAGGTATCCTTAGTAGGAAAAAACATGAACCCCAAAACCAAGACCATAAGGGTACACGGTCACTTCCATGAAGAGTTTGACCTGATAGCCGGACTCTATGTAGAAGCCAACATATTACAAGACACCAGCAAGGTGAAGGTATTGCCAGATGAAGCCGTCATTCAAAATGATGGGCAGTACTATTACTTTACTGAAAGTGGAAAAGAAAATAGCAAAACACTATTCTCTAAAAATCTTTTCACTCCCGGCACCATTTCCTCATATTTCACTGAAATAAAGGTATTTAACCAAGAGTCTGACACTACTAAAATTGTTAAATCCGGGAGTTTCTATTTAAAATCAGAAATGAATAAAGGTGAAGGTGGCCACCATTAATCAACCAAACGATGGAGGTAATTTTGATGCCTCCATCGTTAACAAAATACCTTAAAATTGTTACGTTCATTAAATCAAGCATTTATGGTTTGTGGCTTCATGCACCACTTAAAGAGCTGAATTTTATTTTAAAAAATCACCCTCAGTTCATCCATAAAAAGCCTGACTTTTCTCATTTTTTTGGCCGTCATCCTGATGTACTTTTCTTCTCCAAACGCAAGCATTAGGGGTCATGAATTATTCCGAATTTACAGTAACTACACAAGAAGTTCCTGGCGAGATTAGTCTCTGCCTCACCATTACAGGCTGCCCTATTCACTGTAAAGGCTGTCATTCTCCATATTTATGGAAACCGGGCAGTGGCCAGCCGCTTACAGATCGGCTGTATCATGAGCTGCTAGAGCGCTACAAAGGCCAGGCTAGCTGTGTACTTTTTATGGGCGGAGAGTGGCATCCTATAGAGTTAGCACATAAGCTGGAACAGGCCAAAAGCATGGGCTACAACACCTGTTTATATACCGGAAAAGATAAACTGGATAGCCAAATCACAAGACAACTCACCTGGGTAAAATACGGTCCCTGGAAAAGCGAAAAAGGCGGACTAGACTCCCCTGATACCAATCAGCGTTTCATTAAAGTGGCTACTAACGAATTACTGAATCACCTATTCATAAAAAAATAAAAATGTTAAGACTTACAGAATCACAGATAAAAAAGAAAATCGACTTCATCGAAAACTACATTAAAGCGGCCAACGCAGCAGATGGCTCCACAGTAGATGCTAATGCCAATGTTACTTCCAAAAACATTGCTACCATGGAAGCTGAGCTGAATAAGGATATTAACATACAGGTCAACAGGCAACTGGTTTCTAATAAAATCGGAGAGCTTTTTGGGCAGGAGCTGGCCAATGAGTACCTGAGGCAAATTGAGAATCATGAGATTTACATTCATGACGAAACTTCTCTTAAGCCTTACTGCGTATCCATCAGCATGTACCCGTTCTTGCTCCACGGCCTTACACAGCTAGGCGGAGAAAGCCAGGCCCCAAAACACCTGGAAAGCTTCTGTGGAGAGTTTGTTAACCTGGTATTTGCTGTAAGCTCTCAGTTTGCTGGTGCTTTAGCCACAGTAGAGTTCTTGCCCTACTTTGATTATTTTGCCCGTAAAGATTATGGAGACAATTATCTGGAAACTGCCACTGATATTGTTGCTAACCACATGCAACATGTAGTATATGCTATAAATCAACCTGCTGCTGCACGAGGCTACCAATCTGTATTCTGGAATATATCAGTGTATGACCAACCCTATTTTGAAAGCATTTTTGCTGATTTCGTATTCCCTGATGAGAACATGACCAGACCCAACTGGGAAAGCGTGAAAAGACTGCAGCAATTTTTCTTAAGCTGGTTTAACCAGGAAAGATCAAGAGCCATACTCACCTTCCCGGTAGTAACGGCGGCCATGCTCATTAAAGACAATAAACCGGTAGATAATGAGTTTGCCGATATGTGCGCCAAAGAGCTTAGCGAAGGAAATGCCTTTTTCATTTATCAATCAGAAAACGCTGATAGCCTTGCCTCTTGCTGCAGGTTAAGAAATGAGATCAGTGAAAATACTTTTAGCTACTCATTAGGCGCCGGCGGGGTTTCTACGGGTTCTATTAATGTGATTACCTTAAACATGAACCGGTTGATTCAGCTGGGAAAATCTGTAGAAGAAGAGATCCATAAAATTCATAAATACCAGGTAGCTTACCGCAAGCTGATGGAAACTTATCTGGAAGCCGGCATGCTACCCGCGTATACGGCAGGGCTCATCTCGCTAGACAAACAGTTTCTCACCACCGGTATTAATGGTATGGTAGAAGCCGCGGAGAGCTGTGGAATAGAACCTGGCAACAATGATGAATATAAGGCCTTTGTTAAAGACATCCTTAAAACCATTTATGATGCTAATAAGGAAGCTAAAAAGACTTTCGGTTATATGTTTAATACAGAATTTGTACCGGCAGAAAATCTGGGAGTTAAAAATGCCAAATGGGATAAGCAAGATGGTCTTTCTGTAAATCGGGAGTGCTATAATTCTTATTTCTACCGGGTAGAAGATGAATCTATAAACTTGCTGGATAAACTAATGCTTCATGGTAAAGAGTTGGTGACTTACCTGGATGGAGGTTCTGCCTTACACATTAATCTGGAGCAAGCTCCTAATAAAGAAGCTTTCAGAAAATTAATAGATGCCGCTGCCCTTGCAGGGTGTAACTACTTCTGTTTCAATATTAAAATAACCATTTGCAACACCTGTAACCATATAGATAAGCGAACCCTTACTGCGTGTAACAGCTGTGGCTCACATGACATTGACTATGGCACCCGGGTAATTGGTTATCTCAAAAGAGTTTCATGCTATAGTAGCGATCGCCAAAAAGAACATAACATGAGGCACTATCACAGACAAAAAAGTACTGTAAACAAAGCTGAGCCGGTTGAAGCTCAAGCTGTTTAAACAAGAAACTGCTGTTTTAGCACCATTCTTTATTGTTGATTATCGGGAAAGTAGGACGACTTAGTCTTGCTTTCCCTTTTTTTATTCTTTTACTAAGGTCTTAATCAACTCCACCATACTTTCATTTCCTTGTTGTGCTGCCAGGTCTATAGGGCGCATGCCTCTGACATCCTGATCATATAAACTGGCGCCATGAGCTACCAACTTTTTCACAATACTTTCATGACCAAACATAGCAGCAAAGCCTAGTGCAGTACCTCCATTACCATTTCTTACGTCTACATCTGCGCCTCGCTCTAAGAGCAGATCAACTATTGGCTCAAAGCCTTTAAAACAAATACCCATAAGAGCAGTGTTACCTGAAGCATCCTGATGGTTAATATCTGCTCCATGATCTAACAACAGCTCCGTCAATTTAGCATTACCATGATACGTGGCCAATATGAGAGGACTGTAGCCTTTAGCATCATTAGCGTTTACCGATTCACCACTTTCTAATAGACTTAAAGTAGTATCATAATCCTGATTTCTGACGGCATTAAATAAAGGTGACGGTTTAGATTGGGTAGTTTGCATAGCTCTTTAATGTTATTTTTAGAGGATAACACCAGCTCTTGTAAACTGTTTGATTAGTATTCCCTATACAGTATTTATAATAACTATAAGTTTTCTAATATCAAATCAATAACATTAGGATAGTTGATATGTTATCCCTGATAACTAACCAAACTAAACCTCTAATGGACGATAAAAGCAAACAACTAAAAAATCACACTAAAGACAGCGGTGAAAAGCTGACCACCAACCAGGGAGTAAGCATTAACGATAATCAGAACACAGCCTCCGCCGGAGAAAGAGGCCCTTCCCTACTCGAAGACTTTATTATGCGCGAAAAGATCACTCATTTTGATCATGAACGCGTACCCGAAAGGATAGTACACGCCAGAGGTTCCGGTGCACATGGTTATTTTGAAGCTTATGACAACTGTGAAGATATTACCAAAGCTGATTTCCTTAAAAAAGGCAAGAAAACACCTGTATTTGTAAGGTTTTCTACCGTAGCTGGTTTCAGAGGCTCGGCTGATACCGCCAGAGACGTGCGCGGCTTCGCTATTAAATTTTATACCGAAGAAGGAATTTTTGATATGGTAGGAAACAATATCCCTGTGTTCTTTATACAGGATGCCATTAAGTTTCCTGACCTTATCCACGCCGTGAAGCCTGAACCTCATAATGAGGTGCCGCAGGCAGCATCAGCCCATGATAACTTCTACGACTTTATATCGCTAACGCCAGAAGCCATGCACATGATGATGTGGGTGATGTCTGACCGAGCCATACCCAGAAGTTTTGCCATGATGGAAGGCTTCGGTATACATACTTTTAGATTTATCAATAAAGCAGGCGAATCTCACTTGGTGAAATTTCATTTGAAGCCAAAACTGGGAGTTCATGGTCTGGTATGGGATGAGGCGCAAAAGCTGATGGGTAACGACCCTGATTTCCATAGAAAAGACCTGTGGGAAGCCATAGAAGATGGGCATTTCCCTGAATGGGAATTTGGAGTGCAAGCCATAAAAGAAGGCGAAGAAGATAAACTCAGCTTCGATGTGTTGGATGCTACTAAAATATGGCCAGAAGAAGAAGTGCCTGTGCGAATGCTGGGTAAAATGGTATTAGACCGAAACCCTGATAACTTCTTTGCAGAGACAGAGCAAGCAGCTTTCCACCCCGGACATGTGGTGCCAGGTATTGACTTTACCAATGATCCTTTATTACAAGGTCGATTATTTTCTTATACGGATACTCAATTGATCAGACTAGGTGGACCTAACTTCGCTGAGATCCCGATTAACAGACCGATTAATCCTACGCATAACTACCAAAGAGATGGCTATATGCGCCAGACCATTAATAAAGGTAGAGTGAACTATGAGCCTAACTCACTGGCTGATGGAAAACCTGCTGAAGTACCTGAAGATAAAGGCGGTTATGTAAGCTATCCGGAACCTATGAGCAGCGTAAAAGTGCGAAAAAGACCAGAAAGCTTTAAAGATCATTATACTCAGGCTCGCTTGTTTGTTAACAGCATGACGCCGCCAGAGAAACAGCACATCATTGATGCATTGAGCTTTGAATTAGGTAAAGTAGAGCATAAGCATATCCATGAGAAGATGGTAGATCATTTCAACCATATAGATCATGATATGGCCGTGGCTATAGCCGATAATATTGGTGTGACACCGCCTACAACCAGTGCTGCTAATGAAGATTACACCAAAACTTCTGACGCACTAAGCATGGAAAAAGGCCAAAAAGATACCATTGAAGCCCGAAAAGTAGCCATACTAGTGGCCGACGGTTTTGACGGCGCTGCAGTAGAATCACTGACCAAATTCCTCAAAGGAGAAGGCGCTAAAGCGGAAATTATAGCCAAAAAACTAGGTATGGTAAAAGCTGCCGATGGCTCCACAATGGAGGTAGACAAAAGCTTACCTACCGTAGATGCTGTTTTATACGACTCCGTGTACTTACCAGGAGGCAGTGAAAGCGTAAACATGCTAAAAGAACAAGGTCCTATATTGTACTTTGTGAATCAGATGTTTAAGCACTGCAAAGGAATAGCCGCCACCGGTGAGGCTATTGAAATTTTAAAAGCCTCAGACATTAAAGATGTTGACTATAGCACTACAGACTTAAAAGAAGATCAAGGCATAGTAACCGCCGGCAGTGCCAGCGATGATTTCTTCAAAGCCTATAAAAATGTGATTAAAAAGAGACACTGGAGCAGAGAAGAAAAGAAAGGAATGATCCCGGCATAAGGGTTATTGCAAAGCTACCTTTACAGGTAGTCTTAAAAGTATAAAATTGAATTGGAAGCCATCGTAAGGCCTATGAGAGTAGAGTTTGCGGTGGCTTTTTTTTGTGCCTTCAATCACTTTTAACATATAAATTAAATTATTTATATTGAAACTCGATTGCGATTGCAATCTTCTAGGGCATTTGTAATGCCCTTAGCAAGCCATTTTAAATAGATTCTTTGATTTAGTAAAGAGGCATTACAAATACCTAAAAATGAGACTATTAGATATCATTATTTTACCCGGACTTATTAGCTGTCAGCAGCAAGCATATCTACTAATAAAACGTGAATAAGCACCATCTCTTACCAATCATATTTGGATCATTATTGGTTCTGATGATCCTATTTGAAAAGTTGCTTTGGCGGACTTTTTGGATAATGCAGCCTGTACCAATTCTAATTGTAGCTGTGGGCTGTTTTTTTATTTTATTAAATTCTTTGATCTACAAAAAAAGAAAAAATGCTATAATCATCTTAGCATCAGGCTTAATTGCAGTATTGATTTACCTTCCGAGAACTGAGCTACTAAAAAGTAAACCTGTTATTAAGGCATCCTTAATTGACGATTTAAGCGCTTTGAGATTGACTCTTAGAGAAAACCATTCTTTTGAACTTGTTCCTGAAACTTGGATGGGAACATTTGAAGAGTTTACAGGTAAATATCAAATAGATGGAAAAAGGATTATTTTCCTGGATCAGCCATATGACAATGATTTTATACCTGATACAGTATACATTTACAAAGAAAAAATACTTCTGAACAATAATTTAAATGAACCAGACACCTCATTCTCAAATTTTTTTGATATTCAATTAAACCTGTTGGAAAAACCGGATAACAAATAACATTATTTAAGCTCGATTTCTCGGCTCGGTCGCAATTATATTGCGATCGCAACCTTCAGGGCATTTGCAATGCCCCTATCATGCCGTTTTAAATATGTTCTTAATTGTTGTAGCGGCATTACAAATGCCAAAAAGATGAGGCCGCAATATAATTGCGGCCAAGCCTAAATTACGGCCAAGCTTAAAGCTGTAAGTAGGGATCAGTACGCTGGCTTTTCTAGACTCTTTTTACTAATTTATTTGTATGGGCAGTCGCTACAAAATTAGGGATCAGGAAGGATTGTATTTTGTCACATTTACAGTGATAGGGTGGGTTGATTTATTCATTCGGAATACTTATCGCGATTGTATTATGGAGTCTTTAGAATACTGTAGACAGTCAAAGGGCTTGAATATACATGCCTTTGTTATTATGACCAGCCACGTGCACTTAATATTAAGTTCCAGGGAAAGCCATAACTTGGTGGATACCATACGTGATTTTAAAAAATTTACCTCAAAGAGATTGATTAATCTGATAAAGTCAGAGCTTGAAAGTAGACGAGAATGGATGCTTAACAAACTTGAGTATGAAGCAAAGCGCACTGAAAGAGGACGTGATTACATACTTTGGAGAGAAGGTTATCATGCCAAGCAGATTGAAACTAATAAATTTTTGGATCAGAAATTAAATTACATACACAAAAATCCTGTCGTTGCTGGTTTCGTAAGCAGGGAAGAAGATTTTTTATACAGTAGCGCTAGAAATTATTGCGGTGAAATTGGAGTAATAGAGGTGGACTTACTTTGATAGAGCGACATTACAAATACCTAAAAGATGAGGTCGCAATTATATTGCGACCAAGCTGGGCTAACATTCCCCTTATTCTCTAATAAACGGGGCAACATGTAAAGATTTTAGTTTGTATGAGTATTTAGGTATTGTATTGCGGCCTGTAAGATTTCATCTTCTCCTTTTCTAACTCCTTCTAAAGTGGCAGGTACATAAATATCTGGTGGTATAGTAATTCCTTTGTAATCAGCGCCGTAGCGAGGCAATACCTTGATGCCTGTATAGCCAAGAGTATATTTGGATACCTTGAAAAATATAATATCTCCATTAGTTCCTGCAGAATTAGTGCCTATCACCTTACCTATATCGTAGCTTTTTATAATCTCCAAAAGACTTTCTCCATAACTAAAAGTATTATGGTTGGCAAGAAATACTTTAGGAACATTCAGGTATGGAAGTTTTGGTGTAATCTTCCATGATGTTATTGTGTCATAATCAATCCTTTTTAAATATGGAGAAGTAAATATCGGCTGCAGCCATAAACCTGATTTTACTGGATTATTGATTAGGTGGAGACTGTCAATTCATCTCTGTCTAAACTTTGGATATAAAGAAATAATGTTTAGACTAAAGAGCAATGAACAAACAAGAGAAAGAAGAATTAAAGGAAAAAGCACTTAAACAATTTTTAAAAGGAGAATCTCTATTTGGTAAGGATGGGGCTTTCAGCCCCATGTTGAAGGAGTTCTTAGAAGAAGCTCTGGAAGCAGAAATGGAGGATCACCTATCCAGTGAAGAAAAAGGACGCTCTCATGGCAATAAGCGCAATGGCAAAGGCCAGAAAACAGTTAAGAGTAGTTTAGGAGACGTTGAGATAAATACTCCTCAAGATCGTCATAGCAGCTTTGAGCCAAGAATAGTAGAGAAACGCCAGCGTATACTGGCAGACAATCTTGAGAAGCAAATAATAGCCATGTATGGGCTAGGTAATAGTTTGAGAGATATTCAAGAGCACATCAAGGAGATGTATGACACAAATATATCAACAGAGGTGTTAAGTGATATCACAGACCGAGTGATCCCTAAAGTAAAGGAGTGGCAAAATAGGCCATTAGAATCGGTCTATTGTATTGTTTGGCTAGATGCCATGCATTTCAAGGTGCGAGATGAAGGTAAGGTGAAGCATAAAGCCCTTTATAATATCTTAGGGATCAATAAGCAGGGCAACAAGGAGATATTGGGCATGTACCTATCAGAAAGCGAAGGAGCTAATTTTTGGCTTCAGATACTTACTGAGCTACAAAATAGAGGCTTGAAAGATATTTTGATAGCCTGCACTGATAACTTGAAAGGTTTTAGTGAAGCGATACACTCCATCTACCCACAAACAGATGTTCAACTTTGTGTAGTTCATCAGATTCGAAATAGCTTGAAATATGTAGCCAGTAAAGAACAGAAAGTGTTTATACAAGATCTTAAATTAGTTTATCAAGCAGACACAAAAGATCAGGCAGAGACTGCTTTATTAGAACTGGAAGAAAAATGGGGAAAGAAATATCCTGTGGTGATACGATCTTGGAATGATAACTGGGAACTACTTAGCACTTATTTCGATTACAGTAAACCCATAAGAAAGTTAATATACACTACAAATCCAGTGGAGGGCTTTCATAGACAAGTAAGAAAAGTTACCAAGAGTAAGGGAGCATTTACCAGTGATATGGCCTTGATGAAATTAGTTTACTTAGTTTGCAGACGTATTGAGAAAAAATGGACTTCACCTTTGCGGAATTGGGGTTTGACGGTGCAGCAATTAGCCATTAGATTTGAGGGAAGATTGGAACTGGAACTAAAAACCAGTCAAACCAAAAAATAAAAAATTCCCTCCCAGGGGCTAGCCCCTGGGAGGGAAGCAGACAGAGATGAGCTAACACTCCCATTAGGTGTGGTAAAATTTTGGCATCTGTCATATAAGCAGGATATTTTCTTAAGTCAAATATTATACCTTGAGATGATTCTAGCTTTTCAAGACTATGCTTGAATTCTTTCCATTTTAATTGATGTAAATCAACATAATAGTAATTACCATATTTAATAATTTTATCAGTTTTCTTCAATGGAACACTTAATGTGAGGTCCAGCTTTACTAGCTTGTGATTATTTTGAGGATCAATTATTTCCAGAATTGCCGATTCTTCAGAAGACTGTTCTTTTATATATGAAAGAAGCTTTGATGCCACTTTATCGTTTTTACTAAATTCAGTTGTTGAAGACGTTACTGATGCTAACTTACTTATCCAAGTATTTACTGGTACATGATTTATGGATGCAATTACATCTCCACGATGAATATTTTCAACAACACTGGAGTCAATGGATTTAACAATTAATTGATTTTCTATATAATCAAGTCCTACCGGTTCGATTCGTGGATTGAAAGATATACTTATGGACTTTGATGAATTTATGAAAGCATGAGAGTCATTAAGGTTGGCAATAATCTCCGAAAGAATGTTTTCTGTCGATTCTTGATGTTTACTAAGCTTATATAATGCATTATAGAGCACTTCATCCCAGTTATTCTCAATTCTTTCCTGGTAGGGATAAAAGTGAACTAAAATATTCCAGACACTGATCACTGTTGCGATATTTTGAATGTCGGAAGAAGCATTAAAGTTATTATAAGTTTTAGCTATATCTTCCTTTATTAAACTTAAATCAGATATTACATAAGAATTAAACATGCATTGAATATGTTCATTTAGTTCAATGAAAGAATAGTTCAAATCATATTCATTCTTTGTTATAAGTTTTGAGCAAATTTCACTCTTATTAGACCTGGTCATTAAGCGTGTTAATAGCGGTAGTCCTTTTCTATGGAAACCTAGTCCGTTGTGTCTCCAGAATAATACCTTAACGGAGTCAGCTTGTAATTCAGAAGATTGAGGCGGAGAATAATTATTGAAATAAATTTTTAGTGACGGAGATGTCGATTTAAAAATATTTTTAAGCGCTATAACCAGCAGAGAGTCGTTAGGTATATCCTGAACTTCTGATAATCCAGCTTCGAGAAACTTATTCCAATTCAGGTCATGAGATTGAGGAGATGGGTGAAAATACCTGATAAAGCCATATAACTTTCCAAATACGATTGAATTAGTAATTTGCCTTTGGGTAATATTTGAAAAATCGTCAGACGAAATATCCGACATAGAAAATGATTTGAAGTAAATAAAAATTAAAACAAATACTACCTTAAATTTCATGCTTTATTGTTAAAAGATTAATTATTGTATGAGCAAGTCTTATGAATGGGTTGCTAATAAATTAACTCAATTTTATTGTGCGCATAAGCAAATCCTAGTTCTAGCGATGTAGGAGTAGAGCTTTGATTACAGTCTGCCTGGAGCTTCTACTCCCCCATTAATAGTTCACATTTCACTATTGTCAAGTTTAATGATCGCCTGCCTCTTATCGAATTTTACCCTTTCATCTTGTGTTAATTTTTGATCGGCATATCCTCATGATATATACTTTAATTTATATCAATTTTATTTGGTTGATATATTGCTAATATATGTCATATTATTTTTATTGCAATAATAATCTAATTTTAGATTTGAGGATTATTATATATATTAAACTAGATTTTATCCGTTAAAATTTATTTCTTCCGTTAACATGCGGTTTTGCTTTGAGGGCATAATTATTAGATGATTATAAAACATTGTTAAAATCTTTAATTTCCACCGTTGAATGTCTAAACACGATCGCAATTCTAATACTGCTGTCAATGATATCGTGTGATAGTGATGATACAATTTCAACCACATGCGAACTAAATACCTTAATAAATTCCAATGAATATGAGAATGCACCATCGAATGATGTTACCATAAATAACTTGGAGATTTCTGGAGACTGCCTAACTATTACTTTTAGCGCAAGTGGATGTGATGGAGAATCATGGGAATACAAACTGATTGACTCTGAGACGATCGACTTTTTGGTTACAGCTGATGAACCATCGACGGGTAGACGGGCCCTAAGAACTTTAAGACTCTCATTAAAAGATGATGAGTATCGTGAGGCACTAATAACTAAGACAATAAGTTTTGATATTTCTAACCTTAAAGTTGAAGGAGAGAATTCAGTAGAATTAAATATTGCAAATGGCGTCTCCTCTGTCATGTATGAGTACTAAAACTATACAACATATAAACCACGATAATGAAAAAAATAATTGTAGTAATTTTTATCATTTTATTTCATTCAGCAAAAGCTCAAGTTGAAAATGATATTTCAATTTTTCACAGAATATTAATACTTAATTCAAAAAATGAATTAATGGTTGTTAAAATCGAGAATACTGACTTTTGGGTTACACCAGGGCTTTATCAAACCAAAGAACAGACAATTAAAAATGGATTGGACAGTCTTTCATCAACCTATGGATTTGATATAAAAGAACTTAAACTAAAAGGAACATTTATTCTAAAAAGAGAATTGAATGGAAAGCATTCGACATCATTGCGACATGTTTATACTGCAAAAATCAAAGATGGAGTAGAAAAAAGACCAAACGAAATAGAGGAAATCAAATGGTTATCTACTAATAAAGCAATCGAAAAAATTACTTTCCCTCACATCAACGAAATGATTAAGCAAATAATGGCAAAACCTGATGAAATTTGGGGAGGGACTTTGCTTCAGTTCAAAGAAGGTAATAAATGGAAAACAAAAATATTGGAAGAATTTTATACTCTTTGAATCGAAAAAAACAGGTTACACATTCCAGTACTCGATCGCAATTTTATTGCGATTACAACCTTCAGGGCATTTGTAATACTCTCCAATCGTGCACTTCAAAAAAGTATTCATAATAAATATTGAAAACCAGATTAATAATTGTGCTTTTAACCATTGCAGGCCTCTTTTCCTGTAAGCAAAAAAGTGATTCAGAAAAAAAGAAGGCTACTATACAACCAGAGCCTGTATATTCCACCAAAAACAACAACGAAAAACCGCCAATAGACTCGGTGTTAGAAAGGTTTACTTACACAGATACAACATATTCTTTTTCTCAAGAAGAAAGAATAATTATTCAGAACAGTTTACCTAAAGGAGGGATGATTGCACCTGGTGGAGCACAGTATTTTGATACTTCAGGAAAAAAATATGTCTTTGCTGTATTTTGGACACGCATAATCAATGAATCCTCAACTCCAATAGAACTTAACATTCATATTCCTGCTGATTCATTCGCCATTTTCAATCCACCAAATTCCTATTTGAAATTGTTTTTACCACCTGATAAATTAACCTATGACAAGCTATCATCCTTTAACTACGGCCTCACTAATATAAAATCATTTTTGGATATCAATTTAAATAAAGCTACCAACTTAAGAAAAACGATTGCTCCTAATAATGAGTATATTTTCTATGTGGCAACGCTCTCTTATGAGGCAACGGGAACCCCAAGAGCCGCTCTTTTTATGCAAAAGGAAGCTCTTTATTACAGAATGAGTTTATCACCAAATGGTGCTGGCACTATTCCTTTGGGGAAAATTACATTTACAAAGAAGGCTAACAGTAACGAATAAAGGCAGGAGCACTCAAGTCGCTTCTCAGGGTTAGGCAAAGTCGGCTTGGTACTATAAAACTCAATGAATCTCAGGTTGAATTTTCAAATCTTAACTTCCTCCACAACCACCACAGCCTCCACCTCCACCGCAGCCTGAACTACATGAGCTTCCGCAACCTGAGCCACAGTTAGAGCCACAAGAACTGCCTATATCAGATCCACAGCTACTTTCTTCACGGCTCCTTCCTCCGCTAAACCATGATGTGCTTCTGGGATTGAGGTAATCAGTTTGCTCAACTAACGGTACTAAAGCGCTAGAAATAACTGCTGCACCTAAAAAACAGTATTCCCATTCCGGGTCGCCCGTGTGTTGACGCAAAACTTCCTCTTTATCATACAAGCTTGGCACCTGTTTGAGCACCAGCTGCTGCATTTTATTAAACACATTAAAACAAAGTATTATAAATGCTAATAATAGTAAAACCAGAAAAAGCACAGGCTTGCCATCTCCCATACCGTTTATTAACCGCCCTATACCAAACAACATCAACATAGTGATAGCTACACAATTAATAGTGACAAGCCTGCCATAATCTTTAGACTGGTTGAAGAAATTTCTAAATTTCATCAGCACATAGGGTATGTTTACAATGGAAGGCTTGGAGTACAACAAGGTGGACAACCTGTAATAAGAGGTAGTTTCTTCGTTTTCTATAATCTGCAGTGCTGCAAATTCCTGTGCATCTACAGATTTATTACTTTTCTTTACTCTCAGCCGATCTCCATCTACCACTTCAATCACTTCTCTCCGCATCAGCTTATTGATATAGCTATCGATCACTTTTTCTAACCGCCCAGAGTTAACAAATATAAGTTCTGCTGCCGTTAAATTTCTTATAAAGGAATTAGTCTCTCCTCTTTCCAACATAGCCCTAACCCTATGCTTATTAAACATATGAAGGGTTATGATCAAGAAAACAGCCGCACCCACAAACCCCATCAGAAACAAAGGGTTATTGATACCCAAATATACTGGCCTGAGTGCTGCAGCTGTTGGTATCATCATAGCAACTATAAAAAGTACCATTATGTATAATCTGGTATTCGGTCGCATATTGGCCTCTTTTAGGCCCATTGGAGCATACATATCCGGGTATTTCCAAATTACTGCTGGTGGCTCGCCAAAGGTTTCTTTATACAGTTTAAAAGTCTGATTACGAGCTGAAACAAACTTTTCCTTCTCTTTCTTATTATGAGTAGAGGGAATATGTTTAATGTTAGTGCCAATCACTTCACAAAACTGCTCATAGGAGTCGGAAAAAATAAGATGCTGATGCCATACCACATCCACAATTTCAGAAGGAGACACCATGGTGCCGGCAGTACCGGCCAGGTACATAAACTTTTTGTATTCTAAAATGGCCTGCTGGGTGAAATTTTGCGTCCACGCATTTTCTTTAGCCAGTCGGGTAGAGAAACCATATTCACTTAAAGGTGCGTCTAAATCAAAGCTTAAAATCTTATTCCAGAGCGTTTTATCCATAGGCCAACTGCCATTTTTATCTTAATTTAATCTTAAATCTATAAAAATAAGCCTTAAAATGACAGGGAATTTTTCCTAAGCAAAACATATATCATCAGTATTAGGGCTTGAGATTCTTTACTGTAATCTCAATGCAATGGTCTCTAATGTATTTATAAAACTCCGCAAAGCCTCCTTTTGGGGTAGCAGACTCTTCCACAATCATAAAAACCTCATCGCCCGCTTCCTCTTCAGGAGCCTCCTCTACTATAATGCCTTCTATCACTTCATCTTCCGTTATCTCTACATCCAGATCTATATTAATTTCTTCTTCACTTTCCTCCTCATTGGGCACTTCAAAGATTTCTGGCTGCTTAATTTGTGATGGCGGAGGAGGTGACTACTGTGTAGATAGTATCTCCAGAAGGTCTTCAAAGTCATCTGAAACCTCCCCTAGCGCTATCATTTCACCTGTATATGCACTTGTCTTACAAGACTAAACTTATCTAGTGCTGCTTGGATGTTTGGAGTAGAGAAGATGAGCATTTCTAAATTATGATATTGATCAAGATCAGCGATAAAGCACTTTTTAACTTCCCATTTAAAGTCTAAAACGGCCTTTTGCAGAACTTGAAAATGATGTTCAAGTTCTGCCGTTGGCTCAAAATTCTTATACCTCAATACCCGCTTACCCAAAATATTTCTACCTGATTGAATCGCAAAGTTCTTATGACTAAGAGACATCATCTGAAACTTACTTCCATCACTAATAATAGGCTTAGTAAGTTTTATCCGGGCAATGATCTGATCATTTTCATAAAGCAAATAGGTATCTATCTTTCCACTTATATGTGGGCTACTTTTAAAGCTTAATGACTGACCTGATAAATTGGCCACTTCCCTAACCTGCTCGTCAATTGCTTTCCAGTTCACAGTATTTCTTTTACTTGAAATTTTAACCTGGCTACCATGGATGTGAGCTTAAACTAAGTAGTAATGTATCCGTTAAATCTGTAATATCAATTACACTCCTCTTGAGAAGCGCGAATATCACCATCAAAAGTCCAGCCTCTCTGAATTAAACCAGTCCTAGCTGCCGCCCCTGTCTCACAATATTTCAAATCAGCTACACCTAAGACGACATCATCTCGCAGGTTCGGATTTGCATACCATCCAATCAAGGTCTGGCTATAATTATCTATAGACATATTTGAACCCTCTAAAAGGAGATCGAGGTCACTTACATTTGGGAAATTCCAGTTTCCCAAATTCTGATTAAATTGAAGTGTAGAGTACAACATTCTATCCATGTAAGTAGCACTACTAACATCCCAATTCCCGATATCCTGATTAAATTTCATCGCTGAAAAAAACATTCCTTTAAAGTTCTCTACGTTTGAAACATCCCATTCTGATATATTTCCATCGAAATTAACGGCGATAGCAAACATTTGAAACATGCTTTTCACACTACTCACATCCCAATTACCGATTTCTTGATTAAAATCATTTGCACGTTCAAACATTCGAGACATATCTTCTACTCTACTTACATCCCAATCACTGATATTCTGATTAAATACTGTACAGCCTTCAAACATACTATGCATATCTGACACATTCCCCACATCCCACTTTTCAATATTGGTAACCTTCAACCTCCAGTTATTCAAGAACATTGAATTCATATTTGTTACTTTATCAAGGTTGGGAATATCCTCAGCACTAAACCCAACATCAGTACCCGCAAATGCTCCGTAAAATGACTCCCATTCATTATCACCCCATTGCAAAATTGACTCTATCCTTTCCTCTCCTACCTCATCAGTCAAATACTTTTTACCCATGAATAAAGCAGGAAATACCCCTAACACCTTTACCTCATAGTAACCCGACTCTATATAAGTATGTGTGGCATCGGAAGTAACACTTTCAGAGATACTTCCATCTCCCCAATCTACACTGTAATTATATTCATACTCTGGGTTAGTATATATCGAAATAGATCTATCATCACCAATCAGCCAACTCATTATAAAAGCTTCCTCCTCATCTAAGAGATTTACCCTAACCTTAATTGATTCTTTCACATTATCTCCAGCTACTACTTCAACTTCAAGATTTATCATATTAGACTCATCATTTTCATAATCAAAGAAATCTGGCTCTAAAACATATAGTTCGCCTGTTACCGAATTAATACCAAGAACACGCCTTGGTTCTTGACTTGTAATTCTATATTGTAATTCCGAATCGGGTTCTACTGAGGCATTGATTGAGCCTACCACTTCATTTAATTCCACATTCTCTACTACATCAATGGTGAGGTCTGAGACACTAATTACTGATGGAACATACTGTTCCGACTCCTCAGAGCACGCCATTATTAACATTATCATGAGAACACCCAAAAGCCTATTTTTCATATAATTCATCATATTTAAATCCTAATCATATTTTGAATTCTATATCACTAATCTTTGTAACCCCATATTAATAAATCACTCTTCCTAAAGTTTAAATTTTGGTTACCGACTCTCATTAATCAACTCTCACTCACCGTATGATCCGTAGTAGTGCTGGTATTTTCGGTAGCCAGTGTACTTACAAACCTCCACTCAGAGTTAGCTTCACTTGGGGTGAAAGAGGCCATTACGTATCCTCTATCTGATGCGTTTAGGTATTGTAAATCCTTAATAAGCAGCTGCAAGCTCTGTTCAAAAGGATCAATAATAGCCGGATCCGTTCCGAATATACCTTCAAAACCTGGTGAAGAAACTGAAGAGGTGGCAAACTCAGCCCCTACTTTATTACCTTGCGCATCAGTTAGGTCCAGATGCCAGGCATTATGCGTATCTCCGGCCACAGAGATTAATTTTTTTCCGGCTGCCGCAGCATATACTATCTCCCTTTCTGCCGGATAGCCATCCCAGGCATCTAAATTATAAGGCAAAACAGTCTCTACCTTGGCAATTTCTTCCGCCGTTAAAGACGGATCATTTTGCAGCATTCGTGATTTTATGGTAACCAACTGCGTAACCAATGTGTTGTAATTGGCATATAACTCTGGCGTAACTCCACTTGCCGTTATTTCGGCGGTAATAAGCAAAAGCTCCACGGGTATGTACACTTTACCCATAAGCACCTGACTGCCCAGCACTTGCCAGGTAGCTCCACTGCCAGCTAACTGACCAGTAAGCCATGAAAGCTGTTCTGCCCCTAATATAGTGCGATCGCTGTCCATCCAATCAGCTAAAAAGGCTTCACTATCTAATCCTGATAAAGTGAAATAATCTGCATAGCTGAGCTGTTTATTCCTACCTATTATTCGGGTATCCAGCATAAGGAGGTTAACAATGCCACCCATATCAAAACTGCGATAGATTTTGGCATTATCGCTCACTCTGGCAGGTAAATACTCTGCCCAGGCTTGTATAGCATTTGATTTGCGCACCTCAAAACTACCCTCATCATCCTGGTGATTCTCGGCTCCATCAGTATAGGCATCATTAGCTATCTCATGGTCATCCCACACACAAATAAAAGGTTTTAATCTATGCGCTTCCTGTAATTGAGGGTCTCTCCTATATTGCCTATATCGGGCTCTGTAATCATCTAGTTCTATAATTTCACCGGTAGGCTCATGCTCCCGACCTAACTGGGTAGTCAGTTCGCTACTTCCGTATCCTCCTGCGGGGTATTCGTAAATGTAATCGCCCAAATGCACTACCACATCAGCTTCCGATTGAGCCACTGCGCCATAAACATTAAACAAGCCGGCCTGAAAGTTAGCACAAGACATTACCGCCAGGTTAATCTGGCTAGCCTCTCCCGCAGCCGGTAGTGTTTTGGTTTCTCCTATAACTGAAGCAGTAGCTGTCATTTCATTTCTAAATCGGTAATAATAACGGGTATTAGAGCTTAAATTACTTACATCTACATAAATGGTGTTATCACTTCCGGCATCTACTTCTACCGTTTCACTGGCCACTACTATCTCAAAATCTGCATCTGTGGCTACATCAAGAATAATGGTAGGTGTGCCTGTTTCATTAGTAGCGGGTGTATAACGAGACCATAACACCACTCTATCCTGAGCAGGATCAAAGCTGGCTACTCCTTCAAAAAATCCGGGATTCCCTTCCGGAGTAAACGGTGGCGTATTATCATCATCGTCATTACAACTGCTGAGCAGTGTGGGCGCCAGGCCTACACCCGCTGCGGCCACTACTGAGTTTCTTAAAAAGCTTCTTCGGCTTAGGTTCTTAAGTATTTTTTTCTTTGTTCATGGTTGATAGCAATTAAGCTTCTAAAATACTCTGCATGCCGAATAGAAGACATTTTTACTGATAATGGATTTATTAATTTTCTTTGAAATATTTAACATTTTAATAAAACATTCCATACTAAATCCACTACTTAACGCTCAACCATTATTACAATAAACACTAAAAGTAATTACTTCCATTCTCACTGAAAACAGTGATTTTCAATAGAATAAGGCCTATAAGCACTTAGAAATACTTTTCGATTGATAATATTGTATTTCTATTAGTTTAAACTCATTCTAAAGCGATGAAACAGGACATCACCCAATCTACAGGTTATATTTTCAATCATACCATTGAAAAAAGCATTAACACCTACCTTATAGAATGGCAAGGCCTCTTTACCAAAGCCATTAATTCATCTGATAGCGAGGACTCTTCTATTTCTATACAAGCCCTGAATGAAGCAATGGAACTGCCCTGTAAGGTGCCATTTTTCAAAAGTTGGGACTGGTTGGTTTCCTGCCTGCCGGCCATGCAGATCTCTAACAACACTTTGAAGTATATCGACAAGGTGCCTTCTCATGGTATTGATGATGAGTACAATCTGTTTATGGGTCATATATATCTGTTTTATCAAATACCAAATGAAGCTTTAGGATATTATAATGCAGTTTCTAAAAACTATAACAGCCCAAGCCTTTCTTTTTACAAGGCCATGGCTCATAAGCTAGCTGAAGAATATGAAGAGGCTATTTCACATTTGACCAAATATATTAAAGAAAGGCCCACACATGCCTACGCTTACTATGAAAGAGGATTATGCAATTATGAACTAAAATACTACTCTCAGGCTGAGTATGATTTATCTACAGCCTCTATGTTTGAGCCCAATTACTTTGAATATCAGTACGGAATAGGACTCATTCTTAATATGCAAGGTGAGTATGATAAAGCCCTAAGTCACATCAATCACTCCATAAATATTGCCAATAGCGCAGAAACGCAAGTACAAAAAGGAGTGGCACTTGGTAATCTCAAAAAGTATGACCAAGCGGTAACAGCCATATCTATGGCATTACACAGTGATCCATCAGTAAAAGGAGCACATTTGGAGAGAGCCAAGCAGTTTATCTCTCTTGGATATTACGAAAAGGCGCTAGCTGATCTTGATGTAGCTATAAACCAAACCAAAAAGAGCAGGATGGATCTTGTCTATTTTCATAGAGGCAGAGCACTAGAGGCGCTGGACAGAAGTGAGTTAGGCTTAGAGGCTTATACCAAATCATTAGAATTAACCTTAAATTCTAACCTAAGGCCTACTATTTTCCAAAACAGGGGCAACTGCTGGCTGTCATTAAAAGATAATGATAAGGCTAAAGCCGATTATAACAGGTCTATTGAGCTGAACCCTGATAATGCAGATGCTTATTACAATCGGGCCCTGGCCAATACAAACCTTAACCTGATAGAAGAGGCTATTGAAGACTTCAGCACGTCATTGAACATGCTGCCAGATGACCCGTTAGCACTACGCCTACGGGCCGAATTAAAAGCTAAAACAGAGGATTTTGAAGGTGCTTATAATGATTTAGAAACGGCTCTTCTCTATGATTCTAATAGTTACCTCATTTATGAAACCCTGGGAGATGTACACGCGCTAAAAAATAACATCCCAGCAGCCATAGAGGCTTTCAACAAAGCAGTAAGCCTGAAGCCCAGAATTGCAAGAATTTATTTTAAAAGAGCACAGCAGAAAGAAAAAGCAAAAAACATTCATGGGTCAATGATGGATTTAACCCAGGCCTTGCAATTAGACAGCACCTATGAAGAAGCTAAGGAGTTAATGCGCTCGATTACCTCAAAAAACCAACAGGCCGCTTCCGTATTTACCCAAAATACAGCTGCTACTAATACCGTAGAGCCGGAGCCAGACAATGATGCCTTTTACTTTAAAAGAGCGTTAACTCACAGCAAAGCCAATAAAACGCTTGAGGCATTAGAAGATCTTAACAAAGCGATAGAGCTCTCTCCTAATAACAGTCGTTATTATACCCAGCGAGGTGTTGAGTGGATGAAACTCAAAGATTACACAAGAGGCATTCAGGACTTTAACAAAGCAAATGAATTGACTGATCGTGATGTTTTAGCCATTTATAACCGTGCTGTTTGCTATTATTACCTCGGTGAATACGAAAATAGCATAGCCGATTATACCACTATCATTGAATCACATACGCCTAATGCTCCTACTTATGCTAACAGAGGTCGGGCTTATGCTGCCATAGGAGAAAATGATAAAGCTGTAGCTGATTTTGAAAAATGTATCGGTTTCAATCCGAAATCGCCATATGGCTATCTGGAGAGAGGTAACTACTACATGAGAACCGGTCAAAATGAAGAGGCGTTGAAGGACCTCAACATGCTCATAAAGCTTCAGCCAACAAATGCCACTTTTTATAATAGCAGAGGTCAGGTTAATGACAAGCTTAATCGCACAAAAGAGGCTATCGCTGACTTTGAAAAAACCAGTAAACTTGATCCTCAAAGCACATATCCCTATATAAATATGGGTAACTTATACAGAAAACTCAACCAACCTACTGAGGCGCTGGCGGCTTATAATAAGGCCATTTCATTAAACCCTAAAGAGCCGCTTACATTCTCTAATATGGGATTGATTTATTATGATATGGCGCTTTACGATGAAGCTATGAAATGCTTTGATAAAGCTATTGCTAATGACCCTGAACATGTGAATGCCTACTATTTTAAGTCATTAGTATATATACAAAACGAAGACACCTATGATGAAGCTTTAGAAGAATTAGAACAAACACTGATTCTGGCCCCTAACCACCAGGATGCCTTAGAGCAAGTAGGTGCCATTATGCTTCATAAAGAAGAATATAAAAAATCCAAAGAAGCTTTAGATCACCTTTTAAACATCAATACACAAAGGGCTCGTGCCTATTTTTTAAGGTCTAAGGTTCACTCGGCACTTCAGCTGCAGGAAGCTTCAATAGAAGACGCTATCAAAGCTCACTCTCTTGATCCTGATAATTTTCCTTTATAAAAAAGTATGAGCGTGGCCTATACTTATTTAAACGGTAAAACATTTTTGCTATAAGATTATAATTTTGTAAGACCACATGGTCTGAATAAAGGTATAATCCAGACTACTTAGTTATTTTTTAATCAATCATACTGAGGATATGAAGCCAGGAGATCAATCGAACCTACCAGTTATTAAATCGCAGCTGCAATCCTATTATCTAAAAGAATGGCATAAGCATTTTTCTAATGCACTCCAATGTGCTGATAATAATGACAGACAGATGGTCGTGAGCCATGTAAATATTGCCATGGAGCTAGGCTGCAGTGCTTCGCTGATCAACAGCTGGCAATGCCTGCAGGCTCATTTACCACTTTCAGTTCAGCAGCTAGAAAAACTTATAGAGCTGGTTCCTTCACCCAAGTCTGACGAAGAAAGACTTTATCTGGCCCATATGCACTTGCTTTCAAATGATTATTTCAATGCACTAGTGCTCTATAAATCATCTGAATACAGCACCTCTTTATCATTTTACAAAGGGTTGGCCTATTTCAATAATGGTTATTATGATAAAGCACGGCAATGCTATAATCAATACCTCGAACATCATCCGCTACAGCCTTTTGCCTACTACGAAAGAGGACTGACTCTTCTGGAGAAAAAGCAACCAAAAGAGGCTATTGATGATTTTCAAACGGCACTAATGATCAATTCATCTCATTATGAATACCATTTTCAATATGCCAAAGCCAAAATAAATTTTGGCACCAATGACAATGCCTTAGATCACCTCACCAGAACTATTAACTTAAATCCTGAGCACTATGAGAGCTACCTTTTAAGGGGCAACCTAAGAGTGCAGACAAAGCTAAACGAACAGGCATTAGAAGATTTTACCCAGGCCATTGAGATTAACCCTGAAAGGGCTGAAGCTTATGCCAAGAGAGGCTCACTTTATAACAATGCTTATAATGATAATACTAAGGCCATTGATGATCTCCGCAAAGCTGTAGAACTAATCACCCCTAACCTGCCTGATGGCATAAAAGAAGAAATCTTCATAAGCCGGGCTAAGGTGAATCAGGACATGAAGTACCACTCTCAGGCTATTAATGATTATAGTAAAGCCCTTGAGTTTTCATCAGGCTCGCATCACCTGTATATCTCCAGAGGCAATTCATTCTTTGCCCTTCAAGAATATAAAAAGGCACTTGCTGACTATAAAAAATCAACGGAATTTTGGAAAAATAGCGCGGTTTCTCATTACAACATAGCTTTAGCCAAAGAAAACCTGGGAGACAAAAAGGGCGCTATTGAAGCTTATACGCTAAGCCTTATTGAAAGGAAAAATGACCTAAGAGCCATTACACAAAGAGCGATTCTCCGTGCTGAAACAGATGATTGGGAAAATGCAAAAAAAGACTTTGACCTGGCCATTATGATCAATCCTAAGCGAGCACAGACCTATAATGATTTAGGAAATGCACTTTCTAACAGAGACGAAAAGGAAGAAGCCATAAAAGCATACACTCACGCGATAGAGCTTGAGCCTGAAGCTTATATTTTCTTTAACCGCGGTCTGTGTAAAGAAGCTTTGAAAGATAGTGAAGGCGCCATTGCTGATGCTAACCTGGCCATACAGCATAATGATCAATATGCCGAAGCCTATAACCTGAAAGCCAACAACCTGGCCATTCAGGGCAAACATGAAATGGCCATCACAGCTTTCACTAAAGCCATAGAGCTTGAGCCTGATAATGCCATGTATTACTGCAACAGGGCACTTTCATATAGTAAAAACATAGACCAGCTAAAGGCGCTTGAAGATTACAACAAAGCCGTAGAATTAGCTCCTGCTTATAACAGAACTTATGTGAACCGAGGTAGCCTATGGGTAGATATGAAAGATTACACCAGAGCTATACAAGATTGTGATAAGGCCATACAAAAAGAACCACTCAATGATATCGCCTTGTTTAACCGAGCCATTTCTCACTTTAATCTGGGTAATTATAGCCAGGCAGCAAAAGACTACACCATGGTGATATCTCTATTACCTTTTGACTATGTAGCCTATCATAACCGCGCTCGTGCTTACGCTAAGCTAAGAGAAAGAGAAAAGGCTTTAATGGACTTTGACAAATGCCTTGAAATCAACCCTGACTATGTAGAAACATACGCTGAAAGGGCAAAATTCTTTGAACAGCTCAGGCTATATGATAAGGCTATGCAAGATTTTAATATGCTGATACAACTCAGGCCTGCCTCCTCCAAGTACTATAACTGGCGGGGCTTGCTGTTTGAACAATTAAATCAGCTAGATGAAGCCATGGAAGATTATAATATTGCAATAGAATTATCTCCTGATATAGCAGACCCATTTATAAACAAAGGCAATATTTACAGAAAAAAAGGAGACCCTATTCAAGCCTTAGACTGTTACAGCGAAGCGATTGAAATCAACCCCAAAGACCCTGTAACCTACTCTAACAAAGGCCTGATTTACTATGACATGGAAATATTTCATGAGGCTCTTGAGAATTTTGATCAGGCCATAGCTCTTAACCCTGAGCTTGCTCATGCTTACTATAGCCGTGCCTTGGTTTACAGCCAACAAAACCAGGAAGACAAGGCATTAGAAGATTTCCAACAGGCTATTGAGCTGGATGCTGGCTACATTGATGCCTATAAAGAAAAAGGCCATTTATATTTCAGGCTTTTGAAGTTTAAAGAAGCAAAGGAGGTAATAAACCAGCTCATCAAGGTGAAACCAAACTTAGCTTATGCTTACCATTTCAGGTCAAAAATCAATAATGCATTGCAGCTGGAAGATGAGGCTATAGAAGATGCTATTAAGGCCTTCTCATTAGACCCCATCAACCATCCGCTCAACTCATAAAGGGGCCAAAAGCCCCCTTAACCTCCTTATTTACAGGGAACTGCTTACCACTGAAAACCGTGATTTTCACGAATCCTTACTTATAATGAGCTTGAAAAAGCATCGAATATGATATTTTTGTCGAGCATCATTTGATGTATAAATCACAACCTGTAATCACAAAACCTAATAGTGATGAAAATCAATTACAGTGTAAAACAGATGGGTAAAAAACACCCACTCATAGGTAGAAGTACCATTGAAATAAAAGATATAAGTCAGCCTGCCCCATTAAGGGATCTCATATCAGCAATAGTAACACAACAAGTAGAGGCCTTCAACCAACGTAAAAGCGAAAACAACATTATCCCCTACCTTTTAGATCAAGATATTGATAGCCAGAAAGAGCATGGTAAAGTAGGATTTAATGACAGCTATAATAATGAGCTGGCCAATGTAGACGAAGCCATTGAAAACGCACTACTCTCTTTTGAAGACGGCATATACTGCGTCTTTATTGATGATGAGCAAGTAGAACACCTAAATGACAGGGTGAATATATCAGCGGACAGCATTCTTTATTTTATCAGATTAACTTTTTTATCAGGTAGCATTTGGTAGCCTATCCGCACTAAAATGTTATGATTATTATACTACAATAACACTATGAATACAGAAGAGTATTTAAAATCAAAAAGGATAGATAACAGACTGGTTAACCTTCATAATCAGTACTATGCTATCAACCAAAGTACTAACAAGGCCGATGAGCCTAATAAACATAAAGCCGCACTAGGGCTCATGTTCCTAAACGCCTACCCTAGCCTGAGAGAAAACAACAATAATTATAGCACTCACAGCTACTGGGAAAATGTAACGGAGGGCTCTCCCCGCATGAAAGCCTTTGCTGAATTTGGCGATATCAATAACTTCTGGAACGAGCAAAATTATCCTGTTCTGGAAGATTTATTCGGTAAGGAAATTGCCCCATTCGTTAAAAAAGCCTGGGATAGCATTCCTTCATTACCCTACCAAACAGGCTATAACCGTCGTTCCTTCAGAACATCACAAAAGCCATATTTACACTTCACCAAAAAGCTTAATTTCGTTATCTCTCTCAATGTGAGAATGGATTATGATCTTACTCTAAAAGAATATATTCTCTATTCTAACGAAATCGCAGCTTACACCTCTGAGTTTGGAATATTACTTTCATCATTAGTAGAAGAGGAGCATGCAGAACTCTATCCCTTACTACAAGACATCGTGTATAATAGGCACCCTACAGCTAAAGTAAGCAGGCCCATTATAAAAGCATTCCTGATCAGCAATAATGAAGGTGCCTGGAAAGCGATTGAAGACCTGCTGCTTTCCGCTCAAAGACAGGAAGGCCTGCGCCAAACCATATTAGAGCAGCTGGATGAAACCTCCATAGGTGCGCTGATTCATTTTATAAAGTTAACACTTAGGGAGAACCTGATACGCTTCTCTTCTGTAGTTCGAGCTATGAACACCTGGGCCGGTCTGGGCTGGGATGCTGAGAAACAAAGCACCGTAAAACGCTTTTTTGAGCTCGCACTACACTTTCTGGAACACCCGGAAGAAGTTAAAAATGCCATTAAAAGTAAAGACAATGCTGAAATATACATGGCCTTATGGGCTGCCGCAGTAAGAGACACCAATAACTGCACAGAATTACTACAAGAACTACTTCAGCAAGACAACAAAGAGAAAAACCACCTGGCTCTATATTTTATTAACGAAATAAGCCTGCCAGATACTACCTCAATTGCTGTAGATTCACTTATAGAAGATAAGCTTAAAAATGATGACTCTCAGGAGTTCTTATTCTGGCTTATTCATCTGTTAAAATACAGATCGTATTTCACAGAAAACCATATCAATGAAGAAACCCATCAGTTAATTGTTGATCACCTGACTAGTGAAGTGCCTAAAATCCCTAAAAAAGGCAAGAAGTTTACGGGTAAGGTGTTTAGCTGGTCTGTTTTTAACCTTACACAAGAGGAAGGTTATGACTTTTTAATTAACCTGCTTGATGAAAAAACACAAAAAGACCTTGATCTCTTGATTGAGCTATTCCCTAACATGGGTGTTTACCAAAGAGAAAGAGTAACAAGACTGATACTTCCTGAATTTCATACTTACGGTCAAAATAAACCCAATGAAAGCTATACGCTATCTACATTTAAAAGAAATTTCTGCCTGAGCGTACTAAAAGACCGTTCGGCCAGTATAAAAAATGTAGCTATAGAAGCACTTGGCTTTGCTGAGCTAAGTGAGGAAGAACTGGGTCAATTTGAAGACCTCCTCAAAAGTAAAAGTGCAGACGTACGCGCCAGCATTATCAGCTTTATAATGAAAAAAGATGATGCTACCGTACAGCAAAGTATCGATAGGCTTCTTACCGCCAGCAATCAGGAGCAGCGCCTTTCTGCATTAGATATGCTTAATCAATTGCATCAGAAAGAAGAGCTTAGAGACTGGACCGCCACTAAAGCAGAGGAATTTATTGCTATGAGGGAGCCTTCTCCGAAAGAACAAATCCTTCTTGAGAACCTTCGCCAAGATGAATCCATCCTCAATAAATACACTATTGAAAATGGATATGGACTCTTTGATCCTAACAACATTTCATCACCACAAAAGCCTGACGCTCCTAAAAAGGAGATAGAAGAACGTTTCTTTAATAGCAATTTCGGCCTGAGTGTTTCTGTAGATAAGCTAAAAGAAGAATTAAAGAAACTAGAAGCCATCGTAAAGGAACACCATGATTATGAATATACCGTAACCTACTGGCAGGGAGATAAAGAAAAGGTACTATTAGGCAACCATTTTGCTCCAATAGACAGGGATGATAAAAATAAAACTCCTGAAGAAAAGTATAACAACTACCCACTGCCTGAGGTATGGAAAGAGTGGATGGAAAACTCAGGGCTTACTAATTTAGATCTGTTTATAACCAGCTTATTCTATTATAAGATCAGCTATTTTGATCAAAAAGACAGTAAGTATGATGTATTTCCTAAATCAAAAGAAGTACTAGACAAACTTATTTTTGATGCCCAATTTTCCGATAGAAAAAGAGACCGTTGGAGAGATGATACCGAATTCAGGATTGTAAGAAATCTCATGAACATATATCCTTTCGAGGATAAAACATTGTATTATAAGGCTTTCTTAGAGAAGTTCATTAACGAAGTAACTAAAGAAGAGCTAGCCGAATATAGAACAATTGAAGACCGATATTACTCTAATGTAGCTACTTGGAGAGACCTCCCTACTATTGCCGGAATTTTCGAGCTCTACCGTGATCGTGCTGATAAAATGAACGATGATGAGTTTAAAGCATATTGGCAATTTGAAGATTGGAGGGTAAAAACCTTACCATCAAACTTCAGACTTCAAAATTACGAAGCTGATATAGATCAATTCGCCAGAGCTTATCAATTAGAACTTATCACTAAAGATGAACTGCTTAAGCGCATTCTTAAGCCCGCAGGCCTAAGAGAGTTAACCAATAGAAGGTTAAATTACGGCAGAAGGCAAAAAGAAAATTTACTCACCAAGTTTCCTTTCTTATCGGAAATACTTGCTCCATGCATTGATTTATTAGTAGATGTAGAATTACAAAGAGGTGATTCACCTACTTCGGTTACTGAGCTGGCCCAAAACATCGACACGTTGCAGGGTACTGACTATCTGATAAGAATCCTTCAGGCACTGGGGAAAGACAAACTTCACAGAGGGTATGCTTACTCATATGGCTCGCACCTAATGAACAAGCAGGAGGTTTTAAGTAAATATTTAAAAGGTGTTCATCCTAAACCTGAAGAAACTCAGGAAACATTTGATGCTAAAATCAAAGAAGGCAAAATCTCAGAAACACGATTAGTAGAAGCAGCCATGTATGCTCCTCAATGGCTCTCTTTTGTAATGAACTACCTGGGCTGGTCAGACATGGATAGCGCCGTATGGTGGCTACATGCCCATGCTAACCAAAGACATGACTCAGAGACTGAAACTGAAATAGCCAGATTCTCTAAGGTAGATGTAGCAGAGTTTAGCGATGGCGCAGTAGATAACGACTGGTTCTTATCTATGTACAAATCTCTAGGGCTATCTAAATGGAAAATAGTTTACAATGCCGCTAAATATATTTCTGATGGTGCCGGCCATACCAGAGCGCAGCTATATGCTGATGTAATACTTGGCAACACTAAAATCAGAGAGGTAACTAAGCGTGTTAAAGACAAGCGTAATCAGGATTACCTCAGAGTCTACGGTCTCGTTCCTCTAAGCAAGAAAAACCGAGACAGCGACTTACTAAGCAGGTATAAGTACTTGCAGCAGTTCAAAAAAGAAAGCAAGCAATTTGGCTCTCAAAGACAAGCCAGTGAAGCTCATGCTGTAAAAATAGCCATGGAAAACCTGGCCCGAACAGCTGGCTATACAGATCCTATCCGTCTTACCTGGGTAATGGAAACAGCACTGGCCAAAGAGATCATGGACTCTTCTGACACCCTTACTTTTGATAATGTAGAAATCTCTTTAGAGGTAAATGATCAGGGTAAAGCGGAGCTTAAGGTCACTAAAGATGGAAAACCTTTAAAAAATATTCCTGCTAAGCTGCGCAAAGACAAGGCCGTAACTGAACTTAAAGAGCATCAAAAAACACTTAAAGAGCAGTATAGCCGTACTTTAAAAAGTCTGGAAGCTGCCATGGTAAACCGTGATAACTTCACTGCCAAAGAAATAACAGAGCTGATCAGCCATCCGGTATTAAAACCAATGCTCGAAAAGCTGGTACTGAAAAACGGCGATACCCTGGGGCTATTACAAGAAGGCCAACTGGTAGACATTCATGGAGAAGCGCATCAGCTGGAAGGGGAATTGTTCATTGCCCACTCTTATGACCTGTATCAAGACAAAAGCTGGAGTGCATTCCAGAAATATGCCTTTGATAATAAACTGAAGCAACCTTTCAAACAAATATTCAGAGAGCTCTACTTACCTACTGAAGATGAATTGAAGGCGGTAAGCGTATCTAAAAGATATGAAGGCCATCAAGTACAGCCAAAACAAACGCTGGCCCTATTAAAATCTCGTGGCTGGACGGTGAGCTACGAGGAAGGTCTGCAGAAAGTATTCCATAAAGAAGGCTTTATAGCTAAAATTTATGCCATGGCAGACTGGTTCTCTCCTGCTGATGTAGAAAGCCCTACGCTGGAAACGGTAGAGTTCCTTAACAGAAAAACCTGGAAAAATATACCATTTGAAGAGATCAATGGCCATATTTTCAGTGAGGTAATGCGAGATCTGGATCTGGTAGTAAGTGTAGCTCACGTAGGCGATGTTGACCCTGAAGCCAGCCATTCTTCAATGGAGATGCGTGGTGTACTGGTTAAAGAAACTGCTCGTATGTTTAAGCTGGATAACGTGGAAGTGAAAGGCAATCATGTTCATATTACTGGTGAACTTGGTGAATACAACGTACACCTGGGCAGTGCCATAGTGCATAAAAAACCAGGTCGTTATATACCTATTCTGCCTGTTCACTCGCAGCATAGAGGCCGACTGTTTTTACCTTTCGTAGATGATGATCCTAAGAGTGCTGAGCTCATGTCTAAAGTACTGATGCTGGCTAAGGATAATGAAATACAAGACCCTACTATTCTCAGTAGCATAAAAGAAATTTAACCCTTTCAAGCTGTCTTAAGGCTCCAATTTTACTGCCTTAAGACAGCTTAATTCATGATTTTGCTCAGTTGCGAGCTCTTTCCTTCCTGCTGATTATTAAATTTTGATTTTGTCGGTTAGCTTTCCCCTCTTAACCAACTGACAGCATGAAAATCAAAACATCACTACTAATATTCTTTTGCCTCACCACCTTCTTCAACCTTGCTCTAGCGCAGAGTGACTTGAACAAATTGGCTTACAAGGCCTATATTACTGAAGACAAAGACCTATGGAAAGAGGTGGTAGAAAAAAGGCAAAACCTCTATAACAATGATAAGTCTGGAGAAAACCTTTATCAGCTAGCTATGGCTCAGTATGGCCTGCTTAACAATACCAGAGTAGATAAAGACGAAGATCTCTTTGATGAATATTATGATGAAATTCTTGAAAATATAGATGACCTGCTAGATCAAGAATATGAAAAAGCCAATGCTTATGCACTTAGGGCGGCGGTTTATGGATTAGAAACCTCTTACAGTGGCTGGAAAGGTATGTTTTTAGGTCCTAAAAGCAGCAGTAATTTGAGCGATGCAAAGGAAGAAGATTATTCATCACCATTTGTGTGGGCTACTTATGGCAGTGCCAAATTATTTGCTCCTTCTATGTTTGGCGGAGACAAAGAAGAAGGTATTAAATCATTTAAAAAGGCAGTTGAATTATATGAGAAAGCCCAGCTACAGCAAGACTGGCGTTACCTCTACGCCCTGGCCTGGCTAGGACAAGCCTACTACCGCACAGAGCAACCCGAGAAAGCTAAAGAAATATACAAGAAAGCATTAAAAGCGGAACCCAATTTCCAATGGGTGAAAGACGACCTTTTACCTGAAGTCAATTAGTAAAAATAGGCCATAGCCAAACTTTCATAAGGCTATGGCCTTCCTTTATCAGGTAGGCGTTTCCACTTCATCCCACGGCTGATCCATGAAATGAGTGAGCCAGTTAAGCGCATAATGTCTTTCATAAATAACACTTGGCATTATAGCTCCTCCCACTTCTCTTCCATTTATACGAGCATTTACACAAGCCCAGTGCATGCGATAAGTCATATCCAGAGCATCTAAAATTTCCGCTTTAGTTCTTAGCTGCACGCTTGCCTCAAACTCCTCTCTTGTAGGTTGAAAAATAGAGCTAACCACATCAGACACATTGCATATATTATCAGGGTATATTAAATCATCAAATTTACCGAGCGCCCAAAGCAATACATAAAGGCTTTCATACCTCCAGGTAGCATACGCTCGCTGCTCGTCAGTTAAACTTTCAGCATTATAGATAAACTGCTCCTGCTCAGTAAAAGAGTTTATATTTTTCTCGCCTACCACCCTACCCAGGTGCTCCTGCTCTACGCCTTCGCCTTTCGCCGCTATCACTAACAAGGCATAAGCACGATCCAGCACCTCTTGCAAAGTCCTCACCTCCACTGTTTCCTGAGAAGGCACACATGGTAAATGCTCGTTAACAGCTATTCCTTTTTCCTCTAAAAATTCGCCTGACTTACTTTTTCTGGCCAGCTGATCTTCAGTATAATTTTCTTTAGGCTCATCCATATAAGCGGCATTCACATTTACTTCCAGATCATCTATCTCACAGTTTCCGTTCAGGTCTATAATGAGGTTAAAATTCTTATCTAAAAAATGCTGAGTCTCACTTTTCGTAAACAGATGGTTGGGCTGAGCAAATATAAATCCATCTAAATCCTGCACTAATACCCTTATTATAGACTCAAAGGCCTCTGTAATCTCAGGCTCTGCCATTAATGACATTTCGCAGTTCATAGACATGATTTTATAGATAAACTTATTTTTCACCTCGGTATTACCAGCAGGTAACGACTGCACAAAATTTACCATGCCCGCAAGGTTTTGCGTTAGTCCACATTCTATCTCTTCCAGCTTGTAAGAGGGCGTCTTTCTTTCTCTATAATTAAGCTGAAAGCTGCTATCTTCAGATGCCTTAACAGCTACTCTTTTCTCTAAGCCATCATCATCTACCTCTAGTTTTACATCAGGCAAAATAGATTTAATTACCCCAAGTATTTTCTGAAATTCTAAATAGTGACTATATATCGTACAGTTTTCCATATCCTTACTTATTTAAGCTAAGCAATAATACATAATAGACCGTACCACAAAGAATTATCAGGGGGCTATTCTCCTTATTAACAGCAATTTCACTGGTTTCAGGGATAGTAAATAAGTGTTTCTAAAGTTTATAGGTCAGAACGTAATTCTACACGATCCATTTCTTTAATGACTGTGCTTACCGTAATTTCTGACACCTGAGAAGTAACTCCCCTCAAAGGGTTAGTAGAAAGTTGCTTCTTTTGAAAAGTATTAAGTTTACCAGCGAGTAAGCTGCCATTTGCATCATCTACTAACAGCTCTGTGTTAAAGCGCACGCTATCTCCCTGATAACGGCCAGAAAAGGCTATAGCTTGCTCATAATTCATAGAAGATAACCTGTAAACCATGGAATCACTCCTATATGGCTCTGCCCAGCTAGCATATTCCTCAAAATCGCCATGCGTATGATCTAATAATAAGCCAAAAACCGTCTGCAAATATTGCTTATTCAAATCTTTTAAAAGTTGCTCATGAGGTGAAAAAACATAGGTAGCTACTGCCGCTGATAATGGATAATCCGTCATTTGCACCTCAAAGTCTACACTATCATTAGTAACTAAAGAAAAGGTATAGCCTTTAATATTCCTGAAGTGATCAAGCACCTGATTAGATTTATTGTCTTTATTCATAGTTAATCCCACTCCAGGAAAATCACTTTCCACAATCACACTATCAATACTTGTATCAAATATATAATTGATCATAGGGGTATAAACTTCATAGATTACCTCCATAACCTGTATATCATAACCGTGAGCCTGCTTGCTCAAAGTAAAATCCATGCTAAAACTATAGCCATCTAACTGCTCCGGGAAGATCTTTTTGATTACCAACTCTTTATCTAAATGATAAGCTTTGCTTTCAAACGTATTTTCAGGAATAGAAATGAGATTTTCGTTTTCTTCTTGCGAAGAAGAGCCATTACCACAACCTGCCAACGTGATTATAGCGAACAATAAAACAACCGTTTGTCTCATTTTAAATAATGTATACATAGCTTATATAAAATAAAGAAAGCCCAAAGAAACATCATTTTCATCAAAATCACTTATTCACAGCAACTTACACTTATTGGTTAACGCAGGATTTATTACCTTATGAGGGGCAACATTGCCGGGCAAATACCTAATTTTGCACTTTAGAATAGAGTTTAGCTTATAGCATGGATAAGAATTTAACCCTTGTAGGAGAAAAGTCATTTAATATTCCCCCTGAAAAAACCATTCTTCAGGCTTCGCTGGATGAGGGCATTCCTTTCCGGTATGAATGCGGAGGAAAAGCCCGATGCTCTACCTGCCGAATATTAATAGAAGAAGGGGCGGAAAATCTGTCTGAAATGACATTAGGTGAACGCCATTTGAGGAGTCAGATTAATCTATCAGAAAATGTGCGACTGGCCTGCCAGACTTGCGTGAAGAAGGGAAAAGTGAAGGTTAAGAGAATTATGAAGGACAAGACTGATTATGAACTATATATCCGAAAATCTAACGGAGAAACCACCAGCATGGGTAAGGAGTTACAGCTATGCTTGTTTTTTCTGGATATAAGAAATTTCACTCGCTTCATGGAGCTACACCTGGCTTTTGATGCTATTCACCTGATCCGTAAACTTTTTAATTCATTTGAACGGATTATTAATGACCATCATGGCAAGATCATAGAAACAGCCGGAGATGGTTTATACGCCGCTTTTGGCTTTAAAGATCAGCCTATAGAAGCCGCCAACCATGCTGTAAAAAGCGGCTTTGAGATTATAGAAAAATTAAAAGAGCTTAATAACGAGTATTTCAAGCAACACTTCGGCGAATTTATACAAGTAGGCATTGGTATACATTATGGTAAGGTAGCTACAGGAGATATTATGCTGGAAGGCCGGCAACATAAACTAGTGATGGGCTATCCTGTAAATATTGCAGCTCGTATACAGGAGCTAACCAAAAAATATAAAAACAACTTTATTATTTCTGACAAGGTATTCATCCTACTTCAAACGCCTCCTAAATCAGAGCAGATTACAGAAATAATTAGAGGCACAGGAGAAAGGATAAATATACATGTGATTGGTGAACCGTATGAGCTCCCGCTCACGTCTTAAAAAAAGATAGCAGAGGCCATGGAAAACCTCTGCTACTTCCTATAATTACTCCATAACCAGAGTTAATTCTGCTTCTAACACAAAGTCGGTAGTAGAGGATTCGTTCTCAACCACTAACGTATATTCTCCGGCAGTTAATGAAGTATTTCCTTGAACAGACACTCGGCCATTTTCCTCATCTATAGAAAATAACGCCTCTGTATCTTCAAATGCATTGCCATCTTTTGATATACTCTTTATACTAAAAGAACCTCTATATTTTTCTGGGTAAAAGGCAGGAATCATAGTAGCATATTCATTACCCAAAGCCATAACCAGTCTGTTTTGGATAACAGTAATATCAAGATCAGGATAATAGCTACCATAGAAAAACTTAGGTTTAGGCACTAACATCACTCTAAATTGCTTTCTAGCAACCATATAGCCATCTTTGGTTAGGGTAGGAATCAAATCATAAGTCCATTCGCTTTCCTTATTTTCATCACCGGCATCTTCATCTACCACAATCTTTCCCTCTACCAGGTTAACATGACCATCAGGCCTACCATTAAAAAAGAGGTCCAACTCAGTACCTTCGCTTTCTAATCCATTATAGTCTATACTGTATTCAGCCACCGTACCATATAAAGCATAGTCATAAGGTATTTCATCTGCTGAGCTCACTTCTACTATTCCTAAATCAGCAAGATTAACCCTAAGTACAAATGAAGTTTGCACTGCTTCTAAGCCCGCTTCTGAACTGGCATTTACCGTAACATTATAAACCTCAGGCAACCTAACATCACTGTCTTCAGAGTAAACATTGTTAGGGTAAATTTCGGAAGCATCTATAAGGATAGAATTTTCAGAAGTGTTAATAGTTATAGCCTCAGCCAGCAAATTGGCCAGGGTTTCTGAGCTATTGACCTGCAAGTCATCATTACTGCTAAAATCTAAAGTTAGTGTAGTCCCTTCCCGCTCCTGATACTCAGTAGGCAAGGCCAACGTTAAGGTTTCACCATAGGTAACTACCACTGAATCTTTCAGTTCTATTGGAGGTAAATAACCATTATAAGTGACTTGGTCATCATCATTACAGCTAAAAATCGCCAAAATGGCAAGCAAGAAAAGACCATTGTATCTTTTTAACATTTTCTCTTTATTAATTTATTTGATTAAGTAAAAAGGATCGTGCACTAACCTGGCTCAAATATAGGATTTTATTTAAATGCAACTATGATGCATTTAAATAAAATCAGGAATTGCTCTATATAGATTTCTTTCCGCTATCAATTCACAAGACCAAACTGAAGTCTATGATATCTCCGCACGATATCAGAAATAATTTTATGCATTTCTATAATTTTGAAGCACTATGAAAAAATATTTTTTAATTATTACATTTTTAACACTGTTTACTAGCAGTTACGCTCAACTTAAAAAAGGATACGCCGGATTTTCTCTTGGACCAGCTCTATCAATGGGCGACTATAAATCGGATTTAAACATGAAAACTGATGTAAGTGCAAGTTTAGAATTTGGATTAAGATTTACAGAACATGTCGGAATTGCTGCCAAAGGCTATCTTATTATAGCTGAACAAAAGGAAAGTAATTATTATAGTGAAGCCGGAAGCTGGGAGTTTCAAGGACTATTGGCAGGACCACTTATCTCATTCGCATTGAATGACAACATAGAGTGGGATCTGAGACCGATGATTGGCTTTTGCACCATGGCAGATGCTGCATATTCACCCATAGAAATTGAAGACGTAGCTAGTTTGGCCCTAAATCTTGGAACTTCATTTAGATTTAACATAGGTGGCAGAGTAGCCATACCCATTAACATAGACTACTTTTCTACCGAAATAGCAGCCACTACTTTAGGCTACAACCGTTTAGAAATGAATGCCAATTATCTCAATATCACCACAGGTATTTATATTCGCTTTAAAGGCTAACAGCACTTAAATTACTTATCATATCAACCGTTCTTCATTTCAGATAATACATGATATAATCTGAAATGAAGGACTCAACTGAATTTAACTTGCATCATCCCAGGTAATGCAGAACTTTTCTTATCCATACTCACCCTTCTTCTCCACTAAACAAATCCATTAATAAATCTAATTTTTATAACTAAATTTAAACAAAATCAAAAGTCAAGATTTTGGAATCACTACAATCAAAAAAAGCCATTTAAAGCCAAATTAAAGCCTTTTACACTCAAAATTTCACCAAAAAAAACAAGAACTTAAAAATTTTATTATCCAAAAAAGTCTAATTTCTTCTTTATTAAAAGCACCTTAACATATTTATGATTAGCTTGAAGCTCAATACCATTTTTTAGAACAATGAAAAAATTTGCTTTTACCCTGGTCATAGTTGCCCTACACATCTATGTAGGTCTACCCACTTTTTATATAGGATTTCACGGAGTACCATTCCTCATATTATTAATTTTAGGATCACTATATGGCTGGCGTGTTTATTTGCGGTCTAACTCTTCTTCCTATGAAGCTTCAGAGGGCAGAAATTACCTTGCCATTACGTTTTTCACCTACCTGGCTATTTACCTCATCACAGTGGGAGCCTCCACCATGTCTCTTTTCCGCAGCGGTGATTATCAGGAACAAATTGGTGAAGTAAAAATAGCCAAAGACCTTGAAGAGCATATGGCCCCTATTTCTACCGAAGAAATTATAATAGTAGATAAATCTATTGCTTATAGACTGGGAGATAAGGTAATTGGCGCCGATCCTTCTTTAGGAAGCCAGACCGAATTAGGCGATTTTACTTTACAGAAAATTAACGATAAACTTTACTGGGTAGCGCCCTTGCTCCATTCCGGATTTTTCAAGTGGTTCAACCATAAAGAAGGCACTCCTGGCTACATTCGTGTATCAGCTACCAACGAAAGAGATGTAGAACTCATCCAGTCATATGACGGTAAGCCTATCAGGTTAAAATATCAAACGCAGGCCTTTTCATTATCTAACCTGGCCAGACATGTCTATTTTAACGGCTATATGAATAAAGGCTTAACCGATTTTAGCTTTGAAACAGATGACAAAGGCAGACCTTATTGGGTAGTAACCATTTATGATAACGAAGTAGGTTTTGCGGGGCAAGAAGCCACTGGCGTACTTACCGTAGACCCTGAAAGTGGTGAAATAACCGAATACACTATAGAAGATGCACCTAAATGGGTTGACAGAATACAACCCGATGATTTTGTAATCACCCAATTAAACAACTGGGGATAATACATTAACGGATACTGGAACTTCTCTAATAACGGCAAATTAAAAACCACTAATGGAGTAACTCTAGTCTATGGACCCGATAATGAATCTTACTGGTACACAGGTCTTACTTCAGTAGGTAAAGATGAAGGTACCGTTGGTTTTGCCTTAGTGAACACCCGAACAAAAGAAACCTTCTGGTACAAGCATATAGGTGCTACTGAAGAAGCAGCTCAGCAATCTGCCATGGGTAAAGTACAGGAAAAAGGCTACGTAGCCACCTTCCCTGTCACTTATAACATTAATGGCGTGCCTACCTATGTAATGTCTCTGAAAGACCAGGCCGGCCTAATAAAAATGATAGCCATGGTATCAGTAGAAGATTACACCATAGTAGGCGTAGGCAATACAGCTCAGGAATGCTTAAGATCATATAAGAGCATTCTAAACAGCAACTCTAATGATATAGAAGTAACTTCTCAGCAGACCCACAACACCATTAATGGGAAAGTATCTCGCTTTGCATCAGACACAAGAGATGGCAATACTTACTATTATCTGAAATTAGACAACTTCGATAAAACATTTATTGGCACTTCGCTGTCATCGACCAGCATCATCCTCACCCACGAAAGTGATAGTGTATCTGTATCCTATGACAATGCCAATACTCAACTTATAGATATTGTTAGGTTCCAAAACCTGACCTTAGGAGATAAGTAAAACAACTTAACCTTGCATTAAAACCGTCATTCTGACTCTCTCTACGAGTTTGAGTGACGGTTTTTCTGTTTCTACGGATTATTAATTTTCAATCTTGAGGTCAATTCGAATCAATCTCTTGCCTAGACAGTAGTCCCGATCGTCTACTCTTCGACGAGCTCAGAGTGACTCGGCAATAGTTTGCTCTTGCTGCACCGTTGTGAGATGAAAGCGAAATGAGAGGAAGTTCCGTTGGTGATAACTCAATTGCAGGTAAAGGTTTTAAGCAAAGCATCCATTTGAAATCACCAATCATTTAAACCCTTTTAAAACAAAACATAAGGCAATTTCAACTTCTGCATTTCACTCCTCAATTCATCATTATTACTTGCCTCTTCAATGAAGATTGTATCAGGAGCTTCCTGAGCATACCATTGTTCTTCTAACTGAAGAATAGAGTCTTCGGATGGTATCTCCATATGACTCAGTTTATAAACTTCACTGTTCGTATTGTCACTGCTTAACTTTAGCATTAACGCCAGCACGGTCACTATTAAAAGGGCTAGCAACACTACAAACGCGCCAATAAATTTATACAATCGACCTTTTTCTTCTTTTTTAGTGAGCCCAATTTGGGCATTATTTTTACGCAAAGCGGTGCCATTATACTTCATAACATGAGCATTTAGTTGATTAATATGTAAAATTGAATGTTTAGATTTTACCTATATTGGTTGGTTCCTGTCATAGTTTCTATGATTAGGGAGTGGTTTTATAGGTGATTACTCTAATTATAAGTGAAGTCTATTTTATAAGACTCCCAAATAAATAGCTACAATAAAGGTATCTCAGAAAAAGGCCCATAAACCACTGGGCCAACTTCATAATTTATGGTTGAATCTTCCTCAACGGTAAAAGACATATAATAATCGTGGGTATCATTCTTGAAAGAAATATCCCTAATAACATAACTGCCATTGACCATCAAGTTAATCGGCAAAGTATCACTCCTTTTTAGATTGTACAACCAGTAGTAGCCTGGATTTCTTTCCTTAAAAAGAACCTCATCCCTTAACTGAACGAGGACATCATCTTTATAAAAAGTTTTACCATTAACTTCATCGTAAACCACACTATCATAATCCAACTTTAATTGAATTGGTGATTTTCTCTCCTTTTCATACAGCATTAGCCCATCCCCAACACCATCGCGAAATGTTAGCCCATCATAATCAACTGCTGCTCGCGGCTTCTTACATGAGCTCAGGCTAATGATTATCATAATAACAAAGACAACCTTTTTCATAATTTATCACATTATTTGTTGAGTAAGATTTATCTCCCATACATATAAATAAACTGAAGACAAAACACACACATCTATTGGAATTGAATAGACAAAGCAATTCCACTCAATGAAGTAACCTTTCATTGCATCTATATGAGACTTATTAAAACCCCACATTTACCAAATAAACCTATTAATAAAGCAACCTGTACACTTGTTGACAGCAGCTCCAACAGTCGACTTTCCAAGGTGAGCAGTTCTGTAGGCGATAACACCTACAGAAACTACACAAAGTCCTTAAATCACTTCTTCATCAAAGCATCTCTGATGCCATCCAGACCTTTGGTCACTTCTTCAATATGACTAAGCATTTGCCCCATTTGGTTGCCCATGCCATAGCCTTTGGTACGCTGCTGCTTCATGAAGATTTCTTTTATCTCCACCCAACGCGCCTGGCTTTCGGCGGTTAGGTAGCCATTGAGCTCTTTAAACTTCAGCAAGTTGGCTTCAGCTCCGGTGGTGAGGGTCTGAGCTTCATTATTATAATGGCCATTCACCAAAGTAGTCAGCTCATCGTCATTCATTACAGAGAATACTTTCTCAGCAATTTTATTCATATCTCTGTATGACCCCTGCAGTTTAAAGGCAGGTTCTGTTCTGTACTCATCGGCCTGTCCTGCTGAGCGGATATATTCCAGGTTTACCTTCAAAATAATATCTCTCACCTTCATCAGCTTTTGGAATACACTCATATATTCTCTCACCTCCTCCTGCGAATGATTGGTTTCGAACTCAGCACCTTCCAGCGTATCCTTTTCTGCTGCGCTCACTAAGGTATACACATCATCAAGGCTTTTACCTGCCAGCTTATTCAGCACCGGATTAGAGGTAATACAGTTCTCCAGATAACTCAGCTTAAAGGCTGAATCAGAATCTCCGATGATGTCACCCAGGTTATATACATCAGCACGGTTAGAGAGCATATCAGGGATGCGGAATTTTTCACCACTTTCTGTATATGGGTTCCCAGCCATCACCACACTCACCTTTTTACCTCTGAAGTCGTAAGTTTTACTCTTACCTTTATAAACCCCTTCTATCTTACGCTGAGCATCACAAAGTGAAATAAACTTCTGTAAAAATTCAGGGTTACAATGCTGAATATCATCAAGATATATCATTACATTATCTCCCATTTCAAAGGCCAGGTTAAGCTTATTAAGCTCTTCACGAGCAGCTGCATTTGGCGCTTCAGCAGGGTCAACTGAGGTGACCTGATGTCCAATAGCCGGCCCATTGATCTTCATAAAAATCACACCCAATCTATTGGCGATATATTCCATCAAAGTGGTTTTACCATAACCCGGAGGCGAAATAAGCAAGAGCATTCCCATCAGGTCAGTACGCTTACCTTCGCCTGCCTCTCCTATTTGCTTAGCCAGGTTAGCGCCAATAAGCGGCAAGTACACCTCATTTATCAGTTTATTACGAACAAATGAAGACATTACTCTGGGCTTAAACTCACCCAATCTCAGCTCTTCTGTAAAGTCCGCTACCAATTCCTTTTTCAGCGCATTAAACTCCTTATAGGCAGGCACCGTTATATTTTCAAAGGCTTCCAACTTCAGTAAAAACTGGTTGAAATTCATGTGATATTTACCGTCTTCTACCACAGCATGACTCCCCTGCATTCCTTCTACCTCGGCCACTAAAGGAATATTAATGACTCTTGGCTGTGCTTTATCTTCCATTAAAAGCAAGGCCGTTTCTGAAATAAACTGAAGACCATCCTGATCATCATTAAACTCAGCATACGCTTGAAGCCATTTTCTGATCATCTGAAACTGATCTTGTTCCTGCTTCAGTTTTTTCACTGAGTCCTCATATCTTTTTGCTGCCTTTTTATCTTTCAAATAAGCCTGAAAGCTTTCTGCCAAAGACACAGCATCACCAGCTTTCACAAAATCATTATGATCTTTAATCTCAAAAAACAGATATTCGGCAGCCTTAGCAGCATGGCTCAAGTCAAAGACATCAGCCAGCTTACTTTCAATATCCAGCTTCACCTCTTCTATTACCTGGTAAAATTCTTCCAGGTTAGGAAACACATCAATTATTATCCCCAGCCCCTTAATTCTGGTATCTAGCAGCTGTTTATACTCTTCATTTACCGCATATTGCCAGTAAAATTGAGCCATAGCACGTGTTTCTGAGGCATACTTAAGCAATCCACCTGATTGATAGAACATAAGCAGAGACTCCAATAGACGGACAGCATCATTGTCATGCACGCCTTTCATGTACCCTTCATTATACCGCAAAGCCATAAACTGCTGCACGTAAGTCAGCAACTGCTCAGGAGTAAGCTTGTAGAGCTCTGCCAAAGTTTTATGCACCTCTTCTCCATTGGCCTTTTTTTCTCCCACTTTCAGGACTTTATAAGCCAGATACTCGGCACGGTATAGCTTTTCATTCTCTGACATCACCGCCTGATTCCAAACCGCTCTACTGGCATTAATCCTCTCGTTTTTAATTTCTTCGTACAGGCTGGTACCGGTAAGGTGGAAAAATAAGTTTTCATCTCTTGGCACCACCGTCACTTCCAGAGACTGCGTATTGACAGAGAATTTATATTTCCCGAACTTGATTATATCTTCTCCCGCTTCAAATAGCTCATTTTTATCTCTCAGCTGCCTGATAGCATCTTCCTTCAGTGCTTTGAGCTTACTTTGTACATCATCAGCCTTTACAGAGTCGCCTATTTCTTTGAGCTCAGCCACAATATTTCTGAGCTTCTCTATCATCATGTCTGATGAAAAATAGCCATTGATCTCTGCCGCGGTAGTCATACGTTCCGTTCTACTCTGAGCAGCACTTAGTATTCTGGCAGCCGATTGCTGTAATGAATTAGCGCGTTTATTTCTAGCTTCTACTAATGATACCTTTTTAGATTCAAAGGCATTATATATATCCTCCCTCTTTTCAGATATTTTCAGCACAAAATCATCAAACTCAGCAAATTTACCTTCCAGCTCCTCTAGCTGTACCATGAGCTTAGCCAGGTATTCATCACATTTTTTGGGAGTATCAGAAAGGTCAAGGTAGTTAGTTACCCCTTGCTCCAATAGCTTGATTTGAGCGTTGAATTCAGCCTTGCCTTCAATCAGCATCAGCTCCCGCCGCTTTTTCTTTAAGGCAGCTCTGTTTCTATTAAGAATAGAGAACAAGGCGGATATATTATCAATGATCTGCGTGGTTTGCGTAGCATCAGAAATCTTAAGGTTACTCACAATATCTATGAGCATTTCTAAATCATGAGCTATCTGGTCTATTTTCTTTTCGAGCTCATCGATATCTATTACTTTGTTTACCTCTTCAATTTCCAGCTCCAGACCCTTTACCTTGGTTTCATACTCATCTAAAGCATCATCTCTAAGTAAAAAACGAACGCAGCTATCAGCATATTTAAGGTTGGTTTCCTTAAGCAGCTCTTCATATTTTTCTATGCGTTGCTCATCAGCATAACGCAATGATTTTAAAGATTCCGTTTCTCCCCTGAGCTCACGCAGAGCATTCAGGTTATTAACAAATTTCTCCAAGCTGGGCTGTGTTTCACGACTAATCTTCTTAGTCATTTCATCTACCCTGTTAAGCACATCATTGACCCGATCGGCCGTATTTTTTCTTATGCTTACTACTTTTTCATATTCATCTATGGCTGATGAAGCCGTTTGACGAATAGCCTTTAATGGCTCCAATGCCTTGAAGGCTTCCTCTTTATCCAGCCAATGATAAGTATCTATTATATCAGTAGATTGCTTTTGAAGGTCAGAATAAAGATTAGTATAATTCTCTCCTTTCTCTACCAGAGTAATGAGCTCATTACACTCAGCCATGGCGCGTACTATTTCCTTATTACCAATTTTAAAAAGGTATGAATCATTATTGGCTGTAGCCTGAAAATCTGGCCCTGTAAATGGTGTTTGCCATATTTTAGTAGCGTGGTGCTTTTTTAGGCTCATCATCAGCATTAAAGAAGCACATCTCTCCATTTTCAAAAATAGAATAACCATGACAGATGATAGGATTCTCTACCTTTTGCTGAATAATATTGTATGGAAGCAATAAATAAACGCCTTGCAAGCGGTTATAAAATACATAGAGGTAATCTTCTCCATTAGGAGAGGCAATGGTCTTTTCATAAACCATATCCTTAAGGTTATTGTCAAAAACCTTATAATCACCACTTTGCAGATAATAACCATTAGAGAAAATAATCCCCTGATCATCAGGCAAAAGGATGCAGGCATCAGCAATAGCTTTGATATTTCTGGCTTCTTTTAGCTTGCTATTAAATACGATATACCGATATTCCTTTTCCTGATAAGGCTTTATTCTCAACAGGATCAGGTTGCCTAAAATAGCATACATAATTTCAGCATCGTCCAGTGTTTGATCAGGATTATCCACATCCTCCTGATACACACCTCTGCCAGAATCAGTATTATCTTCCACCTTAATAGTAAGGTCACCACCCACAGTCTCTACAAAGACTTTATCTTCAATAGAAATATGTGGATATTTTCCTTCTCTATGATAATCTCTGGTGGTTCTTTTCCACTGGAATGCATGCTGAGCAGGAAAAGAAAACTCATGCTCACTACGATTATCCAGATAAGTAAGCTTCTCCCCTTCCACCAACCATTTAAAGGCCTTGATGTCAGTAACGGATTTACCGATACGAAAAATCATGTATAAGTGCGGCCCTATAGAAGCAAACTTGACAAACTGCGTGTCTTTATAATATTTATATAGCTTTTGAAAGTCTATTATAAACTGCTCATCGGCAATCATAGACATATCTAAAGCAGGGAAAGTATGATCTTTATATTGATGAATGCTAAAAACATCAGACAGCTCAATGTGAGTCTTTAAGCCTAAATGAACATTAAAGCCAAACAAAAAGTGATTACCAATGGGCACCATATCCCAGGGAATACAATTGTGCTCCGTAGTGATTCGCTCAGTAGCTATCAGCTTAGTTTCTAATGAACCAAAAACCTGCTTTCTCGACTCATTGAGCTTTTTTAATACTTGCGACAGGTCTTTTGTGCTGGCCTCTAATCGGTTTTTTAAAACTTCATAGGTGCCGCCTTCCAGTGTCACTTGTGATGGGTTATTATTTTCTGTCTGTTCCTGAGACATAGTTAATAGATTTAAGGCGAATAATACCGGAGGTGATTGAGAACGAATAATTTAAGAAGAAGAATGTAAAGGCTGTATGTTGTACTAGTAACTACTTAATAGTTACTGGTATTTAATGACATACAGCCAACAATTCTTACGGTCTACTTAAATCAACCCCAGTGTTTTGGGAGTCTCATTATCCAACCCGGCAGATTTAGCAATACTCATCATTTGACGCAGACTGTTTTTCACACTATCGTCTTGAGTACTACCCATCATCTTGAACAGCAGCGCTGACACGGTGATGTTTTTCACATCTTCAGAAGTTAGGTTAAAGCTCTTTAATAGCTGACCAACATTTTCCTTAAAGGAGCTTCCACCATCAGTGCTTAAAAAGGCTGATTTCACATCTGTAGCCACTTCGCTACCATTGATAAAAGCATCTATTGATTTTCCTTTAGCCACAGATCCTGCAATCTGATTAAAGAACATGCTTTCACCACCTATGATGTCTATCTTAGCTGACTTCATAGCCTCTGCCAGCACAAGAGCCTGCGCTTCAGCAATATATTTGCTTACATCTATTTGAGCTAATTCTATGGCTCTATCTTTCTCAAGTCTAAGCTTAAATTCTTCATGCTCCATACCTGCACCATCCAGCGCTTTCATAGCAGCAGCTTTCTGCTTGATACCCTCAGCATCAGCTTTGAATTTCTCTGCCATTACTCTGGCTTCTGCCATACCTTTTTTCTCATCAGCTACAGCTTTCACCTCAGTCACTTCTGCATCAGCTGTTCCTTTTTCACGAGCCACTTTAGCCGCTACAAATCCTAGTTTTTCATCTGCTTCTGACTGCGCTACAGCTTTCAGTCTTATACCTTTAGCTTCAGCATCAGCTTTCATTTCTATTACAGAAGCTTCAGACTCACCTTCTTTCTCTTTGGCTTCCGCTTTGGCTGTCATCACTTGCGCTTCAGACATACCTATAGACGCTTTTTGCGCTGCTTCTGCCTCTGCGAGAGTCTTCATTGCTTCCGCTTTATGGTTAGCGGCCGCTTTCTCAGCCTCAGCATCTATTAATGATTTTTTAGCTAATGAATCAGCTGCTTGACGCGCTGCTTCTGCCGCTTTTATCTCCTGAACTAATGCTTCTTCAGCTTTTTGCTCAGCAACGGTAATGGCCACCATTTTATTTCTATCTGCCTCAGCCTGAGCACGAGTATCTTTGATTTTCTCTTCTTCTGCTACTGTAGCTTTCTCTACGGTAACACGCTCACGGATCACTTCTTGTATGTTTCTACGCTCTACTTCTAGTGATTTTTCTTTATCTATACGCGCCAGCTCTACTACTCTTTCTCTTTCAGTAGCTTCAAGCGCCCTAGCTTGCTCTACTCTTTCATTTTCAACGGCCTCTGTTTTTTCTTTGTTTTTCAGAGCTACCACTATCTGTCTCAGCTTATTCTCTTCTGCCACTCCTATCTCTTCTTCAGTAGCTATGCGAGCCTGAGCTGCTTTCATTTCATTTTCCTGACGAACCTTCTCTATCTCTGCCGATTCTCTTGATCGGATATTTTCAATCTCTCTACGCTGCTGCTCTTCTTTTTCAGTCTGCTGCTTCTCCAGCTCCAAAATGGTTTCCCTGGCTTCAACATCCTGCTTTTTAATGGTTTTTTCTTTCTCTCTTTCTATAAGGTTAGACTTGATCTTCTCAGTAGATGTGAGCTCAATAATCTTCTTAATACCTTGAGCATCTAGAATATTACTTTCATTAAGATCATGAATAGAGGTTTGTTCTACGTAATCAATAGCGCAGTCATCCAGAATATACCCATTGAGATCTGTACCTATTTCATCTAATATTCTCTCTTTAAATGCAGCTCTGGAGTTATACAGTTCTACAAATTCAAAGTGCTTACCTACCGTTTTTAAAGCTTCAGAAAATTTAGCATCAAATAGCATTTCCAGCTGATCTATGTCAGAAGCACGCTTACAACCTATGCTTTGAGCCACATGAATTACATCTTCAGTAGTTTTATTTACTCTTATGAAAAAGCTCACTTTAATATCGGCTCTCATATTATCTTTACATATAAGGCCATCTTTACCCAATCTGGATATAGTAAGACTTTTGAGAGTAATATCCATAATTTCTAACTTATGGATAACGGGTACAATGAAGATCCCAGAGAACGAAACTTTAGCTCCTCCCTGGCCGGTTTTAATAAGCGCTTCTCCTTGAACCGCCTTCTTATACATTTTGACGATGATAACAACTATCGCCAAAAGAACAAGACCTACTACCAGTAAAGCAGTATAGATTGATGATAACATATTATGTAGTTTAAATTATTAATTATAAGGTTCGATTAAGTATAAGTTGAGATCCTGATTATGCTCTAACACGAGTCCGGTATCTCCTTTTTGCATCTCTATGCCTTTAATGGTCCTCACACTTAGTATGTGAGGAGCACCATTAGTTTTCACTTGGGCTTGTCCTGTTTTACTCTCTGTGGCAGCTATAGTTATAGCGCATATTTTACCTATTATACTATCGTATTCATTCTCCTTTTCTAGCTTTTGATAAAGCTTCACAAAGGGATAAGTAAGAATTTTAGTTATAAAAAGACCAACAAATAGACTCCCAAACAATACAAATAGACCTATTAAAAATGAGGAATTACCTATGAAATAATTGATGTTTATGCACAATAACCAAGTTGGAATAATCCAAAATGAGAGAAAAATCATAAAAGGTATCTTTCCGAGGTTAAAAAATGACAATAACGAATTTAACCAGATAACAGAACTGCCTTCAACTTCCACATCGGCATCAGCATCTACGTCTACATCCATATCAAAATCAAAAACATCTATATCGAAAATTCCGATGATGACCGTGATCCAATAGATCACAATGAAAATAGACAAAGCGGTTATAATTATGTTCGCAGGGTTCACTGCTACTTCAAGTAATTCACCCATTTTAATTTTATTTATTCTTCTTTTTTAATTCCTATTTTAGCTTTTAGCTTGGCCAATTCATCACTTGCACTTGCTCCACCGGTTTCGGCCAGCTTTCTATCTATTTCTTCGTCTATGCTTTTACTCTCATTAGCTATTTCGCCGTAAGATTCTGCCAAAGCTTCCTCTTGAGCTACTTTATCTCTCATTCTCTCCAGCATAGACACTGTACTTGTTGAATCGATCTGAGCCATTTGCTTATTGATATTTTTAGTGGCAGTACTTACTTTAACCCTGGCCTTCAAAGTCTTCAATTCATTTTCCCATTTAGCAATGGTACTTCTCAATCTTTTGACATTGCTCTCCAATTTAGCAACGGAGTCATCATACTGCTGCTGCTCACCCATGGCTCTGGAAACATGTTTCAGATTCTCCTCTTTTTGCATTAAAGCCTCTGATGCCAATCTATCTGCTTCTGAAGATTCTATATCTCCTTTCTCTGCTCGTTGTAATAGCATTATAGCTTTCTGCTCATAATCCTGGGCTTTAGACTTGTAGGTCTGCACATCATTTTTAGATCTTATGGCCATTGCCTTTACCTGAGCTAAAGCATTTAAAGCCTTATCAAGATCCACTTTCATATCTCTTATCCCCTGCTCTGTAAGCTTTATAGGATCTTCCAATTTATCAATTGCTGAATGAGCCTCTGATTGCCCAATCTTAAATAGTCTTCCAAAGATATTCATCTCTTTTAATTTTTAGTGTTTTGACAATTCAATTAACTCATTTGAAAATTCGCTAAGCAATAGGCCTAATGAGTTAAAAACAGCCTCCAGCTCGTTAAAGTCAAGATTTTCGAGCTCTAAAGTATCTCGAAAAATAACCTTCTTCCCCGTGTCATCCAGCACAAAGGCACCGTGTATAATGTCTCTGTTTTTCTGCATGAGTCGGATGTAAGTACTCGCTGAGGTATCCTTTACTTCAAAAATGAATTGCTCCAATATCAAAATAGGATCCGCACAGCCCAGCACCATGTTGCTTACCCCTGACCTCTCATCACTCACCACGAAAACACATTCATCTTCGCTTTCATAAGTGATCTCATAATCAAGGTCTATTAGGTACTCTTTTACTTTTTTAAAATGTTGGGTCATGTAGAATTGCATTAATACTTCGAAAAAATCAAAAGTGGTTCAAATTATATAAAATAATCAAACTCACCATATCAATTTCTTCAAATTATTAGGGCGGTATGTCATTATCGTGTTTCATAATTCAATAATAAGAAATAAAATCTACTTTTACTAGCATTGCTCATTTTATTAGCAGCCATTTATTTACCTATACGTTAGCATTTTTAAAAAGGTTATACGATTTTTGAAAAATATTTCAGCGAAAAGGGATTATGTCATTTATAGGAAAGAATATCAAGAAGATCAGGGCTGTCAAAAAAATGAGCCAATCAGACTTTGCCCAGCTGTTTAATCTGGCTCGCCCCAGTGTAGGTGCATATGAGGAAGGAAGAACGGAACCCAAAATAGAAACCCTCATACAAATAGCCAGGCATTTTGAGCTTTCTATAGACACGCTGCTTACCAAAGAACTTACTATAAATGAGCTCTATAAATTCGATATATTTAAAAAGGAGTTTTCTAAGGAGGAAAAGGAAGCGATTACAGACAAGGACGATGTAGCTGAGCAAACACCATTCATATCTTTAGAAAAACACTTAGACTACATTGTAAGCTTCCAAAACAAGGACTTTATAAATAAACTACCTGCCATACACTTTCCCTTTACACAGCACAAGAAATCACGTGCCTTTCAGATTAATGGCAATGAGATGGTTGTAGAGAACCAAGGCATACACCATAAAGACATCTTACTCTGCCTACCCTCTGCTATTGAAGATGTAGAAAAAGGCCTTTTATATGTTATCATCACTAAGAATGACATTCTGGCAAGGCGCTTTTCAAGATACAATAGCACCTATATATTTAAAGCTGATAATCCTGCCTTTGATCCGCTGAGGGTAAAAGCCAATGAAATATTAGAAATCTGGAAGGCCGATGCCATTTTCAGCAAAAACCTGGAGTCTCCTTCAAGACTTGAAGAAAGGGTAAATACACTGGAAGCACAAATGAAGAAGCTCCTAAAAAAGGTAGAGTAACTGATTTCTACGCACAAAAAAGGCCGATTGAAATCAATCGGCCTCAGTCATTATATTTTATTAACTAAATATCTTATACGTAGTTGTTAAGCATTACAGGCATTACTAACATAAGAATGTCTTCATTATCACTCTTATCTGTAGGTATTAAAAGCCCTGCTTTATTGGGTTCAGAAAGTCTTAATTCCACTTTATCAGAATCTACATTATTCAGCATTTCGATAAGGAATTTAGCATTGAATCCGATTTCTATATCTTCTCCATCATGCTCGCAAGACAATCTTTCATTCGCTTCGTTAGCAAAATCAAGATCTTCCGCAGAGATCTGTAGCTCACTACCTGTAATTTTCAGCCTTACCTGATGGGTAGTTTTGTTAGCATAGATAGCAATCCTCTTTAAAGAGCTTAGCAACTCAGAACGATCAATAAACATAGTATTGTTATTATCAACCGGAATCACGTTTTCATAATCAGGGAAACGCTCATCTATCAGTCTACATATCATTCTGATATTATTGAACCTGAAGAAAGCATTAGACACGTTAAACTCTACTGATACGTTGGTGTTTTCTGAAGGCAATGTAGATTTTAAAAGGTTAAGCGCCTTCCTTGGTATGATGATAGCATTGCCATTATCAGAAGCCACATCCACTCTTCTATATCTTATCAGCCTATGACCATCTGTAGAAACAAAGGTAGTGTTAGTATCAGTAAGATTCATGTACACACCCGTCATGGCAGGTCTCAGCTCGTCATTACTAGTAGCAAAAATAGTATTGTTAATAGCACTGCTTAGCACCTCGGTAGACATGTCTACTGAAAAGTCATCAGAAACAGTAGGCACTTTAGGGAAATCAGTAGCATTCTCACCAGCAAGTTTGTATCGACCATTATCACTGCTAATTTCCACACTGTACGTATCTTCATCAATAGAAAAAGTTACCGGCTGTTCCGGTAGGTTTTTCAAAGTCTCAAGCAATATCTTAGCTGGCACAGCTATGTTGCCACTCTCTTTAGATTCCACTTCTATCTCAGTGATCATAGACGTCTGCAAGTCCGATGCCGTAACAGTAAGCTTACCCTCTTCAATTTCAAAAAGGAAATTCTCAAGAATAGGCACTACTGGATTAGTAGTAATTACACCATTGATACTAGCAAGCTGCTTTAAAAGTGATGATGACGAGACTATAAATTTCATTACTGATGTCGATTACGTATAGTTAAGTTTAAAACTCGGTAAAGTTAAAAATAAAATCATTCACAAGAAACGTTATGATTTTAAATCGGCTGTTTCTTTTTCTCAAAAAAACCTTTAGGACGCAAAATTCTACGCATCCTTGAAATATCAAATATAGCATAATCAGCAGAATCTTTTCTACCAATTATCTCTCGATTATTCTTCAAGGCCTGATACACTTCCAGCGTATAAATGTTATCCGCCACATCGTGCACCTTAATTATGGCTTGCGGCTCCTGATCTACTAACTCCTGATACTCTGACACTTCCTTTTGATTTAGAAAGTCATTTGCATAAAGCAATGACACATCATCCAGGAAGTCAGTAAGCCGGGATGAGTCCGTTTGAGCCAGCCCTCTCACCTCGTAAAAGCTAGAGTCAAAGCCTACGGAAAAGCCATTCTCAGGATGCTCATTATAGACCACTTCTACGCCTTCAAGATTAGCCCAGTTAAAATCAAATATTCTGGGATTTCTCCACCCATTTTGATCTAACTCATAAATACCAGCCAAATAACTTCTGTATCCTGGTATTTCCACAATATACGCCTGAGATCCAGGACTTTCAGCCATATAGGTGATTTTATTTTCATCATCACCCAAAACATAAAAATCCTTCACGCCATTAGCTTCCTCATAATAGGTAACATGAACGCCTCTCTTTTCAAAAGCCTGTTGTAATGAATCTTGCTGCTGCCTGGCGGCCATTCTTCTTACCCGCTGCTGTGTGAGCAATGCAAAAATAACACTCACCCGCTGCGGGTCAGCTTCATAATTATCATTTAGCAGCCAATGAGAGCCATTGTAAGTCAGACTGTTTTTCTCAGCTCCTAACTCAAACACCACTCTATTAATAGCTGACGGATCTTCATAAGCAAATATAGTCCTGTCTACCTCCAGCTTATCGGCGGGTCTGGTGAGAAAATAAGCCACCACTGTAGCCCCTATGAGCAACACCAGCACTACTATTAGCTTTATATTTCTTTTTCTCTGCATGAACTACTTACTTGGTAAATCCAGTATATTTTTTCTTTCTTAAATAGAACCTAATTACTCCATAAATGATAATGAGCAACACTGGCAACACCATATTAATGATCTGCCATTTGGTTTTCTCTCTGCTCACCTGCACTTTATCTAAAGGCCTTATTTTTAATTCTTTATTTCTGGCGGTAATCAGCCCTTCATCATCCAGCATATAAGCCAGTGAGTTGAGCAGAAAATCCTGATTAGCGAATTCTGTCTGCGCAAAAGGATAAAAGCCCAGCGGCTGAGGATCTCCATTGCGCTTATTAATTTCATTTTTCGCTATATCACCATCACTCACTACTAATAATTTAGCATCATCTGCTGCTGTATCTACAAAATCATCATCAGACACATTTTCAGGTTTAAACCGATTTTTGTATAACGAACTAAAATTCCCTTCTAACAAGTATGCTACTGGCAAAAAGGGTTTATTGAGCATTTCAGGAGTTAAATTCTTTCTCAGATCCTGCACAGAAACATTAACTGGCGCCGTTACTGATCGGGCATACTGGGAGCTAAATAACAAAGGAGTTTTCTTCACTCCATCCACCCGAATACTATCCATGGTAGAGGCAAATTTCAACAGCACAGCATCCATATTTCTGGTAATAGGATGATTAGCAAACTTATTAATGATAGGGAAAAAGGGCCAATTTTCTAAACTCAGCTGAGGCTGATCTCCCATATTACCCACCACTATCGGGTATTTGGCAGCCATTTGATCCTGAATAAGATCTCCATTTAAACGAACGCCATATTTAAAAAGCTGATCATCAAGGTTAAGATCATATGGAAAAGCGAAGTTCATAGGAGCAGAAGCGCTATCCATATTAGCATGCATCTTATCAAGCAACAGCATTACTTTTCCGCCCTTCATCAGGTATTGATCTAAGTAATACTTCTCTGTTTCGCTGAACTTCTTCCTGGGCTTAGCCACTATCATAGCATCATACTGACTCAAATCTCTATCCAGCCTTTCTTTACCTAAATCATACAAATTTGCCAGTGCAGCGGTATAGCTAGCCATTTCCAGCGAATCAAGTTCATCATGCCCTCTGATTACAGCCACCTTTTTTCTTGATAAGGTAGTTAGTCCTCGAATAGCTGATGCTATTTCATATTCTATCCCTTCAATAGACTGATTCAATTTTTCTTCAGCACTAGAGGCTTTATTCCCTTTCAGAAGCATTACACCGGTCTCCACACCTCCATAGGAGATCAGAGCACCCGGAAACACTAATTTTTCAACCCTGTTACCATTTTGCTCATCAATAATATTAGTAGGCTGAATACCTTTAGCCATTAAGCTTCTCATAAACTCACCACGAGCCTTTTCACTCATAGCCGCGGTAGGATCATTAAAAGTATATTGAATATTATCACCGGAATAGACTCTAAATTCTTCCAGCGTTTCTCTTATAGATCTTTGCAGGCGTTTGAAACCGGAATTAAGTTCACCATCCAGATACACCTCTAAATATACTACATCATCTAAATCTTGGAGCATTTCTTTGGTAGGCTCCTTTATGGTATACCTTCCTTCTTCAGTAAGATCAAGACGAAAAAACTGAGATGAAGCGATGATATTAATAAGCACCACGGCCACCAGCCCAATACAAAACCTTAAAAAAGACTCTAATTTTCTACTATCTAAAGCTACCATTTCCTACTACTTAAAACGAGTTTAGTGGCTAATAGGACTACTGCTATCACACTAAGAAAATATATTACATCACGGCTATCTATCAGGCCTTTGCTCAGGGCATCATAATGATATAGAATACCCAACTGCTCCAGCATACCTGAAAACTGCCCCCAATCATTTATAGAAGCGATTGATTCGAACCCTGAATACACTATAAAGCAGAAGAACACTGCTACTATAAAAGAGATGATTTGGTTAGAACTAATTACTGACGAGAAAATTCCGATGGCAGTAAAAACCGCCCCCAGTAAGACCAGGCCTACATAAGACCCCATTACCCCGGCGGTATCAATATTACCTTCAGGACTACCTAATTTATAAATAGACCAATAGTAAACCAGCGTAGGAACAATAGCAAAAACCACTAAAACCAACCCAGACAAGTACTTACCAAATATAATCTGCCAATCAGTAATTGGCTTGGTAAGCAATAATTCAATAGTACCTCCACGCTTTTCTTCAGCAAACATGCGCATGGTTATGGCCGGTATTAAAAACATAAACACATAAGGCCCTAAAACGAAAAGCGTTTCCATATCAGCATAGCCATACTCCAGCACAGAAGTATCAGGAAAGACCCACATCAAAAGGCCTATTCCCGTAAGGAACACACTAATTACAATATAGGCTATTAAAGAATTAAGAAAGCTGTTGAACTCTTTCAAAAAGATCTGAATCATTCTGTTTTGCCTCCTTTCGTTAACTCCTGGAATACATTTTCTATAGTCACTTCTTCTTGTTGTAAACCCAGCAAAGTGACATTCTCTTTAGTTGCATAATTGAAGATTTCAGGTCTCACATCCTTCTCTACGGAAGCGGTAACTTTATATTTATGCCCATCTCCTCTCTCTACCTCTAGCACCCCTTCTATAAGTTTCAGACCTTCCTCATCTATTGTCTCTGCAAACTCCACAGTAATGACTGCCACCTTTCTTTGGGTATTTTTAAGCTGGTCAATGGCATCGTTCGCCACTATTTTTCCATTATTAATTACTACTACCCTATCGCAAAGCGCCTGCACCTCCTGCATAATGTGAGTAGAAAAGATCACCGTTTTATCCTGACTAATGCTTTTGATCAGGTTACGAATTTCTACTATCTGGTTAGGATCGAGACCGGTGGTAGGCTCATCCAGAATAAGCACTTCCGGATCATGGATTAGCGCCTGCGCCAAGCCTACACGCTGCCTATACCCTTTTGATAGGGCTTCTATTTTTTTGTTTTGCTCTTTAGTGAGCCCACAGAGACTGATAATTTCATCTATCCGGCTTTTAAGAATCTTACCGGACACGCCGTAAACCTTACCTATAAACTGTAAGTACTCTCGCACATACATTTCCAGATAAAGAGGATTGTGCTCTGGCAGGTAGCCAATATGCTTTCTCACCTCTACTGATTCTTCTATAACATCCAGGCCACACACCTCCACGGTGCCTTCGGTAGGTGGTAAATAGCAGGTGGCTATTTTCATAGTGGTGGACTTGCCCGCTCCATTAGGTCCTAAAAAGCCAAGAATCTCTCCTTTTTTCACTTCAAAAGAGATGCTATCTATTGCCTTCTGTTGCCCGTATACTTTCGTGAGATTTCTGACAGATATCGACATAATACAAATGAACGACAAAAGTATTAAGTTGATGTGTTTATGCAAAAAAATATCCTTATTACTAATTGTAGTAATTTTTAACCTAAATTACCTAAAATTGTGTCATATCATTCAGAAACTTTGTTTTCTTTAATGATGTTTCATGATTTCAATGTATCCTGTAAGAATAGTTATGCAGAAATTCATCTTTACTTTTTTACTTTCAATCACATTTTTAACCAGCCAGGCACAAAATGGCTACAAGCTTGATTTTCAGATTCATGGCTTATCCGACACCACCATTTATCTGGGCAACTTCTTCGGAGAAAGCACCTACCTCACTGATACCGCTCAGGTAGATAGTCAGGGGAAATTCACTTTTGACGGCAAAAACGCATTGAGCAAAGGCATTTACTTCCTGGTATTAAACAAATCCAAATTATTTGACCTGATCATTAATGATGACCAGACATTTAAAATAGAAACGACCAGACCTGAGTTTGTAGAAACAGCTAAGGTTACCGGAGATGTTGATAATGAAGTGTTCTTCAAAAACATGCTCTACAATGAAGCTCGTAACGAAGAAGCCAAGCCGCAAGTAGAAATTTTAAAAGACAGCAGCAGCACTACTGCAGAAAAAGAAGCCGCCAGAGCTTTTCTCAATACTTTAAATAAAAAAGTAATGAAGCATCAGGATGAAGTGATAGAGAAATACCCTAACACTTTGTTTGCTAAAATATTAAAAGCTAATCAAAATATTGAAGTCCCTGAGCCTCCTAAATTAGAAAATGGTGCCATAGACTCTACTTTTAGTTACAGATACTACAGAGCGCACTATTGGGATAATTTCAATCTGGCTGATCCTGCTATGATCAGGCTAAATGAGCCTTTATATAAGAGAAAAGTTGAAGACTATTTAGATAAAATGCTGCTACAGCACCCTGACACCATTAGCAATGCTATAGATGAATTAGCCGCTATCGCCAAAAAGGATCAGGACACTTACAAATACTTTGTTTGGATAGTGACCATAAAATATCAGCAGCCCGAAATAATGGGTTTAGACGAGGTCTTTGTTCATCTCTATGATAAATATTTTGCTTCTGGCGAAATGGACTTTTGGGCGAATGACAAGTTAAAACAAAACCTTGGAGATAGAGCCAACCAACTAAGAAACAGCCTTATAGGACTAAAAGCACCTAACTTAATTATGCAAAATGAAGACTTAAAGTCTCGCGCTTTGTATGATATGAAAAATAAGTACACGGTGATTTATTTCTATGATCCTGACTGTGGCCACTGTAAAAAAGAAACGCCCAGACTTAAAGAATTTTATGATAACTCCGCTTATGACGTAGGTATTTATGCAGTATCTGCTGACACCTCTATGGTGAAGATGAAAGACTACATTAAAACCATGCATATGGAAGAGTGGACCACCGTAAATGGCCCCAGAACCTACACGGAGTCATACAGAAATCTATATGATGCTATGACTACCCCTACTATTTATGTACTGGATAGTGATAAAAAAATTATAGCTAAAAAACTTCCGGCCGAGCGATTGGAAGAATTTTTAAAAAGATATGAAGCAATAGAAAACAGGGAGCATCAATAAGCTCCCTTTTTTTATATCTCTTTTAGATCAGCCAACATAGTTGGTATCAGTTCTGACACAGTTGGGTGTATGTGCACAGCATTTTTTATCACTTCATAAGGCTGCTTAGCATACATCACATCAATAATAGAATGGATTATTTCATCGCCTCCTACCCCAAGAATTGAGGCTCCGAGAATCAAATGGGATTCAGCATCTACTATCACTTTCATAAAGCCTTCTGACTCTCCTTTTTCTTTTGCTCTGGCCACCTTGTTCATCGGCATTTCAGCTTTCAAGGCCTTGATACCCTTTTCTTTTACTTCCTTTTCGGTCATTCCTACACGAGCTAGTGGCGGATCCATATATAGCGCATAACAGGCGATTCTATCAGAGACCTTTCTGGTGCCTCCATTTAACAGGTGATCCTCCACTATTTCAAAGTCATTATAAGCAGTGTGAGTAAAAGCTCCCTTGCCGTTACAATCTCCCAAAGCCCAAACGCCACCTACAGTGGTAGCTAAACATTCATCAGTTTTTATATAACCCTGTTCATCTAACTCAATATCAGTATTCTCCAGCCCCAGATCATCAGTATTAGGAATTCTACCTATGGCGTAAAGCACATGACTTCCTGATACAGCCGGCTCACCATCAGTACAATTAATTTCCACCTCCACACCATCTTCCTCAGAGGACTTAGCATAAATACATTCCGCCTGCGTACGAACATGAATTCCTTCTTTCTCAAGAATTTGTCTCACATTTTCAGAAACATCCTGATCTTCTCTACTAAGAAGATATTCGCCTTTTTCTATAATAGTTACTTTACTACCAAACCTCCTGAACATCTGAGCAAACTCCACCCCCACATAACTACCTCCGATAATTACTAAATGCTCTGGCAGCTCAGCCAGATTCATGATGGTAGAATTAGTAAGATATTCTAGTCCTTCTTCATGATCAGCTATACGCGCTCTACCTCCTACATTTATAAAAATCTTCTCTGCGTCTATTTCCTCATCATTAATTTGAAGTGCCTTATTATTAATAAAATGAGCTTGGCCTCTAAATACAGTGATATTCTCATCTTCTTCCATCCAGGTTTCTATCCCTTCTCGGGATTGCATCACTATCTCGTCACGCCTTTTCTTTACCTGATCGAAATCTATCTTGAAATTAGAAGCACCAATTACTCCATGAGTTGAAGCATGTTTTACGGTATGAGCAACTTTAGCACTGGCTACCATAGCCTCGGTAGGAGTACAGCCTGTATTAACACAGGTACCACCAAAGAATTTTCTTTCTACAATAGCTACTTTATACCCTTCAGATGCTAACCTGGAGGCTAAAGGAGGGCCTGCCTGGCCTGCCCCAATAATTATCGCATCAAAGTGAGTCATAATATTCTATTCAAATTATAGAATACTACACCTATCACAGCAATTTTGTTTAAATACGAAAGGGATCGCGCTTATTTATTGCGCTCTATAGTAAACTGAACCAGGTTTTTTAATGATGTTTTATAAGGCGTATCAGCAAAATCATCTAGAATGGCCACTGCTTCCTCGTAGTACCTCATCATCACGGTCTGAGCATATTCTAATCCGCCTGAGGTCTTTACAAAATCAATGATCTCGTTGATCTTCTTGGTGTTATCATTATGGTTTCTTACCAGATTGAGTACACGTTTTCTTTCTAACCAAGAGGCCTTTTGCAGAGCATGAATTAATGGAAGGGTCATTTTTTTCTCTCGGATATCAATTCCAAGGGGCTTACCTACCTCATCCTCACCATAATCAAAAAGATCATCTTTAATCTGAAACGCCATACCTACTTTTTCGCCAAAAGCATGCATTTTCTCTACTACCTCAGCATTATCTTGCACTGATGCTGCCCCCACCGCACAACATGAAGCGATAAGTGAAGCGGTTTTCTGCCTGATGATCTCATAATAAACCTCCTCTGTAATATCCAGCTTGCGTGCTTTCTCCATTTGCAGAAGCTCACCCTCACTCATTAGCTTTACTGCCTGAGATACTATTTTCAATAAATGATAATCTCCATTATCAATAGAAAGCAATAACCCTCGGCTCAGTAAATAATCACCAACAAGTACGGCTATCTTATTTTTCCATAAAGCATTTACAGAGAAAAATCCACGACGGTAATTAGCATCATCTACTACATCATCATGCACAAGAGTGGCGGTGTGTAATAATTCAATTAAAGACGCTCCTCGGTAGGTGGCCTCATCAATATTTCCGCAAGTGCCTGCCGTAAGAAACACAAACATAGGCCGCATCTGCTTACCTTTGCGCTTTACGATGTAACTCATTATTTTGTCGAGCAACAACACTTTGGTCTTCATAGAGGCTCGGAATTTTTTTTCAAATTCCTCCATCTCTGAAGCTATTGGGGACTGGATATCACGTAGTTTTAAAGCCATGTGGACTAATGAGCTACAATATTAATGACACAAAACACCTAATCAAAATATAATATGACCAACTCGTTAAAATTGAAAGATAATATTCTAATACCTGGTGAACACAAAGCTGCAAAAATATTAGTTGATGTTAGATATATATCAAATAACAGCAAAAAACCTTTAATAATATTTATTCACGGCTTCAAAGGTTTTAAAGATTGGGGTTATTTCAACATTTTATCAGAAAAATTTTCTAAAAATGAATTTGTTTTCGCCAAATTCAACCTTTCACATAATGGTACTACCCCAGAAAACCCAACCGATTTCGCTGATCTGGAAGCCTTTTCTCAGAACAATTTTACGATAGAGCTAGATGACATTAAGAGTGTAATAGACTATTTCCATTCTGATGAATGTGAAGTACCTACCAGCGAAATTGATCTCAATGCCATTTATTTAATGGGTCATAGCCGTGGTGGTGGCATTTCTATATTAAAAGCTGCAGAAGATGAAAGAGTGACAGGCCTTGCTACCTGGGCTTCTATTGCAGACATAAAAATGCGCTGGCCACAGCAGGTGCTGGACCAATGGAAAAAAGACAAGGTATTCTACATTACTAACAGCCGCACCAAGCAAGAAATGCCTATGGATTACCAAATAGTAGAAGATTTTCTGGCCCATGAGGAGAGGTTCACCATTTCGAATGCTGCCAAAAAACTGAATATTCCGCAACTTATTGTACATGGCACTAATGACGAAACCGTAGAACACAGAGATGCGCTTATGCTGCATGAGTTAAACCCTAACAGTGAATTATTCCTTATTGAAGATGCTGATCATGTTTTAGGAGGCTCACATCCTTATAACGGAGATGATTTACCGGAAGATGCTCAGAAAGCCTTTTTAAGGACACTTGAATTTTTCAAAGCCATTAAAAATTCTGAACTTGAACATAACTAAGCGCTCCTGATGAAAACTAGCACCTAAACCTTTACCCCACAGTTTTCATTATTAAAGCATAAGCCTAACAAGCATGAATTTAACACGTATTTCAAAATTGTCTAAACTAATAGGCATAAGAAACTCTAAGCAAAAGGCGGGTTTACCTCCCGGCACGCTCATATACACCGGTAGTAAGCTTACCAATAAGTCAGAAATCGATCTTATTTCTTATAATGAAAAAGAAATACAAGAATTTACTGGTAAAGACATCAAAACGGTACTGCCACACACGAATGATGCCCGAGTAAATTGGCTCAACATCGATGGACTTCATAATATTGAACTGATAGAGAATATTGGAGAACATTTTGGACTACACCCTCTTTTGCTGGAAGACATTCTTAACCCAGGTCAAAGGCCTAAAACTGACGATTATGAAAACCACCTGTTTTTCACTCTAAAAACTTTGCATTCCATTCAGGAAGAAGAGAATGATGATGGCAGCGTCATTAATTATGAGCAAATCAGCTTTGTGCTAGGCAAGAATTATTTACTGTCGTTTCAAGAAAAAGAAGGCGATCTCTTTGATGGCTTACGCAGCAGGTTAAGACAAGACAATATTGCCAGTGTAACACGAGCTAGAAAAAAAGGAGCTGATTACCTTTTCTATAGACTTATAGATACCGTGGTAGACAGCTACTACATAGTGCTAGAGCAGGTAGGAGAAAAAATAGAAGAGCTGGAAGACGAAGTATATCTGGAACCTACTAATGACACACTCAAGCAAATTCAAAAGCTAAAGAAGGAACTTATATTTCTCAGGAAATCAGTTTACCCACTTAGAGAGTCTCTAAGCAAAATAATAAAAGGTGAATATGCCCTGATAAACCCAGATACCATTACCTTCTTTTCTGATGTGTATGATCATACTATACATGTAATAGAAACCATAGAAACTTACCGGGATCTTACCACCAGTTTAATGGACATGTATATGACTAGCATTAGCAATAAAATGAACGAAGTGATGAAAGTGCTTACTATCATAGCTACCATTTTCATTCCACTTACTTTTATTGCAGGCATCTACGGCATGAATTTCGAGAATATGCCGGAGCTCCACCTCAAATACGGCTATTTCTATACCTGGGGAATCATGATAGCCATTTTTATAGCTATGATTATCTATTTTAAGCGGAAAGACTGGATATGAAAAGAGCCTTTTTTGTGCTGATTTTAATAGCAACCGTTAATCAGCTCTTTGCGCTGCCAGTTGAGCCTAGCGAAGAAATAAGAAGATGGATAGAAGGTAAGTCTTTCAAAATTGACGACCAGCCTATCTTCTGCAAAAAGTCTATCCCTGATTTTTATATGGATCGGGGCTTTGAACCCGCCTGGGATAACGACGACAGCATTGCTGAACTCATAGAGCAAATTAAGCTAGTTCATGAAGACGGCCTAAATCCGGAAGACTATCACCTGAGTTATTTTCTTAAGCATGTGGAAGGCGCCAATTCCGTCACGCCACTAATAGATATAATGCTTACAGATGCCTATTTCCTACTTACCTCTCACCTGCTAATAGGCAAGGTTAACGCTACCAGTATAGACCCTGAATGGAAAAGTAGCACTAAAGAAATAGACCTAAAACAGACGCTAACCCATGCACTAGCTGAAGTTGAAGTAGCCAAAACTATCAACAATGTAAAGCCAAAATATGAAACCTACCTAAGATTAAAACAGGCCCTGGCGGAATACGAACAAATGAAAACTAAGGGCACATGGCCTCTTATCAACCCAGGAGAAACTTTAAAGCCTGGAGATAAAGATGATCGCATATTACAACTTAGAGCTCGCCTGGCATTTACCAGTTACTATGAACCACCAATAGCTCCAGATTCTACACTTAAAATTTATGATGAAGCACTGGCTGTATCCGTAAAAGAATTTCAAAAGAGGAATGGTCTGGCTACTGATGGAGCCATCGGGAAGGGTACTCTGGGAGCTTTGAATGAGACCTTAGAAAGCAAAATAAAAAAGATAACCGTTAATTTAGAGCGTTGTCGCTGGCTGCCAACTGATTTAGGCAAGGAGCACATTATTGTAAATATTGCTAATTATGAGCTTCATGCGGTAAAAGACGGAAAAACTATGCTTACTATGAATGTGGTGGTAGGCAAGCCTTACCGTAAAACACCTGTTTTTAGTGAAAAGCTCAGATACCTGGTCTTTAATCCTTATTGGACTGTGCCTCCCACTATACTTTCGCAAGACATATTACCTGCGGTAAGAAAAAACAGAAACTACCTCAATTACCTCAACATAAAAGTAGTTAGCGGAGAAACCATTATTGATCCTGCTACTATTAACTGGGCCTCCACTACAGCGTCTAATTTCCCTTATCAGCTAAGGCAAGATCCTGGGCCTAATAACGCATTAGGCATAGTGAAATTTATTTTCCCTAATCCTTACAATGTTTATATGCATGACACCAATCACAGAGAGCTTTTTGCTAATACTGATCGCGCTTTGAGCTCTGGCTGCATTCGCCTTTCAAGACCTAAAGAAATGGCTGTATATATACTAAATAACGGTAATGATGCCTGGGATGAAAACAGAGTAGACAACATCCTAAAAACCTCTAAGAACTATACTGTAATGATCAAAAGAGACATTATGATTCACCTGCTATATTGGACGGCCTTTGTTGATGATAATGGAATTGTAAACTTCAGGACAGATATTTACAACAGAGATGATGCAGTATGGAAGGCCTTAACTCAAGACCCTCCATCTTTATAATATTTTATAATAGGTAGCTTACGGAGTGAATGGCTTCGTAGGCTACTTCTTCATTTATTAAGTTAGAATTTTGAAGATATTCATTATCCGGATAATAAATAAATAGGCAGCTTTTTTCAGCTATCAAAGGAATAATCTCTTCTCTCAGCCCCATTGGGATAGAAGGACAACCAAAACTGCGACCTAATCTTCCATAATTCTTAGTGAAAGATTTATCTACATAATTAGCTCCGTGCATTACGATGGCTCTATCTCTGGCATTATTATTAAAACCAGCTTCTACACCATCTAATCTCAAAGAAAGGCCATGCTTGCCTGAATAAGTTTCACCTGTTACATAAAAACCCAAGCTACTAGTGTTAGAGTTAGGCACATTAGAAAACTTCTTGGCAAACTCATTACCACTGTTTCTACCATGGGCTACTAAAGTATGATAAAGGACCTCGTGAGTTTTAAGATCAATAATCCATAGACGCTTTTTATTAGAAGACATTCGAAAGTCAATGAGAGTAAGCAAACCACTTTCAGAAAGTTTATTTTGCTTTTTTAAATTCAGATAACCAATCAATCCTTTTTTGAAGAGTTCATACTCAGGTTTAGGGCCAGTGGTTTTAAGCAGCGCATAGTTATTCTCGATATAGCTCGCCAGAGCTTTACTTTTTTCAGATACCGGAATGTTAGCGAAAAGACTAGAATAAGGAACAAGCACAACTATTAAAAAAGAGAGGATAGTTCTTCTTATCATTAACTAATGTTTAAAAGGTTAAAACTGATACTTCTTTGATGTCCAGATGAGGAACGAACCAGCGTGCAAAATAATTTCCGACTTGTAAAAAAAATTCTCAGGTCGGGAAAAAAGTTGCACATGACGCTTCATTTACAACCGGCTATACAGCTAAAAAACTCCCTTATGGCAGTCTGGCATAACATTTACTTATATAAAATCGTAAAACTGATATATAAGTTATGTTCTATAGATACCTAAAGCTATTAATTCTCTTACTATCATCTGTGTTATTCACCCAGTGTAATAACACTATGAAAAGAACCTCACAACTTGAGTCGAAAGGTCTAATAAATCATGACCCTAACGACACCTTCAAGTATACAGTAGAACCGGCTGAAGGTAACCTGACTAAACTTCCCAATTCAGCTCTAAAATCTTACATACAACTGTTTTTAGACACTTTAACTACTGCTCACTACATACCGGATAATATCCATAGGGAAGAGGTGAAACAAGAAGTTGACAGTTTCTATCAATTGAACGATCATAAGCTGTTTTGGCTATCTTACGATGGACCATCTCCTAAAATAAAAATACTTCAGGCCGAATTACTCAATGCTTCGGCTCATGGTTTAAATTCAGAAGATTATAATATTTCTAAACTCATTAATTATGAACAACAGGTTTTCTCTAAAAAACCGGTTAATGCCTTTGAACTGATGCAACTTGATGTCCGCCTATCAATAGCTTACCTTTCATATGGCTATCATTTAAAAAATGGTAGAATTAAACCAATACAAATAGATAAATTATGGAGTTCTGAGTATGCTCCCGAACCTGTAGCTCATGAGCTTTATCAAGACGATATTCAAAAAGCCTTGAAAGAGATGGCTCCTAAAAATGAAAACTACGAATCATTACAAAAAGCCTTAGCCTTTTATAAGGCAATTCAGGTAAACGGAGAATGGAGCACATTACCGGAAAAAACGAATCTGAGACTGGGAGATAGCAGTGTTTTAATTCCTCAACTTAAGCAAAGACTAGTGTTCTCTAATGACCTGGCAGAGGAAGAATTAAAGAAAGACAGCATCTATTTCAGTGAGGCCTTAGAGTCTGCTGTAAAAAGATTTCAAAGCAGAAATGGGCTTACTACAGATGGTATAGTAGGAAAAGGAACCGTACAAGTAATGAACATTCCTCTACAATCAAGAATAGATCAGATAAAACTCAACTTAGAAAGAATGCGCTGGATGCCTAGTAACTTGGGCAATAAGTTCATTTATGTGAATATACCGGCCTATGAATTATTTGTGTTTGATGATGGTGACACGCCTGTACATATGCGTGTGATAACTGGAGAAACTGACCACGCCACACCTGTTTTAACTGACCGATTAACCCACTTAGTATTTAGCCCTACATGGACTATTCCTAAAAAGATTATACAAAATGAAATGCTTCACCGCATGAAAACGGATTCCACTTATTTAACCAGAAATGGATATGAGCTTTATGAGGGCTGGAACTCTACCGCTCCAATAGATCCAACTTCTGTTAACTGGGATGAAGTAAATGTGAGTAATCTGAGAGTAGTACAAAAACCTGGCAGATCTAATGCCCTGGGATTAGTAAAATTTCCTTTAACTAATGACAGAAGCATTTACCTTCATGACACGCCATCTGATTACCTTTTCACCCGCGATAAAAGAGCTTTCAGCCATGGATGCGTAAGGTTAGAACAACCAGATGTACTGGCAGAATATTTACTTAAAGACCAAAATTGGGATAATAAAAAAGTAAGAGAATACATGGAGAAAGGCGAGCCCGCCACCATTTCTTTAAATGAAGAAATACCAGTATTCTTAGTTTATAGAACCTGTTGGGTAGATAAAACCGGTCTAGTTAATTTCAGAAAGGATATTTATAACATTGATGATATCCAGTTAGTAAAGCTAAGAGACATGCAAAAGCAAAAGATAGTGAGTCTATTTTAAGTCATCAGGTGAAATCACCTTTTGACTTAGGAGCTCCCTCATTACTATCTCAGTCATATCACTTTTAAAGGCAAATTCATATCTAATGTCTGCCACATAGGCTTTAAGCCTCATTTTAAGATATGACCTGCGCTCTTTTACTTCATTAAAGAAAAGTACTGCCACTGGTTTATTAAGGTACACAAACTTAGAAGTCTGAGCTGCTTCCATAGCTATCTTTCTTACTTCATCAGTATTAACGGTGATAGGAAGATAAATTTCTGCTACTACCTGGCAGTTAGCCTCGCCAGTGTTAGAGTTAGATACAGACTTATTCATGAGCTCACCATTAGGTACACTCACCAAGGAATCATCAGGAGTTACTATTCTGGTAGACCGAAGACCTATTTCTAGCACTTCTCCATAATATTCACCTATTTCAATTTTATCTCCTACCTGAAAAGGCCTGTCAAATAAAATCATTACTCCTCCGAAAATATTCTTTAAAATATCCTGAGCCGCAAAACCAACCGCTATACCAATTGATGCCGTAGCCGCAATGAGGCCATCTACTGGAGGATGAAAAATACCTACAATAATAACTAATAGCACGGCTATCCATATAGATATTTTTATTACAGGAATAAGGCCTTTGATAGTAATCCTATAATTGGTACTCTTTTCGGCCATTCTCTCCAGAATAGAACCAAAAAAACGGGTAACAAAATAGCCTACAATAAGAAAAATAATAGCCCAAAACACTTTACCCACTGATACGATTTCAGTAAGTGATGGTGCATGATCTTTAAGACCGTCAATCAGATTTTCACCTTCCTTTTGAGTTAATGTATCTATTTTAGTCTCCCCCAGAGCTGAAGAATCTACCTGCACTACTACTATGGCAGTATCTTTCACAGAGTCTGTTTGTGCATAGCCAGCACTCAACACCAGCATCAAAACTAATATGCCTATAACCTTTTTCACTAATGAATAATATTTTTAGACTTTAATAAGTCCAGCGTATGCCTGTACAATAACGGATTTATAAAATACTTTTTCTCTTCTTTTATCAGCACTCCATCTTCATATAAAGGATAAAGCACTGACCTCACTTTGCTTACCGATGCATGACTGATATTACTGTATTCCTCCTCTGTAATGCCATCATGTAAAATAATATTAGCCAGAGCAAAGGTTTTATCCAAAGACAAGCCCTTCATAAAAGAAAAATCATTTTCATTTAAAGAGCCGATAAAGATAGTATTCCCTTCAATTTGCCTCGTAGAACGAAGCCAATAGACTAAAGCTAAGCTCACATTGCTCTTCGCAATATTATTTAAAGAATGAAAATACCTTTCTCTCAAAAACTGCTGCTGCTCATTTTCAGGAAGCCTTTTAAACTTTTTGTTATTGAGTTCATTACCTGAAGGTTCATATTTCAGATTATAACCACTCACGCGGTGCCTCTTATCTATTAAGCTAATGATAGAGGCATCACTCATGTCATTTAATGAAATATGATAACTAAAATGGTCAGACAGATTGATAGTTTTATCTAGATAATTCCATGAATATTTAGTGCAAGAGCATACCCAAAAAACTTTTTCGTTAGTCATGGCTATTATCTCCATAAGCTTACGCAGGGTATCAAAGCCTCTTACCTTCTTTAGATATAGCTTTTGAATATTTTCCAGCACTACAATCTTTTTCTTTGCATTTAAGAAAGTAATTAACTCCTCCTCGGTTCTAAACTCCTCTTTAAACGCCTCCGCAAAGCAACTGATCAACTCATCTAAATTATGAATTGTATCAGAAGGACTAATTCTATAAACCGTGCTGCTGGTGCCTAAATCTTTGAGATAAAAGTTGAGTAAAGTGGTGGCTCCACTCCCCTTTTCTCCTATGAGCACTGATGCTGCAAAGCGGCCCTTCATCCAATTATTATAAGCCGTATTCAAAGTCCTCATTTCCTCGGCGCGTCCCTCAAAAAAGTTGATATCAGCCAACGGCTCAAGTTTAAAAAGCCTTTGATACACAAAAGGAAGCTTCTCTATGGCACTTCTGGTTTCAGCCAGAAAATCAGCCAACTCCGCAGAAATAGAATCCTGACTGGATAAGCCATACCTTTTATAGGTTTTATTAATGAGCAAGTGAATATGCTCATACTTTAATCTCACAAAAGAAATGACGGCAGGCGCTAAATTCTTAATTCTATGAACCAGTTCCTCTTTTAGGACCTTACTCTTTTGCAGTGCCTTACCCTTGGCTATCCTAACCCGGATATCATAAATATTCTCATTATTAGTGAAACGCGTGAGGCCTTCATTAAACTTATATAACCCCTCATATAGCTGTTTATCAATCTCCTGCTCAAATGATTTTAAGCTTTCTTCTATTGATATTATTTTTTCTGCCGTTCTATCAATACCCTGAATGGCTATATTCTTAGGCTTATTTTCTTTATCATCACCACCAAATAATGATAGCGCAGACTCCAGATTAAACTCTGCAATTTGTCCCACCCCTATAATTTCATTCTGGGTTTGGCTGAGCTGCTCAGTAAGCTTCACCTTAACCGCTCTTATTACTTTTAATAGCTGAGGCCATGATTCAAAATGAATAAGTTCAAAAGGCGAGATATAGTTAATAGCAGAAGCCTTAATAGGTTGATCATAGTCAGCGCCCTTTACAATGGCTCGTTTTTCTGATACAGAAGCAATCAATCTGTCAATTCTATAATCCACACTATTTACTAAAGAAGGCAAGTCTTGTTTGAGGATCAGCTCATTGGTTTCTACCAAAGTCTTTTCAGAAAGCTCTTCTCGAAGAGCTGTTATCTCCTTACGAATTAAGGTCTTTAGTTGATTACCATCATCAGAAGCACTGGCTAGTCTTTCTTTTACCTTTTCCAGGTAGGCTGTAACCTTTTCCAATTGACCTCCAATTACTTTTTCTACCCTATGCTTAAGCTGATTAAATGCCTGATGATATTCTGTGAGGCCTGCGTACTGAATGAAGTATAATTCCAGGTCTATCTCCCAATCATCAGACAGTGCGGTAAAGGTATTGAGCCAGCCTTGCTGATCAGACTTGTACTGTTTTAGCAAACGCTCATGCAGGCTTTCAATCTTCTTATGACTGTACTGAGAGTTAGAAAGCTCCATAGTCCCTACTTTGAGGTAGGCATTTTCATAATCATTAAAAAGCTTTTCAAAGGCTTCTATGGCAAAGTCTTCTATTTCCTTTTTGAATTCCTCCAGGTTATGTATCGCCTGATCCAGAGGATGTAAAATATTCTCTTCTACTTCAAACTCATGCTCTGAGGACTGCACATACTGCTTACAGGCTTTCTCTATCTCCTCATCTATCTGCCATGCTACTCTGGTAGAATGACTTACTCTACGATCAATTTTAGCTATAACCGGAAGCAAAAGCAGAGGCAATGAACCTCCGAAATGAAAGCTTGCCAGATTCTTTAAACGAACATGATGTACCCAGGGTCTTAAAGGCTTAACAGGCTTTTTAAAAAGCTTTCTAAATACATTAAGAAATTTCTCAGGAGATTTAGACACGGCGTAGAACCGCCTTTTGAACCACTTTCTTGTTCTCAGAAAACGAGAATCACCCTGAGTTTTATAAAACCTTTCCTGCTCTTGTGGCCGGGTAATATCTTCCTCTAAATCCTCTATAAGATCATTCACCTCCTGGTTAAAAAGCAGAAAGTCAACATCAAAATTGACCACTTCGGGTTCTGAAAATCGGCTTTCAACCAGCTTTACTAAACTAGATTTATAGTCTTTGATCAGTAAGAGTGATGATTCAAAATTATCTGGCGCTATACCTCCCTCAAGGATGTCTTGCTGCAAAGCCCGCACCTGTTTCAGAAAAGTGATCTGAACATCAATATCACGATGTAAAACCTCTAGAAATTGCTTTTCAACAATTGCCTTGGCTCTATGGTATTGCTCTTGAAGCTCGGAATTCATTCACGCAATATAAAAAATTATTCATTCGCTACCTATGTGAAGCAGCGCATCGCCCATGTTCACTACCGGATAATTATTAATACCTATAACATATCCATTGATAGGCGATTTTATACTTTTCTCGAACTGGCCATAAGGATCTGTAATAAGGCCTATGATTTGATTTTTCTCTACTTTGCTACCATTACGCACGTCAGCATGATGCAGCCCCGCATGCTTAGCCCTTACCCAAGTAGAAGTTTTCAAAAACACCGATTCCTTTTCTATAGCAGGTGCTTTTTCTCTCATGCCCAGGTATTTCATTACTCTAAGCAATCCATTCACACCCATATCTATTACCTGCTTTCTGAGACGAAGTGTTTCTCCACCTTCAAAAACCAAGATAGATTTTCCCGCTTTGGCGGCTGTTTTTCTTAATGATTTATCTCTAAAAGGAGATTCTATGATAAATGGAGCTCCAAAGGCTTTGGCCAGATCCATTTCTTTAACTGTATTAAAGACTCCTCTCACTTGAGGGAAGTTATTATGACTTGCCCCTCCTGTATGAAAATCTATTCCGAAATCTACCTGAGGTAATATTTCACTGGTCATAAAATGTGCCACCCTGCTTGCCAAAGATCCATTCTTAGACCCTGGAAATGACCTGTTAAGATCTTTACCATCAGGCAAACCTCTTGACTGGTTGATAAAGCCATACACATTAAAAACCGGAATCGCTATCACACTTCCCTTTGTAGGCCTGTGATAATGATTCATGATTACCCTGCGCATAATTTCAATACCATTGGTTTCATCACCATGCACCCCTGCCATCACTAATAAAGTAGGCCCTGGCTTAGTAGACCTGCTCACAAACACAGGTATATTAATAGGCGTTCTGGTTGGCAGTCTTGCTATAAGAGCATTGATCTGCAATTCCTGCCCTGGAGCCACTTTATGACCATCGATTACTATATCATGCATTCACCTTATCCTTTTGTATCTTCCTCTTTTTTTGGCTGTTTCTTTCTAAATATTCAATGATTTTACCTGCTATATCAAGGCCGGTAGCATTTTCTATACCTTCTAGCCCTGGAGATGAGTTCACTTCTAAAATAAGTGGCCCGCGAGATGATTGTAACATATCAACACCAGCAACTCCTAAGCCCATTTTCTTAGCTGCTGTAACTGCTGCGGTCTTTTCTTTTCGAGATAATTTAATAACCTGAGAGGTACCTCCTCGGTGTAGGTTAGAACGGAATTCTCCTTCTTTAGCCTGTCTTTTCATGGCTCCTACCACCTCACCGTCTACCACAAAGGCACGAATATCTGCACCGCCAGCCTCTTTAATAAATTCTTGCACTATGACCCTGGCTTTAAGCCCATGGAATGCTTCAATTACTGAAGCTGCCGCTTTTCTATTTTCGGCCAATACTACCCCAAGACCTTGTGTTCCTTCTAGTAATTTAATAATTACAGGTGCGCCACCCACGGCGTTAAGAATATCATCGGTTTCTCTGGAGTAGTTAGTAAAAACTGTTTTAGGAAGTCCTAAACCTGCTCTGGATAAAATCTGAAGACTTCTCAGCTTATCTCGTGAGCGTATAAGAGCCTGAGATTCTACAGCGGTAAACACTTTCATCATCTCAAACTGACGCACTACCGCTGAACCATAAAAAGTAACAGAGGCCCCTATTCTGGGGATAATTGCGTCAAAATCATCTAAATTTCTTCCTTTATACATAATGGATGGCTTGTTTTGCTCCATCACTATGGTACATTTCAGATGATCTATCACTTCAGATTCATGTCCTCTATCCTTACATGCTTCTACCAAACGGTGGGTTGAATATAACTCAGAGTTTCTGGAAAGAATGCCTATTTTCATGGTTAGTCTTATTTGGCGATTTTTAAATTTTGAAGATTCAGCCTTAGCTTATTTTGTTTTTCTTTTGTTTACTTTTAAATGACAAGTTGTGATGAGCTACATCTACAACAAAGCCCTTTTTTAATAATTTACGCCCCAACAGAATAGGAAACTTCAAATTACCTCTGTTACTCAGAGAAAATTCTGTTATAAAGTCTTTACCAAACATGTGAATTACGGTGGTTATAATAAACCTCTTCTCAGAGTCTCCAAAAGAGTTTTTTATTTCTCTTTCTTCGAACTGCTCGAAGTAAAAACTTTTTCCATTGTAGTCAGGGTGTGTAGGATCCAGTAATGTGAAATGCAATACCCGGCGCCCGTCTCTTTCTACTATTTCTGCATGGTGATAATGAATAGCAGAGGTAAAGGCTCCTGTATCTATTTTAGCATCCAGATCGTACAAATCTAGCTTTGGCAAATCAATTTTATCATTTCTGCCGATTAATATTTTTTCAGCCATTGATGTACAGTAAAATTTCTTTCGAAATTTAAAAAGTTATTATAAAAAACTACTACTCACTCACCTTGAACTTCACCTTTGTATTCTCCCAACTTAGGGCGACATCAGATGGTTCTACCTCTATAGTAAAGGCTTCTACGGGAGCACTTAGGGCCTCTGGTTTTACGTTTACACGCAGTACGTCCTGAGACTCATCATAGTTATAGGCCCCCCATTGGTTGGCGTTACTATTAAATATGACTATCCATTCGTTTTCTCCCGGAATAGTAAACAGCGAGTAAGTTCCTTTATTCAAACTTTTTCCTTCTACTTTTACATCCTTATCAAAAGTGATGGTAGTAGCATTATTAGCTCCTGTTCTCCACACTTTTCCATAAGGAACCAGTTTGCCCATTACTTTTCTGCCCTTGGCTGATGGCTGGTGATATTTCACTTCTATATTTACGCCATCAATCTCTCCTTTAGCAGTAGCTGCGGGGCTCTTCATCTTCTTTTGAGCCATCAATGCAGTAGCACTGAAGAGCATCACTATAAAAACTGTAACAATTCTTTTCATATAAAATTCATTTAAAAACTAACAGAAGGATTCTAAAAATTGTTAAAATAAAAAAAGGTTGACGCCCGAAGACACCAACCTCTTTAACTTTCATTATTTCAACCTGTAAACCAATAATATAAACGGTGCATACCTTAAAAGGTTATGAAAAAATAGCATCTTTTTTACAATTTAGTAACTTAAAAAAATAACGCTATGACTACTGTAACTCCTATAAAAAACATATTAATCCCATATGATGGTTCTCCTCAGTCTAAAAACGCACTGCAATATGCTATAGTACTCACAAAGCTTGTAAGTGGTCAGCTCACCATACTGAAGAGCTATAATGTGGCTATGGAAACCACCACTGCTGACGCCACCACGGGCATATACCCTATTGCACTCACTGAGTTTAAAGAAATCACTGAAGATGAACTCAGCGAGCTAAACGCTGAGTTTAAAGAGCTAAATGATATTCCTTATAAAACCATTAGCTCACCCGGCGTGCTTATAACCGCCATTGAGCTCTACACAGAAGATAATCCTATTGATGTGATTATTATGGGAACTCATGGTGCAAGCGGTTGGGAAGAATTTCTGGGAGGATCTACCACTGCAAATATGGTGGGCAACACTGATTCTACTCCATTATGGGTAGTGCCATACGATGTAAAAAGCTATGAAACGCCCAAAAGAATAGCTATAGCAGTAGATCCTGATAATATACCTGCTGCTGAAAAGCTGACTTTTCTGGATGAAGTAAGTACGCTCTTTTCTGCTGAAGTATCAGTAGTGTATGTAGCCGATAAAAAGAAAGGTTCCATCGACTCTTTTGCTGAATCAATAGACAAAAATGCTGAAGTCTACTGGCTGCAGGGAGATATAGATGATGCCCTATTGGATTTTTCAATCAATAATGATATTGACATTTTATTTGCTGTGCACAAAGATCGTAATTTCTTTGCCTCATTATTTCATAGTAGTGTAGCTAAGAAAATAGTATCTCACACTTCTATACCTGTAGTAGTTTTATAAACTATCAGCATATAAAAGCACTTTCCAGGCTTCCAGCACCTCGCCTTTTTCGAGGTGTTGCCTGGCTTGCTGGTGCAGTTCCGTAATATTTGCTTTTAGGTTTTGCGTTTTCGCAAAGGCTTGAACTTCATCTGCCGATGGCAGTACTTCTACATTACCCAGCCTCCCCAGGTCATTGCCGGTAAGCACGTCACTATTTCTTATTGACTCAGGTATCTGATCTACTCCTACACCTAATTTACGTAGCGGCTTGGGCACTTCAAAAATAGCATCTCCCTGAGCCCTGGTATACCAGTTTGCCCCCATGCGAGCCACAGCATCCAGTTTGTAAGGATCTATTACCTGATTTTCATTTAAAACAGAATCTTTAACATGAACCAGAAGCACCTCACAAATTACCAGTATACCTGCACCACCCTGATCTCCTAACGGCTGTACTTTATTAACCTTACACTCAAAGGCCACTGGCGATTCCGCCACCCTTGGCGGCTTCACTTTTTCTGATGCCACTGGCGTAAGACCCGATTTCACAAACTCATTTACCCCTTTATCATATTCAGTGCTAGTAAGCGACATCTGTTCTACAATAGGATAATTAACCGTGCTTATAACCACTTCTGGTACTTCCAGCACATTTTCATGCGTATCTTTTGTAGTATTATCCCGGCCCCTTCTGGCAGGAGCAAATATTAATACTGGAGGATTAACACTGAAAATATTGAAATAACTAAAAGGACTTAGATTAACATTTCCTTGCTTATCTACGGTGCTGGCAAAGGCTATTGGTCTTGGCGCCACCGCTCCCACCAACGCAGAGTGTAATGTGCTTAACTCTACTTTATTCGGATCTATTATCATTCCCTATTATTATTTACCTGGTAAAATTCTATTCCTGAGCTCTCCAAACCCCAGCCTAACACCATTCTTCTTACAGCATCCCTTCATTATTACGGCATCCCCATCTTCTAAAAACTTTCTTTCTTCACCGTTTTTTAATTTAAGAGGCTTCGTTCCTTTCCAGGAAAGCTCCAGCATAGAACCATAACTGCCCGGCTCTGCACCACTAATAGTACCTGAGGCATACATATCTCCCACCTTCAAATTGCATCCATTCACCGTTTGGTGGGCCAGCTGCTGATTGGCATTCCAATACATATATTTAAAATTAGTAGAGCAAATAAGATTTTCTTCTTCGCCTTCTGGCTGAAGATAAACTTCAAGGTCTATATCATAGTTTTTATCTCCGGCATACTGTAAATAAGGAAGTACTTCAGGTATTTGTTCCGGTCCTTTGGTTCTAAAAGGCTCCAAAGCATCAGCTGTTACCACCCAGGGAGAGATGGATGACGCAAAACTTTTAGCCAGAAAGGGACCCAATGGCACATACTCCCAAAATTGAATATCTCGGGCTGACCAGTCATTAAATAATACGAAGCCAAATATATACTCATCAGCCTCCACTGTGCTTACGGGATTTCCCATCCCATTTTCTTTACAGGTAATAAACGCCATTTCCAGCTCAAAATCCAGTCTTTTAGAAGTACCGAAGAGTGGCTTATCAGCTCCCTGAGGTTTCAACTGCCCTTTTGGTCTATGTATATTAGCTCCCGATGGCACTATAGATGAAGCCCTACCATGATAGCCCACCGGCAAATGCTTCCAATTAGGCATTAGTGCATTTTCTTTATCTCTAAACATTTCCCCTACATGAGTAGCATGATGTTCATTACTATAAAAATCGGTGTAATTGGGGATGTTTACCGGCATCAACATCACCGCCTCTTTAATGGGGATCAGCGCCAACTCCCGGGCAGGCTTGTTATCTCGTAGCTCTTCATTTTCTCTATTGAGCAATTCTGAGATTCTGTTTCTCACCTTTCTGGTAATTTTCTTCCCTAAGCCTATAAAACTATTCAGATATTGCTGATTAAAAACCCCTGAGGGTAATCCCAGCCCGTCTAAAAATCCATTTTCATGAAGGTAGGTAAGATCCAATATGTATTCTCCGATAGCCACGCCTGCACCTGCGGTGAGGTAGTCAGTCTTAAAAACACCAAAGGGTAAATTTTGAATAGGAAAATCAGATTCAGCAGAAACCATTACCCAACTCTTCAATGAAGGATCATTCGCTTTTATATTCATTCCAGTAGCATTTTTCATCAGAAGCGTCCTTTATCCATTAAACAATATAGTGCTTCAAAAATGTATTTACAAAATCATAGAGTAAACCTGAGCAGCCGCTGTATGTTTAACCTTTCATTTTATGTTAAAAATTGCGAGGCATTTTCCTATTTTTGCGTTCTTAACCAAAAATCTAGAATTTAGAATGTCGCTTTCAACAAAGTATGATCCATCGGCAGTAGAAGAAAAATGGTACCAGTATTGGATGGACCATGGTTTTTTTCACTCAGAGCCCAACCCTGACAAGGAGCCTTACACCATAGTAATACCTCCTCCTAACGTCACCGGTGTATTGCACATGGGTCACATGCTAAATAATACCATTCAGGATGTTTTGATAAGAAAGGCCCGAATGGAAGGAAAAGAAGCATGCTGGGTGCCAGGAACTGACCACGCCTCCATAGCTACAGAAGCTAAAGTGGTGGCCATGTTGAAAGAAAAAGGCATAAACAAAAAAGACCTTACCCGCGAAGAGTTTCTTAAGCATGCCTGGGAATGGACTGACAAGTACGGCGGCATCATTCTGGAACAGCTTAAAAAATTAGGAGCTTCTTGTGACTGGGACAGAACGCGCTTCACTATGGAAGAGTCTCTCTCTGAGTCTGTGATAGACGTATTTATAGACCTTTATAACAAAGGCCTTATTTACAGAGGGGTGCGCATGGTAAACTGGGATCCTCAAGGAAAAACAGCGCTTTCTGATGACGAGGTAATCCATAAAGAAGTACAATCAAAACTGTACTATGTAAACTATAAAATTGAAGGCGAAGATACTTATGTAACTATCGCTACCACCAGACCTGAGACTATTTTAGGAGACTCTGCTATATGCATTAACCCTAATGATGAAAGATACGCTCATCTAAAAGGGAAAAGGGCTCTGGTTCCCTTAATAAACAGATCTATTCCGATCATTGAAGATGAATATGTATCAGTTGAGTTTGGTACAGGTTGCTTAAAAGTAACGCCTGCCCATGACATTAATGACTATGAGTTGGGTATAAAGCATAATCTGGAGTCTATCGACATTCTTAATGATGATGGTACGCTCAATGAAGCCGCTCAGATGTTTGTTGGCGAAGATCGCTTTGTGGTAAGAAAGAAAATAGCAAAAGAACTTGATGCCATTGGTCAGCTCAACAAAATAGAAGACTATACTAATAGCGTAGGTTTTTCTGAAAGAACTGATGCTGTTATTGAGCCTAAGCTTTCTACACAGTGGTTCTTAAAAATGGAAGACATCACTAAGCCGGCTTTAGAAAATGTGATGAATGATGAAATCCAGCTGATACCGCCTAAGTTCAAGAATACTTACAGGCACTGGATGGAGAACGTGCATGACTGGTGTATTTCCAGACAGCTATGGTGGGGACATCAAATTCCTGCTTTTTACCTGCCTAATGGAAGCTATGTAGTAGCCAAAACTAAAGAGGAAGCACTTGCTAAAGCACAAGAAAAAGATAGTAGCATTACCATAGACCAGCTTACGCAAGACGAAGATGTGCTAGACACCTGGTTCTCTTCATGGCTATGGCCAATGTCAGTTTTTGATGGATTAAACAATCCTGATAACGAAGATATTAACTACTACTATCCTACTAATGATCTGGTAACAGCGCCCGAGATCTTGTTCTTCTGGGTAGCCAGAATGATCATAGCAGGATATGAATATAGAGGAGAAAAACCTTTCAAAAACGTGTACCTCACTGGTATAGTAAGAGATAAGCAGAGAAGAAAAATGTCTAAATCATTAGGCAACTCTCCTGATCCTCTTGACCTGATAAAACAATATGGTGCGGACGGTGTGAGAACTGGAATGCTTTTCAGCTCACCTGCAGGAAACGACTTATTGTTTGACGAGAAACTTTGTGAGCAGGGAAGAAACTTCTCTAACAAAATATGGAATGCCTTCCGTTTAGTTCAAGGTTGGGAAGTAGATGAAAACCTGGATGGTGCTGCCAATGAAACAGCCATAAAATGGTTTAAATCCAGATTTAACCAAACGGTAACTGAGGTAGAAGATCATTTCAGCAAATTCCGTATTTCTGATGCATTAATGAGCATATACAAACTGATATGGGATGATTACTGCTCATGGTATTTAGAAATGATTAAGCCTGAGTTTGGCCAACCTATTGATGCTAAAACTTTAGAGCAAACCATTATTTTCAACGAGCAATTGATGAAAATTCTTCATCCGTTTATGCCATTCCTTTCTGAAGAATTATGGCATGAGCTAAGAGAAAGAGATGAAAAAGATTGCCTTATTGTAGCAGAATGGCCAAAAGCAGAAGCCATTGACGAGCAACTGTTAAGTGATGCGGCTTTAGCTTTTGAAGTAGTTACTAACGTTAGAAATATCAGAACTACCAAGCAGATCTCATTCAAAGAAGCTCTGGAATTAAAAGTAAAATCAGAGAAATTTGATACGCTAAAAAACTTCCAGTTCATTATTCAAAAACTGGCTAATGTTAGCAGTGTAGAACAAGTAACTGATAGCGTAGAAGGGGCTCTGACTTTTGTAGTAAAGGCCGATGAATTCTTTATACCAGTATCAGGATCTATAGATGTAGAAAAAGAGAAAGAAGAACTTCAGAAAGAGCTGGAATATACCAAAGGCTTCTTAAAATCTGTAGATAAAAAGCTGAGCAATGAAAGGTTTGTTAACAATGCCCCAGAGCAGGTAGTGGCTATGGAGCAGAAGAAAAAAGCCGATGCTGAAGCCAAGATTAAAGTTTTGGAAGAGAGCTTGGCTAATCTTGGATAAGAGTTAGTCCTAAAAAACACAAAAAAGCCTGATTCAAAATTTGAATCAGGCTTTTTTTATAGCTTAAAACCTGGCTGCCATGAGCAGCCCCAGATCTTTATGTTTCATATGAAATTTTCGAGCAATATGTTCATTGGTAAGGCTGCCTTTATACGCATAAACCCCTCTCATAAACCATTTATGAGCAAAGATCATATCTTCCATGCCGCCTTCTTCTGCTGCTCGTAAAATAGTAGGGGTAAATATATTACTCAATGCCGTAGTAGCTGTAAAAGCCACTCTGGAGGCTATGTTAGGAACACAATAGTGAATAACATCATACTTTCTAAATACAGGATTCTTCAGGCTGGTTTGCTCTGAAGTTTCAAAGCATCCACCTTGATCTATAGAAAGGTCTATAATTACTGAATCAGGCTTCATTTCTGCTACCATCTCTTCAGTAACCACATATCTGTTTCTTCCTTTTTCTGGCCTTAAGGCACCTATCACCACATCAGCCTGCTTTAAACTGCGAGCTAAAGTAGCAGAATCAATGGTAGAAGTATATAGCTGCCGGCCTAGTGCCTGCTTAATTCTTCTCAGTTTATAAATATGATTATCGAAAATCTCTACATCGGCTCCCAGGCCTATGGTGGCGCGGGCAGCATATTCGGCCACAGTACCGGCGCCAAGTATCACTACTTTTGTAGGCGGTACTCCGGTAATACCACCCATGATTACGCCTTTACCACCACTGCTACTGCTCAAATATTCTGCTGCTATAGACATCACCGTATTACCTGCTATTTCACTCATAGCTCTGATAATAGGCATGCCTCCTACTTTATCTTCTATAAATTCAAAGGCCAGCGCGGTGATCTGCTTTGCGTTTAAGGCTTTTATATATTCTGCTGACTGACTTCCCATTTGAATAGCAGAAATAAGCACCTGCCGGGGTTTCATCATCTCTATCTCTTCCAGTGTTGGGGGCTCTATTTTAAGTATCGCCTCTGCCTTATAGACCTCTTCCGCAGAATAAACTATTTTAGCTCCGGCATCGCTATAGTCCTTATCAGAAAATTTGGAACCAAGACCTGCCTTAGTTTCCACCCATACTTCATGACCATTGTTAACCAAAAGGGCTACAGAGTCAGGAGTTAAGGTTATGCGCCTTTCTTGTAGTGAAATTTCATTAGGAAGACCTAAAAAAAAGGAATGCATATTTTTCTTTACGGGCATTAATTTTTCCTCGGGAGATAAGCTAGACTCCTTTACCAGCTCAGCAAAACCCATATGTTCTTTCTTACTCATACCTGGTTACTTCAATTAACCTGCTGTTATCTTCAGTAATGCTAATATCTATTTTTAATAACTCATCAGGTAAGAGATCACTTACTTTAGAAGGCCATTCTATAAAGCAATAATCTCCAGAGTAAAAATATTCTGTGGCTCCTATTTCCATTGCCTCTTCCTGATCATCCAAACGATAAAAATCAAAATGATAAAGGGTTTCCCCTTCATCATTATTATATTCATTAACTATAGCATAAGTAGGGCTATTTACCACATCTTCAACTCCTAATTGATCACAAATAGCCTTTATTAAGGTGGTTTTCCCAGCTCCCATTTCTCCGTCAAAAATCCACACCTTATCATCTCCGGCAAAGTCAATAATCTGCTTTGCCACTACTTTTATTTCTGCCAGACTTGAGTAAGTAATACTAAGTCCTGGCGAGATTTTATGAACCATACTTCGAATTTAGTGAAATAATCGGAATAATCATTTCCTCCATCGATACTCCTCCGTGCTGAAAGGTATCCTTGTAGTAATTCACATAATAATTATAGTTATTAGGATAAGCAAAGAATTGATCTTCTGTAGCAAATACATAGGTAGAAGAGACATTAATTTTAGGTAAGTGCAAGCGTTCAGGCTTAAATGCTTCCATTATTTTATCTCCACTATCATAGCCTAAATTTTTACCTTGTTTATATCTAAGGTTAGTATTTGTATTACGATCACCCACAATTTTAAAAGGCCTTTTTACCCTGATAGTACCATGATCTGTAGTAATCATCAGCCTTCCGCCGGCTTCAGCAATATTTCTAATGGCTTCTATAAGAGGTGAATGCTCTATCCATGATTTAGTAATAGAACGATAAGCAGACTCATCAGGGGCAAGCTCCCTGATCATAGCCATATCAGTACGGGCATGAGAGAGCATGTCTACAAAATTATAAACAATCACATTGAGCTGATTATTCATCAGGTTTCTGATATTATCTACCAGCTGCTTTCCTTCACTGATCTGTTTTATTTTATGATAGCTAAACTTAATATCCAGATTGTTTCTTCTCAGCTGTCTTTCTAAAAACTGGTCTTCGTAGTTATTCTTTCCTTCTTCCACATCTTCTCCTACCCAAAGATCCTTGTGCTTCTGAGCCATTTCTGCAGGCAGCATTCCTGAGAAAATAGCATTTCTGGAATAGGCAGTCGTCGTAGGTAATATTGAGTAATATGTATCCTCTTCTTCAATAGTAAAATGCTCATGAATGGCAGGTTCTATAACCTTCCACTGATCATATCTAAGGTTATCTATCACTAAAAAGAACAAAGGCTTACCATCATCTAACTTAGGGAACACTTTCTTCTTCATTAATAAGTGCGAAAGCAAAGGTTTATCAGATTCAGGATCATTAAGCCATGACTCATACTCCTCTTTAATAAAACGGGTAAATTGGTTATTAGCTTCTTCCTTTTGAGTAAAAAGCACTTCTGCCATGCTTTTATTTTCGGTCTTATCTATCTCTAACTCCCAATAAATAAGCTTTTTATATATTTCTGCCCACTCAGCATGGTTAAGATCATCTCCAAAAGCCATACTAATATTTCTAAACTCCTGCTGGTAGGTTAGGTTAGTCTTCTCTGTTATCAGACGTTTATTATCCAGTATTCTTTTTACCGAAATAAGAATCTGACTAGGATTTAAAGGTTTAATCAGGTAATCAGCGATTTTGGCACCAATAGCTTCTTCCATGATCAATTCTTCCTCACTTTTGGTAATCATAACTACCGGCAAGTTTGGCCTCATACTTTTTATTTGAGTCAGTGTTTCCAGCCCTGTCATTCCAGGCATATTTTCATCAAGAAACACTACATCATAGTGGCTTTCCTCACATTTTTCTATAGCATCGGCTCCACTATTCACTGGTGTAACATCGTACCCTTTGTTCTCTAAAAAAAGTATGTGTGGCTTTAATAAATCGATCTCGTCATCAGCCCACAAAATATTATATCTTTGCATATATTGGTTTTTTACTCTAATTAAAAACTTCTTATACAATCGTAACGCAATAAAATCAGATTAGATTGAATAAAAAGAAAATTTTCAACGATCCTGTCTACGGATTTATTAACATAAAAAGTGAGTTGGTGTTCGATATTATAGAACACCCTGTTTTTCAGAGGTTAAGAAGAATAAAGCAATTAGGACTTACAGGCCTGGTTTATCCGGGCGCATTACATACCCGATTTCATCATGCCATAGGCGCCATGCACCTGATGACCAGAACGCTGGAGAGCCTTAAAAGCAAAGGAATAGAAATATCAGATGAAGAATATGAAGCGGCTCTTATCGCTATCTTACTTCATGACATGGGCCACGGACCGTTTTCTCACGCACTGGAGTTTAGCTTACTGCCAGGCATACAGCATGAAAGTATTTCATTTTTGTTTATGAAATATTTAAATGAGGTTTTTGATAATAAGCTATCCATGGCCATCAAAATATTTCAAAACACTTATCACAGAAAATTTCTTCATCAGTTGGTGAGCAGCCAGCTGGACATGGACAGGCTGGATTACCTAAAGAGAGATAGCTTTTTTACTGGTGTTTCTGAAGGAGCCATCGGCCTGGAGCGGATTATAAGCATGCTCACCGTGGTAGATGACCAAATAGTGGTAGAAGAAAAAGGCATCTATAGTATAGAAAACTTCCTTAATGCCAGAAGGCTCATGTACTGGCAGGTGTACCTGCATAAGGCTTCTGTTAGTGCAGAGAAAATGCTCATTAATATGATTATCAGAGCTAAAGATTTAGCCACGAGCGATCAGGAAGTATTTGCTACCCCTGCCCTCAAGCACTTTCTCATGAATGAATATACGCTGGAGGATTTTCAGAATAACGACAGCCTTTTAACCACCTTCGGGCAGCTAGATGATTATGACATTTGGGGAGCTATAAAAGTATGGCAAAACCATGATGACAAAATACTGAGCACCTTGAGTCAGTTCTTACTTGGCAGGAAGCTTTTTAAGATAAAACTTACTAATGATCCTTTAAGTAAAGAAGAGTTAAAATCTTTGAGAAATCATATAGCAGAGGAATATAATGTACTCAGAACAGACAGCAGGTACTTCTTTGCTCATGGTGAAGTAACTAATAAAGCATACATAGCCGGCGGGCAGACTATCAATATTTTAACAAAAAAAGGGAAGGTAATAGACATAGCTGAGGCAGCAGATTTACCTAATATTAAGGCTATGAGTAAAATTGTCAAAAAATACTACCTATGCTGCCCTAAAAATGTATCTTTGTAAAAAGAAATTAACCATTCTATCTCATTTAAATGAAGTTTACGGTCGATCAGATTGCGTCACTTTTAGAGGGCGAAGTGGTAGGAGATGGCAGTGTGGAAATAAGCATGCTGGCCAAAATTGAGAATGCAAAAGAAGGCGAAATATCTTTCATTTCTAATCCTAAATACGAACACTTTCTCTACTCTACAAACGCTAGTGCAGTAATCACAAAGAAAGGTTTTCAACCAAAAAAAGAAATAAAATCTACCTTAATCCTGGTAGATGATCCATACAGCTGCTTTACAGTCTTATTAGAAGAATACCATAAGTTCATCAGTTTCCAAAAAACTGGCGTAGAACAACCTTCTTTCATAGGAGAAAACAGCTCTGTAGGCGAAGATATATACCGAGGTGCGTTTTCCTACATTGGAAATAACGTGAAATTAGGTAACAATGTAAAAATCTATCCTAATGCTTACATTGGTGATAATGTGGTAATTGGAGACAATTCCATCATCAATGCAGGTGTAAAGCTATATGCTAACACTCAGGTAGGATCTAACTGCGTTATACATTCCGGTACTGTAATTGGTAGCGACGGTTTTGGCTTTGCTCCTCAGAAAGATGGCACTTATAAAACTATCCCACAGATGGGCAATGTAATTATAGGTAACAATGTAGACATTGGAGCTAACACAGTAATAGACTGTGCTACTTTCTACGGTGATGCCACCAAAATAGGTGACGGTGTAAAACTAGATAACCTCATTCAGGTAGCTCATAATGTAGAAATAGGTAACAATACCGTTATAGCAGCCCAAACAGGAGTAAGTGGCTCCACCAAGGTAGGCGAAAACTGTGTAATAGCAGGCCAGGTAGGTATAGCAGGACATATTACCTTAGCGAACAAAACCTCAATAGGTGCACAAGCAGGATTGGGTAAAACCATCAAAGAAGAAGGCGCTCAGCTTATGGGAAGCCCTGCTTTCAATTACAAAGACTATTACAAAACTTACGCTATTTTCAAAAATCTACCGGATTTAAATGTCAGATTAAAGCAACTTGAAGAAAAAGTACTAAATTTGCCGACATTTCAAGAAAAGTAATGAATATCAAGCAGCAAACAATTAAGAAATCAGTAACATTATCTGGCGTTGGCTTACATACCGGTGTACAGGCCAACATGACTTTCCTCCCCGCCAAGCCAGGTCATGGAATAAAGTTTCAAAGAGTAGACCTTGAGGGTTCTCCTATAGTAGATGCCGATGTAGATAATGTAGTAGATTTATCTCGCGGAACTACCATAGAGCAAAGTGGTGCCAGAGTAAATACTGTGGAGCACACACTAGCCGCACTTGTAGGTCTGGAAATAGATAATGTTCTCATTCAGTTAGATGGCCCTGAGCCTCCTATTATGGATGGTAGCTCTAAGCAATTTGTAGATATACTTAACGAAGCCGGAACGGAAGAGCAAAATGCTTTAAGAGATTTTTACGAAGTTCAGGACAGCCTATTCTACAGAGATGCTTCAAGAGATGTGGAAATAGCAGCATTACCGCTAGATGACTACAGAGTAACTGTAATGATCGATTACAACTCTCCTGTATTAGGTAGCCAACATGCTTCTTTAACCAACATCAACCAGTTTGAAAAGGAGATTGCTTCATGCCGAACATTCTGCTTCCTTCATGAGCTGGAAATGCTTCATAAGCATAATCTGATTAAAGGTGGAGATTTAAATAATGCCATAGTAGTAGTAGACCGAGTGGTAAAAGACGAAGAACTGGAAAGTATTGCCAGCCTATTCAACAAGCCCAAGGTAGAGGTAAAAAAAGAAGGCATTTTAAATAATGTAGAGCTTAGATACAAAAACGAACCTGCAAGACACAAGCTACTCGACATTATGGGTGACTTAGCACTAGCAGGAAGACCCATCAAGGCTCAGATACTTGCTGCCAGACCAGGACATGCCGCTAACGTAGCCTTTGCTAAAAAGCTTAAAAAAGCAATGCAAAGCTCTAGCAAAAACAATGTTCCTAAATATAATCCGAACTTACCTCCGGTATTAGATATTAATCAAATCACTAACATCTTACCTCATAGGTTCCCATTTTTATTAATCGATAAGATTATTCATTTGGATGATGAGAGTGTATCTGGAGTAAAAAATATTACCACTAACGAGAATTACTTCTTAGGTCATTTCCCGGGAAACCCTGTTATGCCTGGAGTACTTCAGGTAGAAGCTATGGCTCAGATAGGTGGTATTTTGGTACTTAACACTGTTCCTGATCCAGAAAACTACTGGACTTACTTTTTGGGAATAGAAAATTTCCGATTCAGAAAGATGGTGTTACCAGGGGATACGCTGGTAATTAAATGTGACCTGCTTGCTCCTATTAAAAGAGGAATCGCCAAAATGTCTGGAAGGGCATATGTAGGCAACACCCTTGTGTGCGAAGGAACAATGACTGCCAGTATAGTAAGAAAGGACAGTTAAGATAATACCCTCACAGGTATTACATAATTGCTTTTCATATAACTCAACAGGTTTTATAACCGTGGTTAAATGATTTTTAGTATATGAACCAACCATTATCGTATATAGATCCTCAGGCTAAAATAGCCAGGAACGTAGTGATAGAACCTTTTTCTACTATACATAAAAATGTAGTAATTGAAGAAGGTTCCTGGATAGGCCCGAACGTAACTATTTTTGAAGGAGCCAGGATAGGAAAGAACGTGAAAATATATCCCGGAGCTGTAATTTCTGCTATCCCTCAGGATCTGAAATTTGCCGGAGAAGAAACAGTAACTATTATTGGTGATAACACTACCATTAGAGAGTGTGCCACCATAAACAGAGGTACTGTAGATAAATACAAAACAGAAGTAGGTGCTAACTGCCTTATAATGGCTTATGTTCATATCGGGCATGACTGCATTATTGGTGACCAGTGTATACTTGGAAACTCTACTCAGCTTGCAGGCCATGTAATAATAGATGACTTTGTTATTTTTGGTGGATCTTGCGCAGTACAGCAGTTTACAAGAATAGGATCTCATGCTTACATAGGTGGAGGCTCTTTGGTAAGAAAAGACGTTCCTCCTTACACTAAAGCAGCACGTGAGCCTCTTACTTACTGTGGCATCAATTCTATTGGCTTAAGAAGAAGAGAATTTACTTCAGAGAAAATTAATGAGATCCAGGAGATATACAGATATGTATTCTTAAAAGGTCTTAATAACTCTAAAGCTTTAGATTTAGTAGAGCTAGAACTACCTCCATCAAAAGAGAGAGATGAAATAATCAACTTCATCAGAAACTCTGACCGTGGAGTAATGAAAGGGTATAGCTACTAATGTATGCAAATATCCGTTGAAAAGCTGGGTAAACGTTATATCAACGAATGGATATTTAAAGACTTCAACTATACTTTTGAGCAAGGAAAAGGGTATGCACTTACTGGCCATAACGGCAGCGGTAAGTCTACTCTTCTCACTATTTTAAGCGGCTACCACTTGCCATCAACAGGTAAAATCATTTACCAGGCAGGCGACAAAATTATACCTGCAGAACAAGCCTTTGCTTCCTTTACCGTAGCTACGCCTTATATGGAACTCATTGAAGGCTTTTCACTAGCTGAGCATCTTGATTTTCATTTTAAATTCAGAGATATTCAAAAAGGAATAAGTCCACAAGAAGTAATGGAAGTGGCTTTACTGGAGAAATCAGCCAATAAATATGTTCAGAATTTCTCTTCAGGCATGAAGCAAAGGCTAAAATTGGCCCTTGCGTTCTACACCAAAAGCGATTACATACTGCTAGACGAACCAACTTCAAACCTTGATGCTCAAGGTATTGCCTGGTACCAGGAAGAAATGAAGAAGGTAATCAGTACAGAGAGATCAGTGATCATTGCCAGCAACCAACCTGAGGAATATAAGTCTTACTGCCCCCAGGAAATAGCCCTGACTAATTTCAAAACGTCTTAACTTTAATACAACATTTTGACATGGAAGGGTCACTTTATTGACATTTTAATGTATTAAAGAATAATTATTACTATATTTCAACCTCGTAAAATAATAAACATCGAAGCTTAAATGAAAAAATTATCTTATTTACTATCGACAGGAGTCCTTTTTGTACTTTTAACTATAATTGGATGTGGAAGCGATGATGGAGGTCCTTCTGAAGAAGAAACTCAAACTGCTCTTTTGAATGGTACCTGGACTGCTACTAGTGTAACTACCGATGGAAGTCGCAGAACAGACTATGATGGCTTTACCATTACATTTACTGATGGTAATTATACTACAAGTGGAGGTCCTGATCTACTACCTTTTAGCAATAGTGAATCTTGGGATTTTGGTTCACCAGTAACATCTAGTATTACTCTTGGATCTCAATCTATGAACTATGCTGTAACTAATGAAGCTTTAACACTTAGCTTTGCATACACAGGAGAAGGTTTCAATAATGCCAGAACAGCAGAAGTTGAAGGTGCCTGGGTATTTACATTTGAAAGATAAGATTAGATAATTACTAACTATATATTAAGAGAGACCATTTAAGTCTCTCTTTTTTTTATTTTAAGGTCACTATACTTATTCCGGCTCCACCACGCTCTACGTGTTCATCATGAATGCTTTCAATCACGTTAGAGCCCTTCAAGTGATTCCTGATCAAATCTTTCAAGATGCCATTGCCCTTACCATGGAGAATTTTCACTTCTGAGCTATTGGCTATCATGGCATCATCTATAAACTTATCTACCATACCTAATACTTCTTCTCCCCTCTTACCTCTTACATCTAGGGTGCCGGTAAAGTCCGCTACTTTTTGATTGAGATTCATGCCTGAACCTGGCTTACCATAGCTTCTGGTAATTTCTCTGGCCTTAGCCTTAGAAATTTTCTCCAGCCGCTTCTTCTTCACTACCGTTTTCAGGTCGCCGACTTTCACTTCTACATCTTTACCTCTTACATCTATCACCTCTCCTGTCACCTGATTATCTATAAACCTTACGGTATCTCCCACGCCTATTTCGCCAGGCACTACTTCTATTTTGGGCTTAGAAACTGCTGGCTTTACATCTACCTGTTCTTTTAGGTTCGCCAGACGATTCCTCATCTTAATGGTTTCCTTCTTCTCAGCCTTATTCTCCTTAATATGACGTATGGTCTTTTCTATCTCCTTATTAGTGGTAGCAAGTAAAGAAGCAGCATCTCTTTTGGCTTTATTAATAATATCCCTCTTATTATCTTCCAGCTCTTGATACAGCTTATCATACCTTCTTTTGAGGCTTTTTACTTCTTTATCCAAATCTAAAGCCTCCTGCTCACGTCTTTGTATCTCCTGAGTCTGCTTTTCCAGTTTCAAAATCAGGTCATCTACATCTACACCTTTTCTGCCAATTACCTCGCGAGCATACTTGGTTACAGTATTAGCCAAGCCTATCTTTCTGGCTATTTCTAATGAAAACGAACTACCAGGCTTACCTATCTCCAATTGATATAGCGGCTCCAGGTTTTCCACATCATACTTCATGGCACCATTAACCACTTTCTCCTTATTTTCGGCATAGTGCTTAATGTTACTATAGTGAGTGGTAATTACACCCTTAGCTCTTTTTCCTACCAGCTGATCTAGAATCCCCTCTGCGATGGCTCCTCCATAGTGAGGATCTGTACCTGTACCAAATTCATCTATTAAACAAAGAGAGGAATCATCTGCATGTTGCAGAAAGTACTTCATATTAGAAAGGTGGGAACTATACGTACTAAGGTCATTCTCAATTGACTGCTCATCACCTATATCAATAAATATATCTTGGTAAATACCGGCTTTTGAATCCTCTCTAATGGGCACCAACAGGCCGCATTGCAACATATACTGCGTAAGAGCCACTGTTTTAAGGCACACAGATTTACCCCCGGCGTTAGGACCACTAATGACTACAAAATGTTGATCTTCACTTATTACAATACTCAAAGGCTCCACCTTTCTGCCACTAGCCTGGTAAGCCATCAGCAATATAGGGTGCCTGGCCTCCCGCCAATCAAAAAACGGCTTGTTAGTGATTTCAGGACGTACCGCCTCCATGTCATAAGCTAACTTGGCTTTTGCTCTAATAAAATCTATTAAAGACAGGTAGTGATATCCTCTTTTAATATTTTGTAGATCCACCCTCAGCCTGTCAGTCAGGCGAGTTAATACTTTTATTACTTCTCTTTTCTCAGCATTTTCTAACTCTCTGATCTCATTGTTCCCTTCCAAAACCTCAGAAGGCTCCAGGTAAACAGTTTGGCCGGTAGCGGATTCATCATGCACAAAACCCTTTATTCTACGCTTATACTCAGCGGTAATAGGAATAACCATACGGCCATCTCTTACTGTAAGCGAAGCACCTTCTGGCACGTAACCATCTTTAACGGCATTCTTATAAATGGAATCAAGGGCTCTTCTCACCTGAGCATGCTTGCCTTTCAGGCTTCTGCGCACCTCTGCCAGGCCTTCACTAGCCGAATCCTTTACAAACCCACCATCATCAATTTTCTGACTTATGGCATCTATAATGGTCTCATCAAATTTCACCAGGCCATTCATAGATGATAAATATGGGTATGACTCCTCCCTTTTTCTGAAGAATCTAATACAAGCCACGATGGTTTTAAGAGAATTATTTACTCTTAAAAATTCATCTTCGGTCAAAAATGTGCCTTCAGCTCTTATACCCTTTAATGATGACGATACATCATAAAAATAATTGGTAGGGAAAGGCTCATCAGAGGTAAGAATACTTAGAAACTCTGACGTCTGAAATAACAATTTTTCTACCTGATCTATCTCAGTAGAATACCCTATTTTATTTACTATTGAAATTCCTAAATCAGAAAGGCATCTCTCCTTTAAGAAATCTCTTATTTTATCAAATCCTATTTTCTGCTCTAATTCCTTAGGATATAGCATTTTTACTCCTTGTTTTTATCCTTTTCTTCATCCTTATCAGCTGCATCACCTTCTTTGGGCTTATCCTTGCCTTCTCCTTCCTCTTCCTTCTTCTCTTTGAGGCGTTCCTGCTTTAGGTTAAGACTATCCAACACTGATTCATACACCTTCTCCAGCTGCATAGGATGATCATAATAATATGTTAAACTTTCTCGGTATACGCTATCTGACACGTTATGTTTTTCATAAAGTGCCTTTTCATAAGCATTAAAGATGGCTAAGGAAGAATCTCTGGTTATTCGCAGATTATTCACCTTACCTTCAGCAAGATACATATCCAGCATAATTGATATCATCTCATCTTTTTCGAGAATCCCTTCAGGCACGTCATCGCTAGACGAACAACTCACCAAAAAAAGATAACATATAATAAAAATTTTCGTTCTCATGTCAATAGTTTTGATTTGCGCAGTATGCAAAAGTGATCTTAACTACGCAAAAATCCATTAATACAATATTTTTCCCTGCTAAATAATTCACGCTTTTGCAAATTGCAGATATTCGTGAAATTTGTAACAGTTTTACAGCGAAAATTAGGCCAATGAAACACCTTATAAAAAAACTACGAAAGTATGAAATACAAATCAGGAAGGCTATCAATAGCCAGATGCAAGGTGATTTTCATTCTATATTTAAAGGATCAGGGTTAGAATTTGATGATGTACGCACCTACCAGTATGGTGATGACATCCGTACTATTGACTGGAACGTAAGCGCAAAAGGGCATGGTACCTTTGTAAAAACCTTTAAAGAAGAAAAAGAACAAACTGTATTTTTTATACTCGATGTAAGTGGATCTCAGGAAATAGGCAGCCCTGGCAAACAAAAAGTGGATATCAGCAAAGAGATCTGCGGAGTACTTTCACTTGCTGCCATTAAGCAAGCCAGCCAGGTAGGACTCGTCTGTTTCTCTGACCAAAAGGAAAAATATGTAAGACCAGGGAAAGGCCCCAAGCAAGCTTATGAAGTCATTAGCAGCCTTAGCCACCTACAGCCTACTTCTTATCTTACTGATCTGAGCAAAGCCATATTATGGACGCTCAATGCTGTTAAAAAAAGAAGTGTAGTGATTTTTATTTCAGACTTTATAGATGAAGGGTATCAGCATAATCTCAAAGGCCTGGCCAAGAAGCATGATGTAGTAATGATCAGAGTTACCGACAAAAGAGAAACCAGACTGCCTAAATTGGGCATTGTACCAGTTTTTGAGAAAGAAAGCCGTAAAACTATTTGGGTAAACACCTCTTTTGGTAATTTTAGATCCAGAATAAAACAAAACTACGCTGACAACGAAGAGGAGCTATCTATTTTTGCTAAAAAGCATCAAATAAATTTCATTTCAGTAGATACTGAAGAAGATTATGTTCCTAAGCTTCTTAAATTATTTAGAGTAAGAAATAAAACCGTAAAGAGTGTTTAAAGGAATTTTAAGTCTAACATTAGTTTTATTTTTTGTAAGCCAAGCCATCAAGGCACAAGACATCAACCCTCAGGGGCAGTTTCTTGAAGATACCATTAAGATTGGATCTCCCATTGGCTTCTCCTTATCTGTGAAACACCCACGATCCATTGATGTGGTTTTTCCTGATTCATTATATGATTTCTCTCCTTATGAGATAGATCATAAGCTATATTTCCCCACAAAATCTGATAGCCTGATAAGCTATGATAGTGCTGTTTATTACCTCACTTCTTTTGAGATAGACAGTATACAAACACTCAAGCTTCCAGTATTCGCACTGCACGGAAATGATAGCACCACTATATATTCTAATACTGACTCAGTAATACTCCAACAGCTGGTAAAAGAAGTTCCGGACTCGCTGGCAGTAGAAGAATTGCCTTTGAAGGAAAATACTACTTATAAGCCTGTAGAATTTGCTTTTAACTATCCTTATCTAATAGTGGGGCTGGCAATATTCATAGTAGTAGCTATAATCTCCATTATTGTTTTTGGTGGCAAGGTGAAGAAGTTCTTTAAAATAAAGAGGCTTAAAAAGGCATATGAAAGCTTTGTACAGCAATATGATAGCGTAGTCACTGATCAGTCACTCTCTACCAGCAAGCAAGCAGAAAAAGTACTGATCATATGGAAGCGATACCTGGAACAATTAGAAAAACAGCCATATACTAAGCTTACCACAAAAGAAATTATTAAAAGATACCAGCCTAAAGGCATAGAAGACTCGCTGACACAACTAGATATGGCCATTTATAATCCTAAAGCACATGGTGAACTTATGCCTGCATATACAAGTCTGAAAAAATATTCTAATGAAAGGTACACAGCAAAAGTAGAGGAGGTAAAAAATGACTAGTAATGCGAATCTGGAAATGCCATGGTACTCATTAAAATGGTTTTCTACTACTACTTTTAACAACTTCACCTGGGAAAATCCATTGGTACTGTATGCTCTATTGGCTATTCCTATTTTCATTATACTCAGGTGGGTTATCAGGCACTACCTTAACCAAAAGCTACCGGTAGCACTTACTAAAAGTCAAATAAAATCTAACCCTACTAACTTAGTAAGGGTACTTCCTGACTTATTATTTATAGCTTTTATAGCGCTAATAATAGTAGCACTGGCCAGACCTCAAAAGACTAATGAAAAAGTAGAGCAATGGACTGAGGGTATTGATATTATGCTAGTAGTAGATATCTCTCAATCTATGCAAATAGAAGACTTTAAACCTAACCGTCTGGAAGCAGCAAAAAATGTGGCTGAAGACTTTATTGATGGCCGCTTTCAGGACAGAATAGGTATGGTAATCTTTTCGGGAGATGCCTACTCTCTCTCTCCCCTCACTACAGACTATGAACTACTAAAGTCATACATAGAGGATATTAACTTTGATATGATTGAGAACAGAGGTACCGCTATAGGTAGTGCTCTGGCAGTGGCCACTAACCGTATGCGTGAGTCTGACTCAAAATCTAAGGTGGTAATACTCTTAAGTGATGGTGATAATACTGCAGGGAATATAGATCCTCTCACTGCAGCCAAACTTGCTGCCGCTTATGATATAAAAATCTATTCTATAGCCATTGGTAAAGAAGGTAAAGTTCCTTTCGGTAAAGACTTCTTTGGTAGACCTAGAATGATAGAAAACACCATGGATGAAACCACCCTGCGTGAGATTGCCAAAATTGGCGAAGGACAGTTCTATAGAGTATCTGATAATGAAGCCCTTCAGCAGGTATTTGACCTGATTGATAAGTATGAAAAAGCCGAAATAAAAGAATCCAGATATAAGGACACCACTGATTTTTACAGGAATTACCTCATCTGGGCTATTTGTTTCTTTTTACTTTGGCTTTTATTAAAATCTACTTTTATCTCAAACGTGCTTCAAGACTAAATACTGAATATGAACATATGTATGCCGAAACCAATCATGGCCAGGCCTACTACCAAATTCAATATTTTAAATAATCTTGGCGTAAATAATCGCCTGAGTTTACCGGCTAAATAGGCTTTCATAATATCGCTTGAGAGCGCTATGATCATTATGGTAAGGAAAAAGCCTAACAGCTTATGACCGTGATACCCATACCTGACTGTAGCCAGACTCATAGCTCCTACCCAAAATAAGAGTACAAAAGGACTTATGCCATTTATTAAAAAGCCTTTGAAAATAAACCTGAAGGTACCTTTTACAGATACCGATTTGGCCGACATGTTTACTGGTCTTCGGAATTTCACCAGATAGTATATACCAAAAATGGTAAGAATCACTCCTCCTATATATCCTATCCAGGCATTATATCCTGACTTATTTACAAACTGTGATACCCCTAAATAAGCTAAGCCTATAAACATGGCATCACTAAAAAAAATACCTAAAGCTACTAAAATAGCCTTGTTAAAGCCTTTTTCTAAGCTGGTTTGTATTAGTGTAAAAAACACCGGGCCAACCAGCACCATGAGCAAAAGACCAAACAATGCTCCATTGACAATATACATTACAAATCTGCCTTAATAAATTCCTTCCAATCATCATACTGATGACTTTTAATGACACGAGGGAATTTATTTTGCCCTCCAACTTTTCCTTTTGACTCCATCCACCTATAGAAAGTACTTACCGGAAGCACATCTACAAACACATCTCGCAGAGCGGCACTTCTTTCTACTTTATAATCATCGTTTAACTCTTTCAGGTATCCATCGAGCTTATCCCTTACTTCATCGGCACTGATCTTGATAGCATCATCTGTACCTATGTACCAATGATGAGCGAACAAAGTGCCATGCGGAATACCGGATACCGTAAATTCAGGAATGGTTATGTTTAATTCATCGGCCAGCATTTCTATGGCCTTATTCATATTATCTACCGACATATGCTCACCACACAAGCTGAGGAAGTGTTTGGTACGCCCTGTTATCACAATCTCAGCTTCTTCTTTAGAAACTATCTTCACCACATCTCCTATCATATACCTCCAGGCTCCTGCACAAGATGATAGCAATAAAGCATATTCTTTGCCTTCTTCCACTTCATCTATCATTAGCGTTTGGGCAGAAGGAAGAATATCTCCATTCTCATCAAAATTTTGCTCTTCAAAAGGCACAAACTCATAAAAAGAACCATTGTTAAGCACCATTTTCATGTTGCGAGTATCTGGCTTACCCTGAAAAGCAATAAAACCTTCCGAAGCAAGGTAGGTCTCTATATAATGAATATCTCTACCCAGAAGCCTTCTAAATCCCTTTCTATAAGGATCAAAAGACACTCCTCCATGTACATATACCGTTAAGTTGGGCCATATTTCATGGATGTTATCTACTTTATTATAGTCCAGTATTTTCTCCATGAGAATCTGAATCCAGGCTGGCACTCCCACTATAATGCTAATATTCCAGTCCTTAGCCTTCTTAGCTATTTCATTTAGCTTCTCTTCCCAATCGCGAGTTTGAGCAATACGCTTACCTGGCTTATAAAAATGTTGAAACCAAAAAGGCAATTGTGCCGCCTGAATACCACTCAAATCTCCTTCAAAATAACTTCCTCTATTATTTAGGTGCGTACTGCCACCCAACATTAAAATGCCTCCCTGAAAAATTTCTGACGGCAGATCATACTTCGAAAGGGATAAAATTTGCCTTATACTGGTCTTCTGTATGGCCTTTTTCATATCTCTGGTAATAGGGATATATTTAGAAGAAGCCTCTGAAGTACCAGAACTTAAAGCAAAATATTTGACATTCCCCGGCCAGCAAACGTCTGACTTTCCATCTTGAGCCATTCGCCACCAGTCATCATACATTTTATTGTAATTATGAATAGGGATTAACTCTTTGAAAAGTTGAAAAAAGGCCTTTGGATCTAATTCCTTATATGATTCTAATATTCTATCGAAGCTATAGTATTTACCAAACTGGGTCTGACTGGCAGTTATTAATAACTTCTTGAGTTCTTGCTTTTGCAAATCGTAAGGATTCGAATATTCTTGGTCAAGACTCTCTCTGATTCGAATTCCTTTCTTTAATAAAGTACCCAAAATAGGCATAAGCTCTCAGTTAAAATTTCTTACTTTGTCCATATAATTTTTGCATCGATATTTAAAATTATATGGTGGATATCAAAAACAATATTAAAGAATTTCAAAATTATTTGTCGGACAAATCGTGCAGATTAGTTGCCGTAAGTAAAACTAAACCTATCGAACTTCTACAAGAAGCTTATAATGAAGGGGTTAGGATTTTCGGAGAAAACAAAGTTCAGGAGCTCACTGACAAATATGAAGTCCTTCCAAAGGATATAGAATGGCACATGATCGGTCATTTACAGCGCAACAAGGTGAAGTATATAGCGCCTTTTGTAAGCCTCATTCACTCAGTTGACACCTTTAAATTACTAAAGGAAATAAACAAGCAAGGAGCCAAAAATGAACGAGTGATCTCATGCCTGCTACAGATACATATAGCTAAAGAAGAAACCAAGTTCGGTCTTTCTGAAGAAGAGCTTTTAGAGATTATTAACTCCGAAGAAATAAAATCTCTGAATAACGTTAAGGTGGTAGGTTTAATGGGCATGGCTACTTTCACTGATAATGAGGATCAGGTAAGGAAAGAATTCCGATACCTTAAAAATTTGTTTGACAAAACTGCTGGCTTAGCTTTACCCGAAAATATAGAAATGCAAGAACTATCTATGGGCATGAGTGGTGACTATGAACTAGCAATAGAAGAAGGAAGTACCCTCATAAGAGTAGGTAGTGCTATTTTTGGAGCAAGAAATTATGACAAGTAAAAGCAAGAATATTCTGGTTACAGCCTGCGTACTGGGGGCTTTATCCGTAATAATTGGCGCATTTGGCTCTCACGGGCTAAAGCCTCTATTAATAGAAAATGGCCGATTAGATACTTTTGAAATAGGCGTTCGGTATCAGTTTTATCATACCTTGGCTTTATTGGCTATCGGAATTATCCATGCCCAATGGGAAGTGAAACTATTGAGCTATGCTGCCTACAGTACTTTTATAGGCACCCTTATTTTCAGCGGATCTTTATACATATTATGCATTACTAACACCCCTGTATTAGGAGCAATAACTCCCTTTGGAGGTGTACTGATGATCCTCGGCTGGATACTCTTTTTAATAGGAATTACTAAAATACAAAAGGCTGCCTCTTAAGAAGCAGCCTTTTATATTTTAATGTCTTTTCAGGAATTACTTACTTTCCTTAGGAAGGACGTTAGCAGTAATTACCAATCTATTATTTTCATTTACAGCGTTACTCACAATAGTAATTACTTTATTCTGAGCTCCCATTTTACCGGTACTGTTAAATTTAATAGTAATTTTAGATGCTTGTCCTGGTGCTATAGGGTCTCTTGGCCAATCTGAAGCAGTACATCCGCAGGTAACCTGAACATTGCTTATCACTAAAGGCTCATTACCTGTATTCTCAAAATCGAAGGTGTATTCCACCTTATCTCCTTGATGAATATCACCAAACTCATGCTTCACTTCCTCAAATGACATCACCGGGCCATTCTTGGCTTCAGTGGCTTCCTGTGCTAAGGCACTGCATATCACGAAAATACCAAAAATAAATGCTACAAAGGTCTTCATATTAAGATCGTTTTTATTGATTATACTTCAAATTTAGGAATAAAGAACAACAATCCTGCCGTAAATTATACTAACTAACAAACATTTTTTTATTAAAATTCACCAAAAAGAGCTGATCAGTAGCACGGGTTACGGCCGTATAAAGCCACCTCACATACTCTGCATCTATGCCGTCTTCTTTGAGATATCCCTGATCTACAAAAACAGCATTCCACTGCCCACCCTGAGATTTATGACAGGTAAGGGCATAGGCAAATTTCACCTGCAAGGCATTCATATAAGGGTCCTTTTTTATTGCTTCCCTTCTTTCTCTTACTGAAGCCAGATCCTGATAGTCTTCACTCACCGCCTCATACAGCTCCCTGTTTTGCTCTGAAGTCAGAGAAGGTGTTTCTGAGTGCAGCGTATCCAGGATTACTTTAGCCTCAAAAGTGGTTTCGGTGGGGTAATCTACCATGCGCAGATGGAGCGTAGCAAAACGATAGCCATACATTTCCTCAAAAGACACAATCTTCATTACCTCCACAAAGTCACCATTAGCCAGGAAGCTGCCAGGCACATCATCAGGTGTAAATAAATAGTTGTTCTTCACTATCATGAGCATTTCACCTACCTCCAGCTCTGATTCATAAAAGTGAATCCTATTTCTGATATATTGATTATAATTATTTGCCAGTTTGTTTGATCTGCAAATGATAATAGTATTCTCCATACCAAAATTATCATAAGCGTACCTAAGGCCATCTTCCATTCGCTCACCTGTCATTTTAAATATATCCTGATGGCCTTTGGTGGTAAACTGAATCTGTGGCTTTTCAGTGGAAAGCAAATTTCTTAATCCTGTAGCATTCATTAGAATACCAGAATCCCCTTCCTGCCGCATCACTTCTGTAAGCATAGCATGATGCACTGAAGCAGAATATGCTCCTTCTAGGTAATCTTTATCTAAAGCAGGACTAATCAGCTGACCTACTGGCGGAAGCTGAGCATCATCTCCTATTAAAATAAGCTTATTACTTTCTTCAGAAAACACAAAATCAAACAAATCACTCAGCAAGCCCCTACTTCCATAACTCCTATCTTCATTGATCATAGACGCCTCATCTACTATAAAGACAGTGTTTTTAGAATAGTTCTTTTGTCGCTGAAAAGAGGGGCCTTCCGTCTCATTACCCACTTGTTTGTAAATTCGTTTATGAATAGTGAAAGCTACTCTATGAGCATATTGAGACATCACCTTAGCCGCCCTACCTGTAGGCGCCATAAGTACAAACTTGGAGTTAAAAAGCGGCAATACCTGAGTAAGCGTACTTACTACAGTAGTTTTACCCGTACCAGCATACCCCTTAATTATTAATACCGATTTTTCGCGCTTCTCTTCCAAAAAACGATCTACCTGTTCAAAGAGACGGAGCTGTCCCGGAGTAGGTTCAAAAGGAAATTTATTTTTTAATATCTGAGATGGTCTTGGCATATATTCTTTTAGTTCTCCGGAAAGATGGTAATCATAGTGGCACTGGCTTTAGCTATCAGCTTGCGTTGCTCAGCATTATACGCATACACTTCCGCTTCGCAAAAGTTCACTTTTTTACCTTGTTTTAAAACCCAGCCTTTAGCCCATAGTTTGTCCCCTACTCCTGGGTTAAGATAAGACACTTTTAGTTCGCCAGTAACCACATGTTGATCATCAGCCAACAGCGTGTAAGCTGCAAACCCCATAGTGCTATCTGCCAGGGTAGCTATCACTCCGCCATGTACTACTCCTTTTTGCTGCAAGTGCATCTCCTCCAGCTCTAACCAGCCCTCAGTGCTTCCCTCTTCAATCTCTGATAAAGAAAAATGAATATGTTTCATGAAAAACTGACGTTCCAAAAACTTCTCTACGCGACTTTTGTAATTAGGATTATAGGTTTTAAGCATATTTAGTAATTTAACTATCAAATTTTAGATTTGTGAAAAGGAGATCCTTAAATCAAATTTAGGGGAGAATCCTCAACAATTAAAAATGAAAAACATCGTTGAACAATCATTTGGCAACAAAATAAGATTAAGAGTTTGTGGCCTATGCTTTAAACAGGATGGGCTCTTGCTTGTTAAACACGAAGGCGTAGGCTCAGAAGGAATTCTATGGGCGCCTCCTGGCGGTGGTGTAGAGTTTGGAGAAAGTGCAGAGGATGCATTAACGAGAGAATTTGAAGAAGAAACAGGCCTAAAAGTAGAGGTGAAAGAATTTCTGTTTGCCAATGAAGTAATTACGCCGCCACTACATGCTGTGGAGTTATTTTTTTTGGTAGAAATTAGTTCTGGCATGCTCGGCTTAGGTACTGACCCTGAGTTAAGTAAAGAAAATCAGATAATGAGAGATATTAAGTTTGTGACTTTCTCAGAATTACAGATTATGGATACAAAAACAATACATAATACACTTCATGGAGTGAGTAACAAAAAAACGCTTATAAATATGCGCGGCTATTTTAAATTTTGATCATAATTGCATAAAATAGCGGTTTAATATATTATGTATTGCAATTCAAAAGTTTTATTATTGCACCAAAAAAATCCTAGAAAATGAATGTCACCAAAATCGTTTCTTTAATATTATTCATTTGCAGCGTTAGTTTGGCTGTCTATTTAACTAGAGACATCACCACTAAAATCGAGGCAAAAGAAAGAATAGCTAGCCAAGAAGCAGCTGTTATTTATAAACTACAACTTATCAGGGAAGCTGAAACGGCATATCAGGAGGTAAACGGAAAATACACCAGTGACTGGGATAAACTAGCTGATTTTATTAAAAATGGCCAGTTCCCAATAATTGAAAGAAAAGAAGAAATTTTCACTCTAGCCTACGGTGCAGATAGCACAGTAGTAACCTATGACACCTTGGGTATGATACCTGCCAAAGAAAGAATCTTCTACGAAACTCATAACGTAACTGCAGCCAACCACGGTATTTTTGTTAAATTTGTTGCTAAGCTAGGTGATCAGGTAACAAAAAACAGCAGTGCCTACGTTTTGAAGCAAGAGGGAAAAAACTCTACTCATAAATTCAGAGACAATGGTAAGGTGGTAAAAATAGAAGATGTGAAGCCTGGACAAGAGCTTAATAAAGGAGATCTTTTAATGACTCTTGAAGAAACCAGATTTAACCCTAACACTGATCTTAGTAAACTAGCTTACGTACCTGGATACGAGGACGTAAAATTTGAAATATACGCTGCCCAATTAGATAAAAATGGAACCGCGGTAAATGTGATTGAGGTTAAAAACCCTCAACCATTCGACGAAACCAGAAAAGAAGATGCTGATAGTAAAAACAGACGTCCTCTTAGATTTGGTAGCAGAACAGATGTAACAACTTCAGGAAACTGGGAATAAAATTTTGGATACAACTACAGCCAGCTATAAGCTCATAAAGAAAATAAAAGATGAAAAGTTTGATGTAGACAAACTTCATCTTTACAATCTTATGGTTCAAATAGGAATCAGAGACTTACAGGTGGCTGTAGTAGATTCTACCAGCAACCGTACACTCTTGCTCGAAGATTATGTTCTTGCAAGTGCTAAAACTCACTCACAGTTCTTAACGATCCTACAATCTCTTTTTGAAGAACACCACCTCCTAATGGCCGGGTTCTGGAAAAACGTAAGGATAAGTCTTAAGAATAGTAAATTCTCTCTTGTTCCTTCTTCTCTCTTTGTAAAAGAGGCCGCTGTAGACTACTTAAAGTTAAACAGCAAGGTAAACACTGACATAGAAGAGGTGCTATATTACAAGCATATAAAATCAGATGCTATCTGTATTTTTGCGGTAAATAGAAACCTTCACTCTTGGATTAAAGGCTTATACCCTAACGCAGATGTAGGCTTCATCCATCAGTCAAGTGCACTGATAGAAGGAATAACCAACTTCGAACAATCTAATAAGAAAAATACTCTCTATTTATATATTGACCGTTTCAAGCTGCACATTCTCACCTTGAAAAACAATAAGCTGGAGTATTACAATCAATTTTCTATAAAGCAATTCAACGACTACATTAAGTACATTATGCTGGTAATGAAAGGATTACAGAAAAACCAGCAAAAGAGTGATGTAGTACTTTGGGGTTATATAGGAAAACAATCTCCTCATTATCAGGAATTCTATAAGTTCATTAAGAACATTTCCTTTGGAGACAGACCTTCATACCTAAACTTTGGTTACCTATTTGATGAAGTACAAGACCATCATTATTTTGATCTGTACAGTATTCATTTGTGTGACTAACCATTACTTTTCCTCATGAAAAAAACAGCTGTTTTTCCTGGCTCCTTTGATCCTTTTACGAGAGGACATGAGGACATAGTACTGCGTGGCCTAACGCTTTTTGATGAAATCATTATAGCCATAGGGCATAATAGCAAGAAAACCAATCGCTACTTTGAAATAGAGGTGATGGTAGAGCTTATAGAGCAGACTTTCAGCAATCATGATAATATAAAAGTGGTAGTTTATAACGAGCTTACCGCTGATCTGGCCAGAAAGCACAACGCGAACTACCTGCTTAGAGGCCTAAGAAATACTACTGACTTTGAATATGAAAACAGCATTGCTCAGGTAAACAAATACCTTTATGAGCATCTTGAGTCTGTATTTTTGATTACTTCTCCGGAATTAGCAGCTATAAGTAGCTCCATTATCAGGGAAGTTCACAGATATGGAGGAAATGTTGATGATTTCATCCCCTACAAACTTCCCAAATAAGATTATTCTCCAAGAATTATAGTTTGGCTTCTTCTGCCTGCTTCTCTTTCTTAAAATAGCAGTCAAATACAAAACCTATAGATTTGTAAGAATCCTGTAAGGCATGAAAAACTTCCTTTCGGGTCATCCATCTTACTTCTTCAATATCCTCTTCGGTCTGGGGCTTCATCTTAGAATCCTTAACTATATCCATAGTATACCATGAAGTTTTCTTCAGGATTCTGCGTTTCTTCATAGTGTAGGTATGCCAGGTAGTACAGATTTTATCATTTAACTCTACCTTAACATTGCACTCTTCCTGCACTTCCCTTACTGCGGCCTCACGGATACTTTCGCCCTTATCGAGCTTTCCTTTAGGCAAGTCCCATTTTTTGAGTCTATAGATCATAAGGATTTTATCCTTTTTTCTCACCAGCCCACCAGCCGCCTTTATGACTTTAAATTTCTTCTTCAGAAATTTCTTCATATCATCATAATCGTCAATAGTAAGGGTGATAGAAATAAGCCCTTGCGGCACGGTAGTATCCAATAGATCAAAAAGCTGATCCAGGTCTTCGCGCTTAGCATGCTTTATCCACACTCTATGCAATAACTTGGCCTGAGTAATAGGCTCAATTTCTGCATTAATTATATTATTGAATTCACTCTTATTTGGCCTTTCTGAGGACCGCACAAGCTGAACAGGAATGTCATTGATGAATAGGTTCATCTAAGAATAATTAGTCTGATCACAAATGAAAAAAATATTTGGCAGCGCGCCAATAGAATTTAAGTTTTTTAATCCATATTTTCGCAAGCAAAAGTTTTTATCATGTCTACAGATATCGGATATACTATTGCGGCCAAGCTTTTGGATATAGAAGCCATTAAACTCAACCTTGATGATCCTTTCACCTGGAGTTCTGGCTGGAAATCACCTATTTATTGTGATAATCGCCTTTCTTTATCATATCCAGAAACAAGAACCTTAATAAAAGAGGCCTTAGCTAACACCATAAAAGAAAATTACCCAGAGGTAGAAGCCATAGCAGGTGTAGCCACAGCAGGAATTCCTCAAGGTGCATTAGTGGCTGAGGCGCTAGGAGTACCTTTTATATACGTGAGATCTAAGCCCAAAGGTCATGGAATGGAAAACATGATAGAGGGCAAAATCACCGAAGAACAAAAGGTAGTAGTTATAGAAGACCTGGTATCTACCGGAGGCAGCTCCCTGAAAGCCGTAGAAGCCCTTAGAGAAGCTAAAATGGAAGTACTGGGCATGGCTGCCATATTTACTTATGGATTTGATGTAGCCACTGAAAACTTCAGCAATGCTGACGTGCCTTTAGTATGCTTAAGCAATTATGGATTATTAATTGAAGAAGCCTTAAAAAGAGGATATGTAAGTGATGACCAGATTGAATCTCTTAAAGAATGGAGAAGCAACCCTGGTAGCTGGAGACAGTAATCTAAAATTTCTCTTCTACCCCAAGACCAAACAGGGCAAAGTCATATTTAACAGGGTCTTCAGCATCAAACTTTTTTAGGTGAGCCGTTAGTTCTACTGCGGTTTGCCAATCAGTTTGCTTTCTGGTAATAAGGCCCAGTTTTCTGGCCACTCTATCTACATGTAAATCACAAGGACAAACCAGCTGGCTGGGCTTAATCTTTTCCCAAAAGCCAAAATCCACTCCTTTATTATCTTTTCTGACCATCCAGCGCAAAAACATATTGATGCGTTTGCAGGCAGACTTTCTTTCGGGAGTAGCTATGTGCTTTCTGGTACGCTGAGGCGCATCTTCAAGGCTGAAAAACTGATTATGAAAGTTCTTGAGCCCTGCCTCAACAGTCTCATCATCTTCACCCAAGCCAATTAAAAAGGCCTCTTCTAATGATTCATGCTTTTCATAAAAGCTTCTGAAGTATTCTATAAAATATAAAGTATCAGTAGCATTAAAAGTGCGATGTTTAAAGGCAAGAAACCTCTTCAGATCACTATCTTCATGATTCATTATAAAATCATAAGGAGCATTATCCATCAAAGCAAACAGCTCCTTGCATTTATTGATAATAGTAATGCGTTGCCCCCAAGCCAGTACAGCAGCAATAAAGCCTGAGATCTCTATATCTTGCTTATTTTTATACAGATGAGGGATAGATACCGGATCATTAATAATAAAACCCGGCTGATTATACTCCTCCACCTTAGTATCTAAAAAATGCTTTAGCTTTTCAGTATCGGCTATATTCAAAATCTACTGAGGGATGTATGAAACAGAAACACGAAATTTAGGATCTATAGCTCCCAAACGATCATACGCTGACTTAGATATTTTAATAAGGACATTTTCATTCACTCCAGTATCAGGCAGTTTACCCATCACCCTTACAAACACCTCTTGCCCGTTCATTTCATTTCTTACCTTCATTATTGTACCTATCTTGGCCGTTCTGTGTAAGGCCAGGTATTTACGGGTATTTTCAGAACCCTCTATAAGCTGAGCATTTCCTGACTCTAAAACCTCTTTTTTAAATGTGGTTTCCCCTTCTGATACTGAGGAACTGGTAGCTGTACTATCCTTTTTGCGGTTTACTGTAGGAAATTCATTGCTGCTGGTGGTGGTAGATTCATCCACCTTCAGCTGATCTGAAAGGCGTAATACAGGCCTCTGCGCTACTACTTCCTGAGTTACCGCTCTGGCAGATATTTTACCTACAATTAACTTCTGACCTACGCTAATATTATAATCAGGAAGATCATTCCATTTTGAAAGATCTTGCAGGGACACATCATATTTCTTTGACAATGAATATAACGTCTCGCCGGCTTCTACCACATGCGTATTTTCTTCCACTTCGCTTGAAGATGGCTGAGTAACTACTCTCTCTCTATCTACAGCAGGAGCAGATTGTTTAATGATTAACTCCTGACCTATATCCAATATATTGTCTTTTAAGTTATTCCAACTTTTAAGGTCATCAATACTTACATTATACTGTCGAGAAATAGAATAAACCGTTTCTTTTGGCTTTACCACGTGTATAATTTGCTCTGGCTTTTTACCTGGATCATTAGCTACTACTGCTGTCTCCTTTTCAACTTCCCTAACTGGTGCCGCAGGGGTATCCTTAGGCTTTGAAGCTACCAGTTTTGCTTTGGATTTTTCATAAGGAATCTTCACTATCTGCCCTACTTCCAAACCAAACTCTACAGGTGGGTTTTGCTTAATAATATTGTATATAGAAACATTATATCTTCTAGACAAAGAATATAAAGTTTCGCTATTCTCCACTTTATGAAGAATTAATGTTTTGCCATTCGTCTTTTCTACCCCTACAGAATCTTTAAGACTAAGAAATTCTGCATGAGCAATAGAACTAAAACCGATAAGCGCAACTATTAAAAAATATTTCATTTATATCTACTTCTTTTTAACAGATAAATAACAATCCGATGTATAAAATATTATACGTCAGCCATCAATAATTGATATACAAAAAGCTCAGAATTCTCTTTTACAAAGATAAGCTGGTCATCATAAATGAAGAAAGTATCATCTGCAATTCCCGGCAGGTCTTTACCAATAACTTCTTGCAAAAGGAGATTTCCTTGCCTGTCCATTACCACCAAATTATTCGTTAAACCCTTATTTTCAGCATAATAATAAGAAATTATTACAAAAGTTTCATTTTCAAAATAGTGAACACCTTTCTCAGACTCTATTTGCCACTTTTTTTGTATGAATTTATGTACAGTTTCAAAATGCTTTGTGTTTTGCTGATAGTAAAACGGCTGAACTATTGATTTATTTCGATGTTCATCATCAACTATTGAACCAACTTCATTACCAGAAACCAGACCAAGCGTAAGTTGTTCTTCCTTGCCCTTTATTTCGAACAAAAGTCTATCATTCACCGCTTTAAGCAGTCTTACATCTTCTTGAGTCCAAATTACTTTTTCAGCACTAATGGAATACGAAAAAAAATCCTTGTAATCAGGATTATCCTTCCCTCCGTAAGTGTAAAACAAAGCATTATCATTATGAATATGCGCTGCACTAATCCACCAGTTTTCCTCAAAACGCAGGCCTTCAAATACAAATGCCTCTTTATTTAAATCGAGCAAACTATATTCTACCACGAACTGATCCGGATGCCGCACCTCTATTAGTAATGACTGGTCTGAGGATGAAATGATATTCCAAACTTTACCTTCAAACAAATATGAAAAATTAAGATTGAGCTTTCTCACATGCTGATTTATTTGTTATTTTATGCAAAACTACGGCATTAATAAGTCTAAAAAAGTGATATTAAAAAAGATATACATTCTGGCAGCTTTCATAGCGCTAACTACTGCTCCGCTACTCTGCTCTGCCCAAGAAACTGAACCTGATAAGGTGATGGTTATGAAAATAAGAGCAGAAATAGACCCTCGTATGAATAGGTACGTGGAGCTGGCACTAGAACATGCTACCGAGATAGAAGCTGACTATGTAATTGTAGACATGGATACCTATGGAGGTGCCGTAACTGATGCTAAAGACATCGTAGAAAATATCATGAATTTTGAAAAGCCAGTCTGGGTTTTCATTAATAAAGATGCCGCTTCAGCAGGCGCGCTAATCTCCATCAGCTGTGACAGTATTTACATGGCACCCGGAGCTAATATTGGTGCTGCCACAGTAGTCACCTCTGACGGCGCAGCGGCCCCGGATAAGTACCAATCTTATATGCGGAGTACTATGCGCTCAATTGCTGAAGAGAATGGCAGAGACCCAAAAATAGCTGAGGCTATGGTAGACCAATCTTTAGAAGTAGACAGTGTTTCAAAGGCAGGACAGGTAATCACTTTTTCTACTACAGAGGCTATTAAATACGGATTCTGTGAAGGCAAGGTAAATAGCATTAGTGAAATTTTAGAAAAAAACGGTGTAACCAATTATACCATAGACGAATATGAACTGGGAGCCACAGAAAAGATCATATCTATTTTCTTAAATCCCTTTATTAGCGGAATTCTCATCCTGGTAATTATCGGCGGTATATGGTTTGAGTTACAAACTCCTGGCGTAGGCTTTCCTATAGCCGCTGCTATACTGGCTGCCATATTATATTTTGTACCCTATTACCTCAATGGCTTGGCAGCTAACTGGGAGATAATATGCTTTGTCATAGGCATAGTACTTATAGCCATGGAAGTATTCGTTATACCTGGCTTTGGCGTGGCTGGCGTGCTGGGCATTACCTTCACCTTAGGATCATTAATATTAGTAATGCTAAATAATGACATATTTAATTTTAGCTTTGTAGGAATAAATGACCTCTTGGTAGCAGTCACTGTAACCTTAGGTGCATTTCTGGGGAGCTTGATATTGCTTTTTGTAGGTGGGGTTAAACTCACGGAATCAAAAGCATTTGCAAGCATAGCGCTCACTGATACCATGGATAAAAAAGAAGGATATACGTCTAACTTCAAAACAGAATCAATGGTAGACAAAAAAGGTGAAGCGTATACCGTATTGCGCCCCAGCGGTAAAGTGATAATTGAAAATGAGATTTATGATGCCTACACACGAGGCGACTATATTTCTAAAGGAGAGAAGATAATAGTGACTAGTGATGAGGGCACTTCCTTAAAAGTGAAATTAGATCAATGAGAATACTGGGAATTATTCCTGCCAGGTACGGCTCCAGCCGCTTTCCGGCAAAGGCTTTAGCTGATATAGGTGGCAAAACTATGGTGCGTAGGGTATATGAGCAAGCTCTCAAGGCCTCTATGATCACAGATGTAGTGGTAGCTACTGACCATGATGATATTTATAATGAAATCACCAATCATGGAGGTAAAGCTGTCATGACTCGCCAAGACCATGAAAGCGGCACTGACAGATGCTTTGAAGCATTGAATAAGCAAGAGCAGCAGTATGATTATGTGATCAACATACAGGGAGATGAGCCTTTTATAGATCCTGACCAGATCAATTTGATAGCTCAAATGCTGGATGGCCAGACAGAATTAGGCACCCTGATAAAAGCAATTGATAGCAAAGAAGACTTGTTCAACCCTAATGTGGTTAAAGTTATTTTTGACAAAAACCAAAAGGCCATATATTTCAGCCGCAGCCCGCTTCCACATAACAGGCAGCATACAAGTGACCAATGGCTGGATCAGCACAGGTATTTCCGCCACATAGGCATCTATGCTTATAGAACAGATATATTAGAGAAAATCACCCAGCTTGAGGTATCCTCTCTGGAAAAGGCTGAATCCCTGGAACAACTTCGCTGGATAGAAAACGGATATAGTATAAAAGTAGCAGAAACAGAACATGACTCTATTGGCATAGACACGCCTGAGGATCTGGATAAACTACAGCCATTTTTAAAATAACAAGCTTTTTATACAGATGTCTTATCTTTCAAAGAGAAAGGTTATATGCCTTTGTTTATTGTTTTTTATACTTTTCTCCCTTTCGGGGAAGGCGCAGTTTAGGGGTAGCGGAAATAAAGTGGTTAGCGCCGAATTTCTGGGTGGATTTATATTAGAGCATAAACCACAGATTGCTCATTTAATAACCAATCATCCTGTAGGGGTAAGACTAACTTTTGATAGACAAACATTTGGAGATAAAGCCTGGGAGCAGCGTTTTAACTTTCCTGATATTGGCTTCACCATGGTTTACATAGATTATAAAAATGACATAATCGGTGAGTCCATTGCTTTTATTCCGCACTATAAGATTTTCCTTAACAAAAACAGAAAATCTAAAAATCTGGTTAGCTATAAAATAGGCCTTGGTGTGGAATACAACTCTAACAAGTACGACAAGGAGACTAATAACAAAAATAACCTATTAAGCACAGACATTAACGTAGCTGCCATTTTGGAGGCAACCTACCAGAGAGAAATCACTAAAGAGCTTTTCCTAAGAGGTTCATTATCAATTACTCACTTCTCTAATGGATCATTAAAAAAGCCTAACTCAGGTATTAATATCGTATCTGGCAATGTAGGTGTGGCTTATAACATTAACTACGAGCCCAAAGAATACATTTACGCTGAAGAAAAAGCCATAGAAAGAACCATTGGATTTACCTCCACCCTATCCGGAGGCATACATGCTTACTCTAGAATAGGAACTGGCGAGCATCCTTTTTTCACTTTTACAGGAGTAGTAGACAAAAGGCTTAACCATAAAAGCGCCATAGGAGTCGGATTTGACTGGTTTGGATCATTATCTATGAAAGAAGATATAAAGTATGACTGGCGGCTCATGGATGAGCCTGACACCCCTAGCTGGATGAGAGTGGGCGTGAATATTAGTCATGAGTTATTTGTTAGCAGACTATCAGTAATAACACAAGTAGGCTATTATGTCTTTGACGAATATGATTATTTCGGCAAGATTTACCTTCGCGTGGGCTTGAGAAGATACTTCAATAAACATCTATACACTTCTTTTTCACTTAAAACGCATGCTGCCAAGGCCGAAGCCATTGAATTTGGTATAGGATGGAGATTTAAATAAATATCATGTTTAGCAAATCACTAGTTATAACTTTTTTATCGTTCGCACTATTTATGCAATGCGATAGTGAAGATGCCCCTGATTGCTTAAAAAAGGCAGGAGAACAGACTTCTATTGAGCTAGAGGTTGATCATTTCAACACCTTATACATTAACAATGAGCTCAATGTTGTTATCACTCAAGCTCAATCACAAAGTGTAACACTTACAGTGGGCCAAAACCTCATTAATGACATAGACTACTCTGTAACCGATGAACGCTTAACTATAAGCAATGAAAGTGGCTGTAAATGGGCTCGAAGTTATGACTTCCCCACACTTCATGTCGCCACTCCCAACCTCACTTCTATCGTCAATAATGGAGCAGGAACTATAAGCAGCACAGACATACTCAATTTTGAATCAATAAGCATTTCATCTGAAAACAGAAGTGGAGATTTTGTTTTAAAATTAAACTGTGGGTACCTGGGAGTAGTTAATAATGATGTAGCCAATTATTATATTTCAGGAGAGTGTGATCAGTTTCGCATATTCTTTGCTTCAGGAGATGGCAGGTTTGAAGGCGAAGACCTTAAAATCAGAAATGCCAATGTAACCAACCGTGGAAGCAATGATATTATTGTTAATGTAACGGATACGCTTACAGGGGAAATCCTTTCGGCAGGAGACATTGTAATGAGAAATTCAAAACCCGACTACATTGACATTAACATCAACAATCTGGGACGATTAATAGATGAAACAAATTAATATGGAAAAAATAATTATCATTTGTAGCACCAACAGAGTCGATTCTATGTCATATCAAATCTCTCTATTATATCAAGAGGTTCTAAAAGATATGAATGTAGAGAGTGAGATTTTAGACCTAAAGGAGCTTCCTTCAGATTTTGCTTTTTCAGCACTATACGAAAACTCTGGCCAAAACCATGATTTCAATCCTTTCAGGGAAGTAATGCTAGAAAATAATAAGTTTGTTTTTATAGTACCGGAATACAATGGCTCTTTTCCCGGAGTTTTAAAGACCTTTATAGACGGTCTTCAGTTCCCAGACAGCTTTACTGACAAGAAATGTGCTATGGTAGGAGTATCATCAGGTATACAAGGGGGAGGAATGGCGCTTAGCCATTTAACGGACATTTTTAACTACTGCGGCATGCATGTGTTAGCCCAAAAGCCAAAACTATCACATATAGACAAGCATTTTCAAGATGGCAGCATGGTAAATGAACTATACTCCACACTGATAAAAGAGCAAGCCGAAAAGCTAATAAAGTTTTAAACAAAAAAGAGGCCGTTAATTAACGGCCTCTTTTTTGTTTATTTTCCTAGAGCTTTTTTCATGGTCTCTCCAATATCAGCAGGAGATGCTACCACGTGTAAGCCACACTCTTCCATAATTTTCATTTTGGCAGCAGCAGTATCATCAGCACCACCAATGATAGCACCAGCGTGCCCCATTCTCTTTCCTTTAGGAGCTGTTTGTCCAGCAATAAAGCCTACTACAGGCTTAGGATTGCCTTGTGACTGAATCCATCTAGCAGCCTCTGCCTCGTAATTACCACCAATTTCACCGATCATCACAATAGCGTCTGTCTCATCATCTTCCATCAGCAATTGTACTGCTTGCTTAGTACTGGTACCTATGATAGGATCACCACCAATACCGATAGCAGTAGAAACACCAAGACCTGCTTTCACTACTTGATCAGCAGCTTCATAAGTCAATGTTCCTGATTTAGATACAATGCCTATTCTTCCTTTTTTGAAAACAAACCCAGGCATGATACCTACTTTTGCTTCTTCAGGAGTAATAACGCCAGGACAGTTAGGTCCTACCAGCACTACATCTTTATTACTGATATACTCTTTTGCAGTTACCATATCCTTAGTAGGAATACCTTCTGTTACTGCAATAATCACTTTTATACCTGCATCAGCCGCTTCCATAATAGCATCCGCTGCAAATGCTGGCGGTACAAATATGATTGAAACATCGGCACCAGCCTGATCAACAGCATCCTGTACTGTGTTAAAAACCGGCTTGTCCAAATGTGTTTGGCCACCTTTGCCAGGAGTTACACCTCCTACTACATTGGTACCATACTCTATCATTTGGCCTGCATGGAATGTGCCCTCAGAGCCTGTAAAACCCTGAACTATAACTTTGGAATTTTTATTTACTAAAACACTCATGGATCACATGTTAAAATTTGCACAAAAATAGAATATTATATGGCTTTCGCAAAGTCTTAGCACAAGCATTAACCATTATAAAAAATCATTTACTTCTAATATTTTCTAGGATTTTACAAACCTTAAATATTTAATATCGTACATACTGTTAGATTCATATTTAAGGATACAAAAAGAAAAAAGTTAGTTTTTTTTATAGTTCAGGTTACAAAAATAAAAGGCTGCCAAATGGCAGCCTTTATTGATTACTTCACTTTTACATTTTACTTGTAAATAAACTTCAAGGTTTCTGCATCTTCTCCTGAAAGAACCCTTACAAGATTAATTCCTTTAGGCACATTAGAGTAGGCATGAAGATCAATGGTAACTTCTTCACTCTCTCCTATAGATTTACTAAAAGCTTCATCCATATATACCCTACCACTGATGTCCATCAACTGAACAGTAAAGTCACTCAAATCAGTTTTCACTTTTACATGCAGTATATCATTAGCAGGATTTGGATATAATGAACTCTTCTCATCAGTCTCTAATTCATCTCTCACTTCTAAAGCCATAGCATCAGATGCTCTGCGAGCCGTGTTAGAAGATGATTTTACGAATTTAACAGCATCAGCCACTACATAACCATTAGTCCCTGCATTTCTTATAGCTACTTCAGCATCACCATTAAATTCATAAGTACCTAAAGACACCCAAGCACCATCATTTATTCTCTGATTTCTATATACTGTAGTGCTGCCACCTGCATGTGTGATATCGAAGGGCACATTTGAAGCTCTATTTTCAAAGGCAAACCACCAGCCGAATACTTCGTAAGTACCAGAAAGTGATGTCTTGAACTCAGACGTAGAGTTTCCTTTACTACTATTTCCATCATGGTAATAGTTATCATCATATTTTGAATCCCCAGCAGCACTTAAAGTCCAAGATCCTGATCTGCTGAACTTACCACTCGTATTGTCAATTATTTCCTGATTAGGACTATTGTCAACTACATCACCATTAGCATCATCACCTGCTGGTACAAATTTGATAGCATCAGCTACTACATAACCATTAGTGTTAGCATTGCTTAATGTCACTGAGCTTGCTCCATTAAAACTATAAGTACCTAACAACACCCATTTAGCTCCTTCTGTACGTTGATTTTTAGTGACAGTGCTAGTACCATTAGCATGGTTGATAGTAAAAGGCGCGTTAGTAGCACGATTATCGAAATCCCACCACCAGCCATACACATCATAAGATCCAGCAGTTAAAGAAGCGCTAAAAGTAGCTGTTTTGTATCCTTTACCACTATTATCATCATGGTAGTAGTTGTTTCCATATTTTTGGTCACCACCTGAAGAACTAAGGCTCCAGTTACCAGATTTTGAAAAACCATTATCTGAGTTATCTACTACTACACCTTCACCTACTTCATTATCACCAGGATCAGCATCTCCTATTTTTCTAAACTTAACAGCATCAGCAATAACATAACCATCAGTATTAGAATTGCTCACTACCACTTGAGCAGAAGAACCGAAAGTATATGTACCTAAAAGTGTCCATCTGCTACCTGATGTTCTTTGATTTTTAATAACTGTAGAAGTACCATCAGCATGTGAAATAACAAAAGGTGTTTTAGAAGAGCGATTAGAATGCTCCCACCACCAACCGTACACTTCATAGATTCCTGGCTCTAAAGAAGTTTGGAAAGTAGCTGACTGATTACCTTTATTGGTATTATTATCATGTCTATAGGTAGTTTTGTATTTAGACTCTGAACCTGATGTGCTCTCTACCCAACCAGAAGTAAAAGAGGCCGCTTTATCATCCACTATTACTTCAGTAACATCTTCTTCCTCATCATCACCCGGATCTTCAAAGCCACCACCTGTTAAAGAGTGACTTAAGAACCATTCATATATATTAGGATCTTGATAGGTATGCCCTAAGTTATATGCTTTGTCCCAAGTGCTAGCACCATGAGTTCCTCCTTCATATATAGTAAATAGAGGATCTGTTTGAGGATCGGCTGATATTAATTGACTTACCATGTATTCAGCCGTTCTTAAAGGAATAGCATTGTCATTTGTACCATGGAAAACCCAGGTAGGTATATCTCTTTCTGCTACCTCATATACTTTATTAGGATCACCGTCTGCCGACACAGGGGCTATGGCAGCAAACATATTATTGGCATTATCATCGTTATAACCGGCTTGCCATGAGCCTTTCCCTCCCATACTTACACCAGTTACATAAACCTGATTTGCATTAATAGGGTAGTTCTCTACCGCAAATCTTGCAAAAGGCATGATGTCACGCTCATACCCCCAACTATTAGTCTGAGGACACAATACAATGAAACATTGTTCTTTTCCACCTAGATTCACACAAATGTCAGCGCCATTATTAATCAATTTTGCAATACCATTTCTCTTAATTTTGTCTAATGAAGATGGAGAACCATCTCCACGTTCACCTGAACCGTGAAGAAAAATGATAACAGGATACTGCTTAGCAGGGTCGTAATTCGGAGGTAGATACTCTAAGTACCCAGTGCCGTTATCGGCCCTCTTAGGGGTTAGCCTCTGGCCAAATGACACAGAGCAAAATGAAAATAATACACATAGCAACAAACCAACTCTAACACTTTTAAGATTTTTACAATTTTTCATTCTAAAAATTTAAACCACACAAACTTTTTTACTCTAAACTGAGTGCAATTTTAGTCAGAGGGCTGTTTTGTTGCAACCACTAAATAATTAGTCGCATTTATTAAACATAAATTGTAATATAGATCGATGAGCTGCAAGAGGTAAAAATTCAGTAGTAAAATATCCACAAATACGTGGAAAAATTACACATCAAACGTAAGATTATCAGTCATTTAAGTGTGTAATTATTTCTACACTATTAGATGATTTGAATATTAATTTCAATCGTTTCCGTTCAATGTCACCTTGCTTAAGAAATATTATTATAATACAATAATGTATCAATATTTTAACTATCAAATTATTTGATATTTAGACCAAAATACTAATCCATGATCTTATCTTTGCGCCTCGTTTTAATCTCAAAAAAATATCAATTATGAAAACATGGTTTTCCTGTAAAGTTAAGTATGGTAGAGAAACGGATGAAGGCTCATTAAAACAGGTAACAGATGCTTACCTCATGGATGCGGTGTCTTACACTGATGCAGAAACCCGTGTGCATGATGTGATTGGTCGAGAGCTACCTGGTGAATTCGCAGTGACTCAAATTAGTAAAACTAATATTGCAGAGGTTATCAATTATGAAGACTCTGAAACCTGGTATAAATGTAAGGTTGCCTATAGTGCTTTAGACGCTGACAGCGAAAAAGAGAAGAAAATAAACACTTATTTATTAGTTTCCGCTGACAACGTAAAAGAGGCCTACGAGCGTACTGAGAAGCACTTTGACAGCATGTTGGTACCTTATGAAATCCCATCAATAACACTTACTAACTTTGTGGAAGTATTCCCATACAACGGTGATGACATTCCTAGCAACTTTAAGCCAGTAAGTGAAGTGCCAAACTTCCAATATGAAGAAGAGGAAGATGAGGATCTTGAAGAAGACGGCACAGATTTAATAGACAAAAATACGGGTGAAGTTATATCATCATCTCTTGAAGCTGACAATGAGGACTTAGAAGAAGATGAAGAGGTAAGCCTGGATACACAGTCAGAAGAGGAAGAGGAAGACGAAGAAGATTTAGAAAGTGACGATCTGGAGGAAGATGAAGACGAAGATGACGAAGACACTGATTCTGAAGAAGATAATGATCAATTAGAGGAAGATGAAGAAGCCGAATCTGAAGAAGAAGACGAGGATTTAGACGAGGATGAAACAGAAGAGGATCTTGATAAAGGACAAAGTTAATTATACAATATCATCTGGTGGTGTTTTCACCATCAGATGTTTTCCTTTTAGCGTAGATAACAGTCCAAAAGAAAATGAAAAGGTACTTCTACGCCATCACTAAATCAATGCTCTTTTTACTTCTTCACTATACTTTGGTATAGCTCCAGGCTGAGAAGCGACAAAAGCCCCTAAGGCATTAGCCGTTTTAGAAGCCACCAAAATATTGCCTGTTTTAAGAAATTTGTATACAAAGCCTGCACTAAAAGCATCTCCGGCTCCCACTGTATCCGCTACTTTCACCTTATAGCCGGGAATAAATTCCAGCACCCCGTGCCGGTAAATGTAACTCCCCTTTTCTCCAGCTGTGATAAGTATTAAACCTATATCAAATTGATCCACCACTTTAGCGCAAAACTTCTTCATACTTAACGATTGTTGAAAAAGAAGGTCTGAAAGCATCATCACCTCTCCGTCATTCAACTTAAGGATAGTACACATATCCATTGAATCACTTATGATAGTACGATTATAGCCATCCTTGCGCAGGTTTACATCGTAAAAAATATGTTTAAACTGATTCTGCTCCACAAGAGTTTTTAGCGTAATTTGACTCAAATCATTTCTTTGAGCTAAAGAACCAAAATAGATAAGATCAAAGTGATATTTATAAATTTCGCTATCATATCTGATAAAATCATAAGCCACTGGTCGGTGAATTGTATATTCTGGCTGTCCATTGGTAAGCTTAACATTAACAGTACCAGTAGCATGCTGTTCATCTTGCTGCACAAATTGAGTCCCCACCCCTAAGGACTCCATTTGTTCGAGAGCCCTATTTCCTAAATCATCATCTCCGACTTTGGAATACATGTAACCTGGCAGTCCGCACTGAGCAATGTGCGCAATAAAATTCAAAGGCGCTCCTCCTAAATATTCCTTTTTCGTCTATAATGTCAAACAGTATCTCTCCAAAACTCAAAATTTTCATGATCTATTCCCTTTAGAGCATTAATTGTTACATTTAATAACGTCCGCGCATATTAACGTGCACTATTAATATATAACAAATCAGAAAAATAAATATCTATTATAGATCATTTTCTCTTGGTAGAGGCTCTTACCAAAAGTTCTGTTCTGAGCATTACCGTCTCCGATTTCACTACATCTTTATATTGATTTTGCTTTAAGACTTGCTGAGCGGCCAATTTGCCCATTTCAATAGCAGGATGGCTCACGGTAGACAGCTGCGGATCAATAATAAGAGATACCGGATCATTATTAAAACCCATCACTGCCAAATCCTGAGGAATTTCTATCCCCTGACCCTTTGCATACTGAATGATGCTCACAGCAGCTGTATCATTCACTGAAAAGATGGCATCTGGCGGGTTATCCATAGAAAGAAAATGTTCCGCTATTCTAAAACCTTCTTCAGCATTAAGTAATTCACTATGAAGAATATATTCTTCTTTAATGGGTATATTATGTTCTCTCAGCGCGGCCAGATAACCATTTTCTCTTTCTCTGTAAATATTTCTATGCTGAGAACCACAAGCCAGTGCTATTCTTTCACCGCCCTGCTCTATTAAGTGCTCTGTAGCCATAAAACCGGCAGAAAAGTTATCTATCACCACCTTATCAGAGTTAAGCTCGTCTGTAACCCTATCCACAAATACCACTGGAATATTATTTTTAATAAACTGGCTGAAATGATCGTAATTCTGTGTTTCCATAGCTAAAGAAACTACCAAACCACTAATCCGGCTATCATACAAGGCCCGAGCATTGGCCACTTCATTATCAAAACTATCATGAGATTGAGAGATAATAACATTATAGCCGGCCTTATTAGCCTCCTCTTCAATACCACTTATCAATGATGAGATAAAAGGCCTATTGATCCATGAAATGATAACTCCTATATTATTAGTACGATTGTTCCTCAAGCTGGCCGCTATACTATTAGGTCTGTAGCCTCGCTTTTGAGCAACCTTCTTAACTTCTTTGATCATTTCCTTACTTATACTGTAATGATCTTTCAAAGCCCTGGAAACGGTAGATGGAGATACTTTCAATTCATTGGCTATATCATAAATTGTAACTCCCTTTTTATTTTTCATTTCTCCATCATTTTTGTGATTGCCATCCATTGCAATGAACAAGCTTCTTAATTAAACCTCTTTCGATAGAGATTATTATTAAAATCAATATACTAAAAAATTACGCAATCGATTGTGTAATCTATCTATTCTTTTTACCTTGTAGCTATAAGTATATCCAAATCGTTTAAAAACATTGTCATAGTAAGCGTAATTGACATCTACAATCGCTCATAGACAATAGGTTAAAACCGGAATTAATATTAGTTAAATTCCGGTTTTTTGAAGTTAAACCTAACCCAATTTATTATGGGCGGTAATATCTTTTTACACAACCGGTTGCGTTTTCCTGTAAGCGCAGCCTATTTTTGAATAACCTTAAGGGTAACATAATAATCAACACACTCCATGTCAGATTTTAGTATTAAAGATAAAGTAGCAGTAATCACGGGAGGCTCCGGGGTACTGGGCAGTAATATAGCTGAAGGTTTTGCTAAAGCCGGCGCCAGGCTGGTCATTATTGGTAGAACAGAGCACAAGGTGAAAGAAGTGGTTGAAAAACTCAAAGCCTTGAACGCGGAAGCCATAGGCCTCACTTGCGATGTATTAAACAATGATGCTTTAAAAACAGCGGCAGCTGATATTTTAAGCCAATATGGAAGTATCGACATACTCATTAATGCTGCAGGGGGAAATACCAGTGGTGCAACTTTACAACCAGATCAAGAAGTATTTGATCTTAAGACTGAAAATTTAGATGAAGCCGTAAAACTTAACCTCAATGGCACCATTTATCCATCACTCATTTTTGGAGAGATAATGGCAAGAAAAGGCTCAGGGTCTATCATTAATGTATCTTCTATGGCAGCCTATTCAGCCATTACCCGAGTACCCGCGTATACCGTAGCCAAATCAGGTATCAATGGTTTCACACAATGGCTCGCTTGTGAAATGGCCAGCAAGTACGGTGACAAGATAAGAGTAAACGCCATAGCTCCGGGGTTTTTCATAGGCGAACAAAACAGAAAGCTACTTATTAAGGAAAATGGTGAACTCACTGAAAGAAGCGAAAAAATCATTAACAAAACACCAATGGGGCGATTTGGAGAAATCACAGAACTAAACGGCATTGTTCAGTTTTTATGTTCTGATGCCGCCAGCTTCATTACTGGTACCGTCATTCCGGTAGATGGTGGGTTTAGTGCTTTCAGCGGAGTGTAAGTTCACTCCGCTTTATTATTTTCTGCTATTAATTAGTATCCGAACACATCTGGAAGCCACAAGCTCAGCTGCGGAACGTAGGTAACAAGAATTAGAACCAATAACATAGCTACAAAAAGCGGCAGCAATGGTTTTATAACCTTTTGTATTGAAGTCTTGGCTACCCCTACTCCTACAAAAAGTACAGATCCTACCGGCGGTGTACATAGCCCGATACACAAATTAAGCACCATCACTATTCCAAAATGAATAGGATCCATGCCCAGATCTTTTACTACAGGTAGAAATATAGGTGTAAAAATCAGTACGGCAGGTGTCATATCCATAAACACTCCTATAAAAAGAAGTATCATGTTAATGATTAGAAGTATCACAAACTTATTATCACTGAGCTGAAGTAGTGCTTCACTAAATGATTGTGGAATATCAGCATAAGCCATAACCCATGACATACTCATGGAAGTACCTATAAGTAGAAGAACGATACTAGTAGTTAAAATAGACTTAATGAAAATATCAAAAAACCGCTTTCTATCCATTTCACCATAGATTAGGGAAAGAACAAAAGTATATAACACTGCCACACCAGAAGCTTCGGTGGCGGTAAATATACCGGTGACAATTCCTCCGATTACCACCACTAACAGGAGTAGACTTGGCAAAGCATCGAAAAACTTTAGTATTAAATCTCTTAAAGTAGTTCTGGAACCTGTCGGGTAATTCTTCTTTTTGGCCCAGTACGCTGCCACTGCCATAAGCACCAAGCCAGTAATAATGCCCGGGATATAGCCCGCAAGAAAAAGGGCTGTTATAGATGCTCCGCCACTAGCTAATGAATACACAATCAGAATATTTGACGGAGGAATAATTAGCCCTGTAGTAGCGCTGGTAATATTAATGGCCGCTCCAAACTCTCTGGGATACCCTTCTTTTTCCATCCTGGGGCCTAAAATACCTCCAATGGCAGAAGCAGCTGCAGCTGCAGATCCTGAAATAGCGCCAAATAACATGGCTCCGATAATATTAACATAGGCCAATCCTCCAGGAAAAGAACCTACCAATGCTTTAGCAAAAGCAATGAGCCGATTGGCAATCCCCCCTTGATTCATAATTTGCCCGGAAAGAACGAAAAAAGGAATGGCTAATAAAGCAAAACTATCCAGCCCGGTAGCCATTCGCTGTGCCACCGTAGTAAACGCCGGAACAGAATCTATAGAAATGAGCATAGTAAAGAGAGTGGACAAACCTATACTCCAGGCTACAGGCAGCCCTAAGCCTAGAAATATGAGAAAGGTAACTACGAGTATTAGAACTTCAATGGCCATCGGAAATGTTTTTTGGAGAAATAATTTCTGCTATTTTGTAAATAAGAACAAGCACACCGCTAATAGGAATGATTGCATAAATCACCGAAAGTGGAATATTTAATGCGGGAGAGCTCTGAGAGAGCTTATAGGTAATATATACCAGACGACCACCTCCTAAAATCATAGCGGTAAAAGCAAAAATGCTAATCAGTATGTTTTGTAAAATTTTTAAACGTACCTGCTGCTTTTCATTTAATTTATCTGACAAAAGGTTAATTGCTAAATGCCTCCCTTGTCCGGAAGCATAGGCGGCTCCTAAAACACCTATCCATATTAAAAGAAATCTGGCCAGCTCATCAGTAAATGAACTTGGAGAAACTAATATATATCTGGAAAACACCTGCCATAATACATCGAGCACCATGACTACCATAAGAATTACCAGCACATAGGATAAGCCTTTATTTATAACCTTTATCATTTCGTATTCTGGATTTGTTGGATCAAACTATTCATTCGGGCCTCAGAACCATAGGTATCATACATATCTTCTACCCTGGAGCTGAAAAGCTTTTTATCAGGATAAATCACTTCTACTCCGGCCGCTTCCACAGCATCAATAGCATCTTTTTCTGCTTTTTGCCATAAGGTACGCTGATATTCTACTGACTCATCTACCGCCTCTTGCACCCATTTCTTCTCCTGATCAGACAGCTGATCCCAAACCACAGTACTCATAATCAGCACATCCGGCAAATAGGTATGTTCATCTATTGTATAATATTTACAAACTTCATAATGATGTGAGAGATAAAAACTAGGAGGATTATTCTCAGCTCCATCTACAATGCCTTGCTGAAGTGCAGTATACAATTCACCCCATGAAACCGGTGTAGGTGATCCGCCCAGTGCTTTCACCATATCTATAGAAGTAGCACTTTCCTGCACCCGTATTTTTAGACCTTTGAGATCTTCCGGAATATTAATAGGTTTGTTTATAGTATAAAAACTGCGACTACCGGCATCATAATAAGCCATACCTTTTAGCCAGTATTGTTTTCCTTCTACTAATAAGTCCTGCCCCAAATCACTATCTAAAACATTGTAATAGTGCTCTCTATCTCTAAATAAAAAGGGCAAACCAAACACTTTCATGCCGGGAGCAAAATTCTCTAACACACCCGTAGACACCTTGGTCATACCCAAACTACCAATCTGAAGAAGTTCCAGACATTCTCTTTCAGTACCCAGCTGTTGACTAGGATAAATATCAATATTTAAACTGCCATTAGATTTCTCCTCAACCCTATCTGCCATGAACTCCATAGCTACATGCACAGGGTGTGATACATCCAGCCCATGAGCTAACTTGATAGTTTTTACATTACCTTTCTTTTCACAGCCCATTACGAGCGCCAGTAAAAGGCAAATTATCACTTTTTCAATCGTTTTCAGTTTATATATCATAGCAAATGTGTCTAACTGAATATTTTACTTCAATCGATTTCATAATCCACAATATAGTTGTGCAATCGATTGTACACAAATATATAATTTAAGAAATGATAAAAAAATAAAATTTAATTTCTATAATTAGAAAACGATTTATTTTCATGTTCAATGACTAATATTAAAAATTACAATCCTTTGCTGAATTTAACACAGTGGTTTATTTCCGTTTACGCAATCGATTGTTTAAATTAATAAAAATATATCATACTTAGAAATGAATAACGCTAGCATTCTAAATATTTATTCAATAAGTTTTCTTATTATTTTCATATCATTATCTTCTTCTTGCAAGAAAGAATCAAAAGATACCTCCTTAACTTCAGCTAATGACAGCACTATGGGACTTAAAGATTACTATAAGGACTACTTTCCTATTGGCGTTGCGGTATACCCTGAAGCTTTTGATGGTGAGCAATCAAATTTAATTACTACTGAGTTTAATAGCATGACGCCTGAAAATGTCATGAAAATGGGGCCAATACATCCGAAACCTGACACTTATTATTGGCAAGACGCCGACAAAATAGCTGCTTTTGCACAGCAACACAATATGAAACTGAGAGGTCATGCCTTATGCTGGCATCAGCAAACACCGGATTGGATTTTCACTGATAGCTTAGGCGAAACCATTTCTAAGCAGGCTTTACTACAAAGATTAAAGGAGCATATCTTCACCGTGGTAGAAAGGTACAAAGGAGCAATTTACGCCTGGGATGTAGTAAATGAAGCCGTAGCAGACGATTCCACTAAAATCTATAGAGACTCTGAATGGTACCAGATCTGCGGTGAAGAATTTGTAGCTAAGGCCTTTGAATATGCGCATGAGGCCGATCCTGAGGCCAAGCTTTTCTATAATGACTACAATATAGTAAGGCCCGAAAAACGACGACGGGTTTATCAGTTTCTCAAAAAGCTTATTGATCAGGGAGTGCCTATTGACGGGGTAGGCATACAAGGTCATTGGTCAATATTTGAACCAACAGAAAATGAATTAAGAGAGGCCATAGAAACCTATGCTTCACTGGGCTTAGAAGTACAGATTACTGAACTGGATGTTTCAATCTACCCTTGGGAAAAGCATGTGCGAGAGAAAAAAGAAGGTGAACATGATGATTACACTCCGGAGCTCCAAAAGCAGCAAAGCGACCAATATGAAATGTTTTTTAGAGTTTTCAGAGAATATAAAGACACCTTAACCGGCGTCACTTTCTGGAATATTTCTGACAAGTACAGTTGGCTTGACACCTACCCTGTACCTGGTAGAAAAAACTACCCGCTATTGTTTGATCAAAATCTTCAGCGTAAACAAGCCTATAAAAAAGTTGTTGATTTTTATGAGGAAGAATAATTACCAAGATTAATACCATGAATATATCTAACCTAAACGGAACCGTACAACTAAAAAATGGCCTGCCCATGCCCTATTTCGGACTCGGCGTGTATAAAGCCAAAGGTGATGAAGTAGTGCAGGCAGTAAAACACGCTTTATCTACCGGCTACAGAGCCATTGATACAGCGGCCATGTACAAAAATGAAAAAGATGTGGGCCACGCCATCACCTCCTCTTCCATAGATCGGGAAGAAGTATTCGTTACCAGCAAAGTCTGGAATAGTGATCAGGGTTATGACTCTACCATAAAGGCATTTCAGCTCTCATTAAGCGAGTTAGGCTTTAGCTATCTTGATCTTTTTCTAATTCACTGGCCAGTAAAAGGCAAATACAAAGAGACCTGGAAAGCCCTGGAAACACTTTATGAAGAAGGTAAAATAAAAGCCATTGGGGTAAGCAATTTTCTAACAGATCATCTAGAAGATCTTTTCCAAGATTGTAAAATAAAGCCGATGGTTAATCAGTTTGAGTTTCACCCCAAGTTGATTCAACAAGACCTGATTGATTTCTGCCATAAAAATGAAATAAAAACCCAGGCCTGGAGTCCGCTCATGCAAGGAGATTTGAATAATGAAACGCTAAAAGCTATTGCTGCTCAATATGATAAAACAGTAGCTCAGGTGATTTTAAGGTGGGACCTTCAGAAAGGTATGGCTACAATTCCCAAAAGTAGCACTCCATCCAGAATTGAGGAAAATGCTAATATCTTCGACTTCCAATTATCTGATGCAGATATGGGAAAAATTGAAGAATTAAATCAAGATAGAAGGTTAGGTCCAAACCCTGCCAACTTCAATTTTTAGTACACTCAACCCTCCTACTTCTTGGGATAATTTATTTTAAATTCAAAAAAACAAACGGTTGTTTCTTATTTTGATAATAATACAAATAATAAGCTATTTTACAGCTATTTAATAAACGCAATCGTTTGCGTAAATTGATGTAAATGATTATTTTGAAGTTGAATATTACGCAACTACAAACCAATCATGAAAAGGACAAATTACATTTTTTTACTCTTCTTCATCATGCCTCTTTTTTCTTGTGGAGATGATGACTCTTCGGAGCCACAAGAAGAAGATACCAGTCACAACTATCAGATTACGCTTAATCCCGCCACTACTTATCAGACTATTGCAGGTTTTGGGGCTGCCAATGGCGTATTTAATCTTTCTTTATACCCTACTACGGCAGAAACACAAAAGGCTTTTGGTTTAGATGACGGAGAAATGGGCCTCAGCATATTCCGTATTAAGCTGCCCTATGATTCAGATGATTGGGAACGGCTCATTGCTCCTGCCACTGAAGCACAGAAGTATGGCGCTAAAATACTGGCCTCTCCGTGGTCTCCTCCTCCTGCCTTAAAAAGCAATAATGATCCTGTAAGAGGATATTTACTGCCAGAAAATTATGATGAATACGTAACCCATCTTAATAGTTTCATAGATTATATGGAAACCAACGGAGTGGATTTACATGCTATCTCTATACAAAATGAACCTGACTGGGAGGCTGAATATGAGTCTTGCGATTGGAGCTCTACCCAAATGATCAACTTCCTGAGTAACCATGGGGCAGATATAGATGACCGGGTAAAAATAGTAGCTCCAGAATCACTAAATTTTGATCAGGGTTTTACAAATGCCTTATTAAACAATGATGCCGCTGCTGCCCAACTCGATATAGCTGGTGGACATTTATATGGTGGCGGATTGGCTGCTTTTCCTATTGCAGAACAAAAAAACAAAGAAATCTGGATGACAGAATATCTCCTCAATCTGGAGGAAGGAGACTGGAGAAGTGCTTCTGAAAACACAAAATGGCAAGAAACGCTCAACATGCTCAATTCTGTGCATGAAGCGATGACTTATAACTGGAATGCCTACATATGGTGGTATTTAAAAAGGTATTATTCGTTTATTGGAGATGGAGAGCAAGGCACCACCAGAGGCACCGTAATGAAAAGAGGCTATGCCTTCGCCCACTTTTCTAAGTTTATAAGACCGGGCTATCAAAGAATAAACTTTGAAGAAGATACTTCAACCGGGCTTGACATCACTTCTTATATGGAAGATGATAAATTGGTAATGGTAATCATTAACCCTACCGGCACCTCGGCTTCAGACATAGCTATTGCAGCGGAAGGCATGGATTTCTCTACAGCCATGGCCTATACAACCACTATTAATGAAAATATGACCGAGCAAACACTGGAGATATCTGATAATATGGCCATTGTTAACATTACTGGTAGCAGTGTTACCACTATTATACTAGAATAAATATTGGAGCTGTCTCAACAGTAACTTTTAAGTCAGAAGACTCTCTCTGATAGAGCCACTACTTTTGAGACAGCACTTTTTACTTCACTTCAATTTGAAAAGGAGAAGCTGGAAGTCCTTCTTTATTGTAAAGATTCACCTGATCTGGATTATCCGCCCAGCCATAGCGTACATATTCAGGATTTTCTACCGTTTCATTCCACACTATAAGCGTTTTCTGATCCGTTGAAATCTCCGCTTGAGCCCAAACAAACTTCTTATCCTTTCCTGCTATGGCAAACCATTTTAAAGGCTCATCATTATTAACCTCAAGTCCACTACCCACATGATCAAACTGAAGCACCACTTTCTGACCTTCTTTCTTTGCTGATTGAATCAATGGCCCTGAATAGACTATATTTTCATCTCCATAAGCCATATGCTGCGCCGCTAGGGCTAATCTATCCCCTACTGGCTTCTTACGATCTGGGTGTATATCATTCCACTCCCCTAGATCAATAGCTACTGCCATAGCTGTATTGGGCATACTTAAGGCTTTTCGCTGCGCCTCTCTGATCTCTGCCCAACTGCTCTCCGTTGGCTGATAATTGACATCTAAAAAATTAGGTAACTGTACGTAAAGAAAAGGCAATTCTTCATCATTAAACTGATTCCTCCAATCATCAATTAAGGCTTTTTGCAAATCAAGGTAACTTCCTGGCTTGTCTACATTGCTTTCTCCCTGATACCACAATACACCTTTTAAATGAAGCTTCTTATAGGGAGCAACCATTCCATAATAATAAACCGTTGGTTGGAATCTCAGCAAAACTGATGGTGGTTCTTCTGCCTTTTCAGGATAGACGGCTCCCACTTTGTATTGCCAATACCCTTTTAAATCTACTGTATCACTTTCACTGGCTATGTAATAGGGCTTATCTGGCACCAAACCACCTTTTCCTTCATAATTCAACACTCTGATAACAAATGTATTCTTGCCTTCCTTTAAAAGCCCCGCAGGCACATTATACCTCCTCTGAGGATACAAATAGGTAGTATTTCCGATCTCTTTGCCATTGACATAAAAATGATCAGCATCTACAATTCTACCCAGCGCTACGCGAGCGGGCTGGCCTGCCATAGTAGCGGGAATATCTACTTCCTTTCTATACCAAACTACTCCGTTAAGTTGCTTTATGCCCTGATCTTCCCAATATCCCGGCACATTCATCCTTCGCCAGCTATCAGACTTATAATCAGCACTATACCATGGATTTTCTGCAACAAGCCCCTTATCTTCAGGAAGGTTAGCGTACCAATCACTTCTAAAAGCCTCCGCTTTCCTATTCAAACCAAATACCTCTGCCGTATCTTTATTTTGGATGAGTTGAGCCGATAAATCATCAAATGATTTAAGTCCTGATTCACTAATCCAAGCTTCTATGCGCGAACCTCCAATGCTGGCATTAATAAGACCAATAGGCACAGCGTATTTAGCATATATTTTTTTAGCAAAGAAATAGGCTACAGCCGAAAATTTAAGCACATTTTCAGAACTAGCTTCTTTCCATTCCCCATCGGGTAAGTCTTCAATTGGGCCTGTTAAAACCGGGTTAGATGACACTAAAAATTGCCTTATTTCCGGGTTTTGCGCTTCCTTGATCTCCTGAGCATACCTATCCTGATGCAGTTCCAGGTAATGAACCATATTAGACTGCCCGGCACAAAGCCACACATCTCCAAATAAAATATTGGATAATGATATGGTGTTTTTCTCTCCTTTAACCGTTATTTTAAATGGTCCGCCAGCCTTCTGTGCAGGGAGTGTAATTTCCCAATCGCCTTCTTTATTGGCTTTGGTTTTATAGGTTTTCTTTTTAAAATCAATACTTACAGCTTCGCCCTGACTTGCCCAGCCCCAAATCTTGACTTTGCTGTCCCTTTGAAGAACCATTCCATCACTTATGAGTCTGGGTAAGCGTACCTGAGCAGCCGAAGGATTATGCCAAATAGCGCACGAAACAAAAGCCAAAAGCAATACAATGGTTCTTTTCATAACAAGTTCTATCTATTCAGCCACCTGAACTTCTGCCAAGCTTCCAATTCCATTTTCATTAAAAGCCTGAATATTGAAATAATACTTTTGGTTCACATCTAGAGAATTGATTTGCACGCTTTCAACATCATAGACCTTATAATTATGGTAAAGCTTATCTGCACTGGTTCCATAGGCAATGTTGTAGCCCATAGCGTCATCAGAAGCATTCCATTTTAAAGAGACCTCTCTTTTATCATCAGAATTTCTTTGAACTGCAAGACCTTCAACTTTCTCAGGCACAGCGCCATCACCCTTACCAAAAACTCTTAGTCCACTCAAAGCAAAATTACCAGAAGACACCCTCATATTCCTAATTCGAATAAATTGAGCCATTACTTCTTCAGGCAGTTGAATATAATCATGTGATCTGTCTTTATTGTTTTGAGACCGATCTACCAGCATTTCCCAGTTCTCATCGTCATTAGATATTTCTATGATATACTCATAAGCCAAGCTATCCTTACGACCAAAGACCGCAGTATTATGTTCTGCAAAATTAACCTGAATAGCATGTACATGCTTAGAAGAACCTAAATCTACTGTAGCCCATTCATTGCTTTTACCTGACGCAGCAGACCAATAGGTTCTTATATCTTCATCTACCATATTTGAAGCAGGAAAGGAATCAAGCACTGAAGAGGAAGTCACTTTTTTGTTATATGAGAGCAACATCCAACCTGCGAAGTAATCATCAAAACCATTGATTTTTTCATCAGGCATTATCATGGGATAATCACCAAACTTAGTGATAGAATGCAGCACACCTTCTTTATCAAAAAAAGTAGGATATAGCACCAAGCGTCTCTCAAACATCTGCTTCACTGAGATAGAAGCGGTAGCCATATGCCAATAATTACCATATTTATCCTGAAAAGTGCTTCCATGCCCGGCGCCATTCGCAAAGCCTTCTGGTTTATAAGAAAAAGGATTATGACTAGCCAGCTCAAAAGGACCAAGTGGACCTTCTCCAGTATACACTGCATCAGCATAGCTTTTGTATTCTGTACCAGGGCCGGCATATTGAAGATAATATTTACCATCGTACTTATTTACCCAAGCGCCCTCAATCCAGGGAGCGGTGCTTTTGTTAGTATTATAATCACCAGGCACTTCCCAACCATACTGCGCTGGGGCTGGATGCATTAATTCTTTAGGTGAGCCTATAAAATCAAAATTATTTTTATAATCGATTTCTACGCCATAAAGAGGATTTACGTTAGAGCAACCCCAGTACAGGTATAGTCGTTGGTCATCATCCATAAAAAAGGCGGGATCCCATACAGGCTGAGCCAGTTCCTCTCTGGCCACTTGCCAATGTCCACTTAAAGGGTCTGCAGATTTATAAATAGTACTTTTTTCATTCGAAGAGGCCAGAAAATAGACTGTATCACTGATTACTATGGCCGTTGGAGCGTACTCTTCAGTAGGAATTTCATCAGTTTGAATAAAATTCCATTCTATCAAATCAGCAGAAGACCAGTACCCTCCTGACTTGGAAGCGAATAACAAATATTGATCTTTATATGCGATAACACTAGGGTCTGCCGCCTCTCTTCTTGAGGGAGAATCTAAGGCAAAGCGGCAGCTTATGTTTAAAGGATTACATACAGTAGTAATGGCATTTTCCGCAGGAGTAACAGTGCTTTCTGTCTCTGTAGGCGTACTACATGAAAGCCCCAAAAAAATTAGAATTATAGATCCTAAAATATAATTAGATGGTTTATTCATAACTGAAAGAGGGTTGATATTCAATTAATATTATTGATTTGCAATGCTCGTTTGCGCTTTCTTCAAACCTAATGATTCAGCCTTTATTATAACCTGCCCTTTTTGATTTTTTTAGTTTTTATGATAATTAAAAAAACCTTATTAATCATGATTTATAATTTACAATCAGGTATTAACCGCTTCCACATTAAAGACATAATTTAGATATTAAAAAAGAAGCTGTCCAGAAATTATGACATAATTCACAACTCCCAGACAGCTCAACGCAAACGATCAAATTATATCATTCTTCTACTACTCTCACATTATCTATAAAGTAGGTATTAGCTTCTCTTCCCATATCAAATGACAGCTGTGTGGCTGTTTGTGTAGGTTCAGTTACTGTAAAGCTCCATGTTACTTCCTGCCATGATGAATTGATAGTCTGATCACCCTGATAAGATGCATTAGGCATTGAAGATAAACGGATGCTGCCACCATCAGAAGCGGCTTTTACCCAATAGCTGACAAGATAAGTTTTTCCTGACGTGGTAGGAAATGCATCAGAAACCACCTGCACGCGCCACTGACTAGAGCCGTAGGCCGTGGGGTTAACTACCTTCATTGAATAATTACCCGTGAGCACCTCATCAGGTCCACTACCTACGGTTACGGTAGCATCACCTGACGGATTTCCTGTATTATAAATATTCCAGTTTACCAGAGAAGATCCATCCCCTGCCTCAAAACCACCATTGGCATTAATCTCTTCTAAACAAGCCGGAATGGAACCATTGCTTTCGCAAGCTACATAAGCATAGGTAGTCTCCACTCTGGCTCCAGAACTGGAAATCAGATAGAAATTATCTCCATCAGTAGCTCCGGAAGGCACAGTAAAAGTGAGCATTCCTGCTGATGAACTGACAATGCTCCCTGCCACGGAACCAATACCTGCTTCAGCCACAGCATCAAGATTAGTACCTATAAATGAAATTTCATCTCCTTCAAAACCAGCCATAGGGTAGACCATGCTTACAGATGGGTTAGCCACTACTTCTATTTGAGAATAAGCACGCTCAGGGCCTGAAAATATCAGCACCACATCTACCATGCCCAATGAAGGAGCTGGCGTACGAGGGACCTCAAAGGCCACGCTGGTCTCCTGGGCTTCTACATCTGGCGAAAGCAAACCATCGATCATTACAAACTCTACTCCCTCAAGGCTGCTGCCCTGCACTGTGGCGATAGCACCTGCGCCGGTCACTTCATTATCAAATCCCGTAATCCGGCTGCTTACATCTACTGCCTGATCTACAGGAGCAGCTCCGGTAAGCTTTTCTTCATGCTCATCATCACAAGCCGGCAGTACTATAAAGCCAACTGCCACACATGTGATGGTCCATATATTCTTAAAATTGAATTTCATGTTTCTTGTGTTTAGTCGATTAATAGCCATCGTTTTGAGGATATCTGCCATCAGCTTGTGATGGGTCTATAGAAAGGTCAATCTGACTTTGAGGTATAGGTCGGTATCTATGAAATTCCTCTATTTTATCTGCAGCTATCGCATTGTAAAGCCTCACTCTTTCCAGCAATTTTTCTGTCCTTTTCAGATCAAACCATCGCTTCATTTCTCCTGCCAGCTCTCTGGAGCGTTCATCTAAGATAAAATCTACCGAAACATCTCCTGAAGTAATTTCCATAGCAGTTTCCATACCCGGATTAGCGGCCCTTCTTCTCACTGTATTAATAAATTCAGCAGCCAGAGCAGCATCTCCACTCATAAAGGCAGCTTCCGCACCTATTAAATAAGTCTCCGCCAATCTATGCGCCAGATAAGGACGATAAGAACCAACATTTGGATTATCTTCCGTTCCATCCTGAGGTCTTTCTACGGCATTGTGCTTGCTTAGAGAAGGGTAATAATCATCCTGCTCACTTACCTCGCTAGGATCAAAAATAGTATACCTGGCACTTGCCTGATCTGCATTTGAAATCTCAAAAGGAGGCATATACAAAGCCGTATCTCCTACCTGATATTTAGGCTCGCCTACCTGCGAATCATCTACATAGCCGGCATCAGCATCTTGCTGCGTCCATAAGGGCAAGCTTTCTTCATCATTAGCGTACCACACGGTTTGAAATGATTTGAAATACCTTGAATCCACATCTTTCATATTAAAGACATTGTTCAAAAGGTTATCAGTAGGTTTCATTCTTATCCATGGCCTTCCGTTTTGCACATCTCTGATTAAGCCATCTACATCACGATAGTAAAAACATCTGAAATAAAAGTTGGCTCTGTTTTGCAGGTATTGATCATCAGTACTTACAAAGGCCTCTATGTTAGTATAATCAGCATCGCCGTTTCTGTTAGCTGAAAACAAGATTTCCGCATTATATTCATTCCCTTCTCTATGCACATCAGCAAAATCTGGCAAAAGTTGGGCGCCATAATTAGCATTAGGGGAGGTAGCATCAGGAATTAGCCGTTCTACAGCCATCAAAGCACTATCATAATCAGCATTATTATTTAACAACCAGGCACGGGTAAGATAGGCTTTCGCCAACAAATGAATAGCAGAAGCCTTCCACACATGACCATCACCACTAGAGGATTCTGGTAAGCCCGCCTCAGCATCTTTTAAATCCTGAATAATGGCTTCATAAACCTCTTCTTCAGAGTTTCTACTCACCATTACCGTTGGGTTTTCGTTATACCTCAATCTGCCCGCTCCCAGATCCAGTGTCACTCCGCCATAGGTCTGCACTAATATAAAATACCAGTGAGCTCTTAGGTATTTAGCCTGAGCAATGAGAGAATTAAGCCTGTCTTCGGAAATATCATCAGCGTTTTGTCCTAAATCTATTACACCATTACAAGTGTTTATGGCGGGATATGCCCTATTCCAGGCAGTATTTATTGAGCCAGAAGCAGGTGTAATTATATACGTATTAAGATCCGGGCTATTCGCCTGGTCTCCTTCAGTCCATTCATCGGTACCAAATTCTACCATGTCCATGCCTCCCATAGATCCGTACCAATATCTGAAGTAAGCATAAGCAGCAGTTACTCCGCGCTCTATGCCATCTCCTGTTTCAAAGTAATCGGCCGTTAATGCCGCCCTGGGTTCTTCGTCCAATACATCCTGACAGCTGGCAAAAGGGAATGCCAGGATGATGAATAACATTATATATTTTAATACTTTCATTGTGATTCTAATTTTGAGATAATACTTAGAAAGTGAGGTTAACACCTAGCATAAAGGTTTTTACAGGCGGCGTATCGGCTGATACTGTAAGCTTATTGCCTAAACCCGGAGTAATACCGTTAGTTACACCTCTGCTGGTAGGCTCAGGATCTAACCCACCATAATCCACATAGTCTGAGAAAAAGGCTTTGAAAGGATTGCTGGCACTGAAGTATACTCTGGCTGATTTAAGGCCTACCTTATCTAGCAAATCATTGGGTAGCTGATAGCCAAGATTAATACTTCTGATTTTTACAAAATCACCAGAAAAGTAGCCTGTAGTACTTCCGTATCTCACAGTGTTTCTTCCTGGCCTCGAAAACTCATTGGTAGGATTATCTTCTGTCCAATAATCTACATCAGGGCCATTTCTTCTTCCTTCAAGGCTATTGACTGGGTTACTGGAGTTCATCTGATACAGTGAGCTCACTATTTCATGCCCAAACATACCGAAGGTCACTACACTTAAATCAAAACCTTTGAAAGACGCTCTGGCGGTAAACCCGAAAGACCATTTAGGGTCCAGCTGACCAAGAATCGTCCTATCTTCATCATCAATATCATCATCACCATCTTGGTCTTTTACTTTTATATCTCCTGGAGCATCACCATACTGAGCGGCTTCATCGGCTTCATCTAGTTGCCAGATGCCTACCTTCTCATAATCATAAAGCACATTGATGGGCTCACCCACAAACCAGGCTCTGTCAGGGTTGCTGTCTCTACCTTCAGTCAGCTTTACTATTTCTGTGCTATAGCTTGTAAAGTTTACATCGAAACCTAATCCGAACTCATTTCTGTTAAGCGCTTCAATGGCCTCACCAGAAATCATCATTTCGATTCCTTCACCTTTAGTTTCACCTACATTTTGGGTAAAGCTACCGGTAATACCAGAGGTAATAGGCAGCTGCACTTCTTGCAATACGCCATCAGTCCTGTTCTGATAATAATCAATGGATCCTGTAATTCTATTAGTTAAAAGGCCAAAATCTAAACCTACGTTAAACGAATTAGTGAACTCCCAGGTAAGATCAGTATTGGCCAAATTAGAAACATAAAAGCCGATTGCTCCACCTTCATTTCCAAAATTATATCTTATCTGATCTAGCTTACCTATAGATGAATAGGGTGCCACAGCCTGGTTAGAGGTACGTCCATAACCAACTCTCAATCTTAAATTAGACAAGAAATCATTCTCACTTAAAAAGGATTCGTTATGTATGTTCCAGCCAACAGCAAAGCCGGGGTAAGTAAACCACTCATTGCCATCAGCCAAACGCGAAGATCCATCTCGTCTTACGGTAACAGTAGCAACATATCGATCATTAAAATTATAATTTAAGCGAGCCATGAAAGAAGACAGCCCCCAGCGCGTATAATTATAAGCACTGCCAGGTATAACATTATTCGCAGCTAATGAAAGGTTATAATATTGTAGGTCATTCGCCAAAACTCCTACAGCATTTACCCCACTACTATTATATTCTTCTTCCTGCACACTATACAAACCGGTAAATTTAAAGGAGTGCTCTCCAAAAGACCTTTCGTATAAAATGAGGTTTTCAATGGTATATCCCCAGGTGTCACTATTGCTTATGGAAGCTGCATTTCCATTATCAATGTTTTGCATGGGCGTAACCTCACTGAAAAATCTGCCATATTCATCCTGACGATAATCAAGGCCCGCATTAAGTTTATAACTCAAACCTTCTACCGGTAAGTTTACTTCTAAATATGCGGTATTAAACGTCCTGATTCTTCTTCGGTCTTCCTCCCAGGCTCCATCTCTGTATAAGGTAAGCGGATTTACCAGATTAGGATCTAAACTACCTTCAGCAGGAGTTTCTTCTACTTCACCATCTTCATTATAGGCATTATATAAAGGACTTAAAGTCAAAATATTAAACATAGGACTCACTCCTTCTCCTTTTCTATAAGAAATGGAATTCAAAGTGCTAATTCCTACTTTCAGCCAATCATTTACTCGCTGATCTAAGGATAGCTTTAAGTTGTACCTCTTAAAAGATTGACCTGGGAAAACCGTGGTTTGTTTAAAATAACCAGTAGAAACAGCAAATTGAGTATTTTCACTACCACCAATTACGCTCAGGTTATGATTTTGAATATAACCGTCTTTGATCATCAGGTCTTGCCAGTCAGTACTTCTGGCTTCTTGAAGTGATTGCAGCTCTGCCTCTGTGAAATTGGCATCCGTATATAATTTTAGCCTGGCAAATTCTTCTCCATTCATCAGATCATATTTACCCAAGGCCTGTGTTACACCTGCATAACCATTATAACTAAAATTAAGCTCACCTACCCTACCTCTTTTAGTGGTAATAAGTATAACCCCATTTGCACCTCTTGATCCATAAATAGCTGTAGCTGAAGCATCTTTCAGCACGTTAAAAGACTCTATATCAGTAGGGTTTATATCATTTAAGCTTCCGCTAAAAGGGATTCCATCTACCACAATCAGCGGGCTGTTTAAATCTCCGCTACCTAATGATCTATTTCCCCTAATCCTTATTTGCGGATCACTACCAGGCCGGCTAGAGGTTTGACTGATCTGCACACCCGCTATTCTACCTTGTAAGGCAGAAGAAGCTCCTGTAGCCGCGGGCACTTCAGATATTTTAGCCGCATCTACAGATACTAATGAGCCTGTAACATCTGTCTTTTTCTGTTTACCATAGCCTACTACCACTACCTCTTGTAGTGCTGTAATATCTTCAGTGAGCTCCACATCTATTTTAGTTTTAGAACCAACCGCAATTTCATGTGTGGCATAACCCACAAAAGAATAAATTAACACATCATTAGGCCCAGCTTTAATGGTGTATTCTCCATCAATATCTGTAACTGTACCCGAACTAGTTCCTTTAACCATTACTGCTACACCAGGTAAGGGTTCACCTCCGTCTCCACTAAGCACAGTACCGGTTATGGACTGCTGCTGAGCAAAAAGCACAGAGGTATAAAACAGTAATGCTAAACAAACTATTAAGGATAAGGCTCCTGAGAACCCCTTCCGTAAATAAAGTAGTAACGTTTCTCTCATAATAAGGTAATTAGTTTGTTTTCAATAGAAGTTGAGTCAATTGTTCTCTGATTTGAGGGAATCATGAGTTTCGAAAACGATTGATAACCACAACTTTTCAACAAAGTAGTAAACATTTGAGATTTACGCAATCGATTGTGTAATTATTTAACGAATTGCTCTCATAATGAGTCGAAAAACAACCTAATCAACGATTAAACACCGCAAACGATTGATGTTTTACGCAACAAAACTTGAGTGAGAAGAATGAATTGTTCCTTCTGACAAGCAGCCCCTAGCAGACAAATACAGAAACTTTTGCAAGCGGATTTGGCTGCAATCGAATTTTTTAAAAAGCAGGATTGTAGTGGGATGGAGACCTCCTTGTGCGGTTGTGTGTGGCGCACCGTGAGCCATAAGCTCACACTACTGTTGATCACATAACAAGAGCCGTATGAATCGAGAGGTTCACGTACGGTTCTGTGAGAGGCTTAGGGGTGAGATTCCTATTTGCCTACTCGATTGTGCAACGTTTTTATTTTGAGCTAATAAATTTTGCCCATTGTAAAATATATCCTGCGTAAATGGTTTTCGATCCATCTGAAAGATTGGAATCAAGAATGTTAGGATTATCCTTAATTAGACTTTTAGCTGTTACTCGTGTAGTATTGTTTTTAATTAAAAGTAAAGCTTCTTGAATCTTAGGAACTGTTTTAGCTTGTTCTCTTATTAATTCTTCGGAGTTTTGATTATTAAGTCTTTTACCAACTTCAGTTAATTCAAAATGACCATTATTTAATGTAACGATCCCAAACAATGCAAGGTCTCGGACAATATTTGAATCTAAGTTATTCAAATCTAGGTCGTTTGGAATTGTCTTTATTATTGGTAATAATTCTTTTGTAGATGTTCTAGGAGATAGAGTTGAAGGATCGTTCTTTATTTTTTCATAAAGAGAAACCTTTTTGCCTCCACCTTTTTTGGGCAGCTCAATTTTATTTTTAATCTTCAAGTCGCTGTAATAAATCCAATTTAGTAGGTAATTCGCATAAATTTTCCAGGTTTGATCCTTAAACGAGTAGCCTTTGAAATTTGCCTTAAATAATTCTACAATGTTTTCCGAAGTAATTGGTGGTTTTAAATCAGCTAGTTGATTAATAATTGAATAATTCTTGAATTTTTCAGTTATGAAACTCTTAAAGTAATCGTCTGAGGCTAAAACCTTTTCATTACCTAAAGTGAATTTTTCTTGAGATTCTACTTTTTTGATTAAACCTAAATTTCTTAAATCAATCAGACTATTCTCAATTGCTTGATTGGCAATGGATTTTCCTAGTTCAGATTGAATTTGTCCAGTTGAAAGTGTGCTCTTTTTGTTGAAAGTTTTGAAAATCTCAAGACAGGTATTAACACTTGATCTAATTATATAACTTTCACCAATTATTGGTACTTGACCAGTCACGAGATAATCACGGAAGATATCCCAGTATATGTTATAATTTAAGCCTGAACGTATAATTAATCGCTTATCTCTTAAAGAAGAGATTACTTTTTCTGAAATTATTTCGTTGACGTCAGATGCTTCGAAGAATTTACCATCATAGGCACACTGAGCAATATGTTTTAAGCCTTGAATTTCAGGCGAATCAAGCTGCTCCAAATCTGAATTAAATAGTTCTTCAATGTTTAGGTTTTCATCTATCAAATCTGATTTTTCTTTCCCAGCCTTGATTTGGTCATAAATATGTATACAAAGCTTTTTTGTTAGCCAAGGGTAGTTTTGAGAGCTTTCTACTATTCTACGTTTTATGTCGTTATTTAGTTTTCCTATACTTTTCTCTAATTGGGATATTATACCATTAGTCTCTTTAGAACCAAACTCCGTTATTGCAAATTCTACTGCTTGTTCTTTGGCCTGCTGCCATAGGTGATAAGCTTTGTTTTCACTAGGGATAAGTATTTCAGTCTTCCATGAAAAACCAATTATTATATTTTCTTTTAAGTCTGATATATCAACTAAAAATTTATAGAACGACTCAAATAAGTAATCCTTTCTAAATATATCCTCGAATTGATCAAAGATGAGAACCAACATTTTCTCATTTGTTCTCAAATATTTCAGTAACTCCCTCACCGATTCTGAGCTTAGTAAATCATAAGTAGAAGTAAATGAAATATTCTTTTGAAATAAATCTTGTTTAATAAAACCATCCTCGATTGCCTTTTTGAGAATTTTTTCAAAGGAGAGAGCGACAAAATTTGAGGAAAGGGCACTTCGTGAATCTATAGCTAAAGCATAAAATCTGTTCTTGTAATACTTATTTCTACTTCTTCCTTTAATATCTGCAACTAATGAACTTTTACCCCAACCCGATTTTCCTGTTAAATAAAATAGTCTTCTCTGTGTCTCACTTTTAAGAGCTTTGTTGAAAAAATTGAAGACATCTGATCTTATTTGGTCTCGCCCTACAATGTGTTTTGTAGAGGCGGGTAGGTAATCAAACCAATTCTCACTTTCCTGTACTTCTGATACTGTTTGAATTTCTAGCTGCTTTTCCTTTTGCTGAACAGGAGATTGATTTGATATAGGGGCTACCAAGGTCAATTCATTCAATTCTGGAAGTTTTTCAGATAATTGAGTCTGAATATCATCATCATCAATTAATTTACCCTTAGATGCATCTACTAAATAATATGAACTAGGTACAGCTCCTAAGGTTTCTTTAATGATTAAAATATAAAAGTCGCCAAAATGTGTCACTGCTAGGATTTCCTTTGTTATTTCTTTATCTACATTCGGAATGGGCTTTATCTTTTTAGCTTCTTGCAGAAGACTTATTAACTTTTTCGGTTCAAAGAATGTCAAGTTCCTATACCTATCGTCCGTTTGAAGTTCGTCAACTAATCCTTTTGCTTGATGTTCTAATTCCTTAGTCCTAATAAAATATCCAAAGTCAACTTTTTTTAGTCTAACCTTAGATTCAAATGTTAGTATTTCAGAAGAGCTAACTTTATCCTTGGCTTTGCATTCAACATATAGAGTCTCGTTGGGTCGATCTTTGTGCTTACATGTAAGATCTAACTCCATTCCAGTGTAATTGACGTTCGAACTAACTTCATATCGATGTGTTTCAATAATGTCTCTCACAATTCTCTCGAAACAGTTTCCCTGTTTAAAAGGATTTTGATCTTCCAGAATAAATTGAATTTCAGAATTCATTTGAATTGGTTTTTCAGTGTTGCACAACGTTTACTGTATGTTTCGTGGCTGATTTCAAGGTAGTGAAATTTCGGTTTACCACTGAGTCAATCCGCAAGATTGACCGATTTTTCACGAAGAACTAAAGCCTCGAAAACCACCAACCAGTCATGAAATATACAGCGTGTGGTGTGCCTTGAATGGTGAATATAGCTCAAGAAAATGAGTGTTCCAAAGGGTTAGAGTCCCGTAAGCGCCGGGGTCGTGCCCAGAAGCCAAGCAAGTGGCAAGGCTGTCATCGGTTACAATGGAACTGAGGAAATACAAAGCATTCATGAATACCTTTAAAATAAAACACGCATGAATAAAGCCAGACTGCGATGTCTGTACTGAAGAACATGAACTGCATAAAGAGGCTATAAGTTAACACATCCTGCCGAAGTCCAACTCCTCGAAAGAGACTAGTGCCGAAATAGTAGATGTGGCAACGATAGACACCAAGATATTCCCCTTACCTGGGGAGGTCTTCCCCCATCGAGAATGAGAAAAGAAGCCAGCAGAGGCCATAGTAGCTATTGGCATCGAGCCTTGACATTCAAAGATCATTCTTTATGGAATTCTATTCTGTCTATAAGTTGTCCAGTTTCAATATTCTTTGGGTCAATTAGAGCCAGCATCGATGCTTAACGCAACAAAACTTAAATGAATAGCTATTTGCTATCTCTTTAAAGAATAATTCGGCTTATTTTTTATGGAAGAAAATAATACGTATATAGACGGTGGGGAGCGTATAAAATGATTTTATACGGAGGGCAGCGTATAAAAAAACCAACACATGTATTATTTAATGTATAAAAGGTAAGAAACAGAAAAAGGAAGAATGAATTCTTCCTTCTGATAAGTAGCCCCGACAGGAATCGAACCTGTATCTGGAGTTTAGGAAACTCTTATTCTATCCATTGAACTACGGGGCCTCCTTGTTTTAAGGGATCGCAAAGTTAATGAAATTTTCTTTTAAGCCAAGGTAGAGACGTTTTTAGTAAAAACCATTACTCTATAAAATAAAAAATGTCATCCGAGGAGATAACGTTTTACCTCCTCTAGATGACGTTCAACCTAAACCCAGGTGGGTGTCTTTAATATTTTATTCGCCTTTTAGGCTGTTATTCTCATATCTACCAGATCCTGACTAAATGTAATCTTTGCAATCACTTCTTTAGTCTGTCTATCTGTATAAAAAAGCTGTCCTCCAGTCATTTCCACTTCCAAATTACTTTCTTCAAAGGCCTTTCCATACTCTATTTCCAGCTCCTCGCATGCTACCCAACAAATCGGCAGCTTTTCTACATGCTTAAAGGATTCTTCAATCAGATCTCCTTGAGCTGAATGAATAAAAAATTCTAAACGCGGATAGTTGTCAATTGATATCATGTCGGTATATAAGGTTTAGTTGGTAAATTATACGGTTAAGTGATTAATTATACTTCAAATAAACGCTATATAGAATTTTTATTCAACCAAATGTAAGTTTTTATACGTATTACACAAAATATATATCGTATTTTTAACCAAAATATTCTTTATACTATTCATTTTTTTTGATTGTGTATCGGAAATGGAACAATCGTTTTTTTTCTTATATTTAAAATTCTAAATAGTTTATTTTAGCAAAACTCACTAACATTAACTCTAATTAAGGTGTTATTACTTTGACGACGACAGCAAATAAAATTGCTTTTTTTCGCAAAAAGAAAGGGCTTACCCAGCATGATCTGCGAAATGAAGTGTACAAACGGATAGGTAAAAAATTCAGACAGGGAACTATCTCATCCTGGGAAAACGGGAAAACAGCCCCTGATATGGACGTATTAAATGTACTGGCTAGTATCCTGGATGTAAGCGTAAATGAACTATACGAAAAAACGAATAATCAGGAAGCACCTGTTGTCACCACCTTAAAAGACATTACTCTTTACATGCAGGCCTTAAATGATATCCAAAGAGATTATGATAAAGGCCAGATGGAATCTGCTTATAATGACTTAAAAGAATTAACTGAGGAAATTATTAGTGAACTTAGTGATGTAGTAAACCAGCATGAAAAAGTTATTACCCAACTAAAGGCAGTAAAAGAAATTATGCGCCTTTAATTAAAGACGCTATAATTACTACCATGTAACATCACTCAATGAATTGGGGTAAATCTGGTAATGTTTATTCTTAGCTGCTAATAAAATCTTTTCTCTAAGCTGATCCATATTAATCTTCTTCTCAGCTGATACAAAAACTCTTTCATCGTCACTCGCTATATTAGCGATTTGCATATTTTCAACACCCTCTCTCACCTCATCATCTAGTAGATCTACCTTATTAAACACATAAATAGTAGGCTTATCAAGCGCATCTAGCTCTTTTAACGTTTCTTTTACCACTTTTATATGGTCTTCAAACGCTGGGTGCGCTACATCTACTACATGTAATAAAACATCAGCCTCTTTCACCTCTGCCAAAGTAGACTTGAAAGACTCAATTAAGTGGTGAGGAAGTTTGCGTATAAAACCTACCGTATCTGATAATAAGAATGGAATATTTTCAAAAACCACCTTTCTAACAGTGGCATCTACAGTAGCAAACAGTTTATCCTCCGCCTTTACATCACTCTTACTCAACAATGTCATTAAAGTAGATTTACCTACGTTAGTATACCCTACTAAGGCTACTCGTACTATTCCACTTCTAGACTTTCTCTGCACCTCATTCTGCTTTTCTATTTTTTCAAGCTTTTTCTTAAGCACAGAAATCTGATTCCTAATATTTCTTCTATCAGTTTCTATTTCTTTCTCTCCAGCTCCGCCTCGAGTACCTGTTCCTCCACGTTGTCTTTCAAGGTGAGTCCACATTCTGGTTAACCTAGGCATCAGGTATTGATACCTCGCTAATTCTACCTGAGTTTTTGCCTGAGCGGTTTGTGCTCTATTAAGAAATATATCAAGGATTAATAAACTCCTATCATACAACTTGCACTTTAGCTCTCTTTCCAGGTTTCTAAGCTGACTAGGAGAAAGATCATCATCAAATATCACAATATCGATCTCTCGGCTAGTGATATATTGTTTTATTTCCTCCAGCTTACCTTTACCTACAAAAGACCGTATATCGGGTTTATCTAGTTTCTGTATAAAAACTTTCTCAGTTGTAATATGTGCGGTAGAAGCTAAAAACGCTAACTCATCCAGGTGCTCATTAATAACCACCTCATCGAGTCCCTTTTCTGCCACTGTAACCAGCACACCTTTCTCATTTTTATTTCTACTCACTGTCTCCATATTCTATTAAAGATAATGATAAATTAATTTACAATGTTATGGAATATGTTTAACTTATATAATATTCGAACCTTCTTACGATCATGTAAGAAATGGTTACTTTGAAAACATTTTTGATATAAAACCAAAATAAGTTTCTTAGAGGTTCAAATTTATAAAATAACATAAGGAATTTTATTTAGTTAAAAGAATTACTAGTTGGTGGAATGAAGGTTGCTATTGTATTAAACACATCTTGGAATGTCTTCAACTTCAGAATGAACCTGATCAAGGCATTACAAGAGCAGAATCACACGGTCTATGTTGTTGCTCCTGCAGATGATTATACCCATAAGCTCAAAGAGGCTGGGTGCATTTTTCATCCTGTAAAAATGGATAGCCGGGGCGCTAACCCAATCAAAGATTTTGCTTTATTTTTTGAACTAAGAGGCATCTATAAAAAGATTAAGCCTGACATTATTTTACACTATACCATTAAGCCCAATATTTACGGTACCATGGCAGCGGCTTCATTAAAATTACCTGCCATAAACAACGTATGCGGCTTAGGAACAGTCTTTCTACAAAAAGGAATTGTGTCTAGCATTGCTTTAATGATGTATAAAGTAGCTTTTAAATTCCCTAAAAAAGTTTTCTTTCAAAACCACCATGACTACGATCTATTCATAGAGAAGAAGCTCATCAAGAAAGGCATCAGCGATGTTATTCCCGGATCTGGCATTGACCTATCTCACTTTCCGCCCATGGCCTTTCAAAGAAATACACCTTTTACGTTCCTTCTCATATCAAGACTTATTCATGACAAAGGAGTGATTGAATTTATAGATGCGGTGAAGCAATTAAAGAAATCAGGACTTAATGCACGCTTCCAAATACTGGGTGCAAAAGACCCTGAACACAGGCGAGGTATTAAAACTGAGATCATAGATGAGTGGATAAGCTCAAACACCATTGAATATCTGGGCACTACTAACGATGTAAGATTTTTTATAAAAAATGCGGATTGTATAGTATTACCATCTTATAGAGAAGGCACGCCGCGCACCTTACTTGAAGCAGCCAGCTCAGCTAAGCCTATTATAGCTACAGATGTACCCGGATGTAATAACGTAGTAGAAAATAACTATAACGGCTTTTTGTGTGAACTAAAAAGCGCTGAAGATCTGGCTCAAAAGATGCGCAATATGAGCATTTTATCAGATGGAGAAATAGAAGCTTTTGGTTTAAATGGCAGAAAAAAGGTAGAAAATGAGTTTAGCGAACAAATAGTTATCGAAAGATACCTAAAATCCATAGCAGAATTTAACAGATAAACTTTAATTCTCAGAACACTAGTGCTAACTTAGTAGTTTATTGTGCACAAATCGATAAACTAATCTAACCATGACCATTAAAGAAACCGGCATTTCGGGGCTATATGAAATATATCCCAGCATTTTCAATGATGACAGAGGCTTTTTCTTCGAATCATATAATGATAAAAAATTAAGCGAATCCGGAATTAACTATAATTTTGTTCAGGACAACCAATCCTTTTCAAAGAAAAATGTAATCCGAGGATTGCACCTACAGCATGCGCCATATGCACAGGCAAAGCTTGTAAGGGTAATTACCGGAAAAGTGCTGGATGTAGTAGTAGATTTACGTCCTGACTCAAAAACTTACAAGCAAGTTTATTATTGCCTGTTAGAAAGCGATAAAAACAATGCTCTCATGGTGCCAGATGGTTTTGCTCATGGCTTTGCCGCGCTGGAAGACAGTATTTTTAGTTATAAATGCAGTAATCTGTATAATAAAGAATCAGAAAGTGGAATTATATATAATGACACAGATTTAAACATAGATTGGCAAGTAAGCACGCCTATTGTTTCAGACAAAGACTTAGAACTACCTAGTTTGGCTGAATTTGAAAAGGCTGTTTTAAATTAAACACTTTCAATAATTTGAAGAACTTATTTTTTTTTGGGGTCATTCTTACTTTATGCTCATGTGGAGCTTCTAAGAACACTGTAATGTTCAAAGAATATGATAATAAGCTTTCTAAACTTAACGAAGAAGTATTAAAGGCTGAAAGCAATTACATCATAGAAAAGAATGACTACCTTAAGCTTTCTGTATATACACAAAACGGGGAACAATTGATTGACCCGGAAAATCAATTATCACAAACCGCAAAAAGCCCAGAAAGCAGCACTTCAACAACCACTATAGGCATTAGGTATCTTGTAAATATTGAAGGCTTTGTCAACTTCCCTATGTTGGAACCTATAAAACTGGAAGGCCTCTCTATTGCTGATGCAGAACAGATAATTGCTAAGAAGTATGCTACTTTTTACACAGAGCCATTTGTAAGACTAACGTTTTTAAACAAGAGAGTAACATTATTAGGTACAAATTTAGGAGGAGAAGTTATACCTCTGGAAAATGAAAATTTAAAGGTCACTGAGGTTATAGCGCTCTCAAAAGGCATAAAGGAAACAGCTAAAGTCAATAACATCAGGTTACTGAGAGGAGATGAAGTATATTTGATAGATTTATCTACCATAGATGGGTATTTAAACTCTAATATGATAGTGCAAAACGGCGATATTATTTACCTAGAACCTTTGAGAAAGCCATTTACTGAGTTTATCAGAGATAATGGACCGGTTATTTCAATTTTAAGTAGTGTAGCATCTCTCATAGCTGTTGTAATCAGCCTCAATAATTAACGTGGAAAAGGACGCTAACAAATCTTTAGAAGCTTTTGACTTAGATAAAGCATATGCAGTATTCAGAAAAAGTATTATCTGGATTATGCTTATACTTCTTACCACAAATGTTATTGCCTATTTATATGTAAGGTGGACCAAACCACTCTATGAATCTCAATCAGAATTAAAGTTAGACGTAAAATCAGAAGCATCAGAATTAGGTCTGCCTGGCATCAATGACAATTCAAGTTTAAATGTCATTTCTGGAGAAATTGAACTTCTTAAATCAAGACTGTTCTTCGATAAGGTTATCCAAACCATTGATTTGAGCATTAGCTATTATACATCGGGTAATGTACTGATAGATGAAAAATTCAAAACTTCGCCCTTTATTGTTGATTATAATCTAAAAGATCCATCATTATATGATAGGAGAATTTATTTAACCATCATTGATGATCATAATTACACTATTAATTTCACAGGCTCCGAAAATGAAGATAGTAATCAAAAATTCAGATTTGGTCAAAAAGTAAGCAATAATCAAATAGATCTAAGCATATATCTTACTGATTACTATGAACCCAAAGGAGATAAAAACTTCTTTTTTGTGATTAATAGTAAAGAAGCTCAAATACAATACATCGCCAGAAATATTTCCGTAGAACCGTTAAACCTTAACGCCAATACCATAAAAGTAGGCTTCAGAGATTATAATGCTCAAAAAGCCAGAGACCTTGTCAACGCTATTGACACACTATATCTTAACTATACTGAGCAGGAAAAGAATCTTGAAAACAACCAAAAGATAGAGTGGCTAAACAAAGAGCTAAGACAAATAGAAATGCAACTCGAAGGTTATGAGAATTACTTCGAAAACTTCACCATTGAGAACAGAACTAATAACCTTGATGTAGACCTGCAACAAACTATACTAGCGATTAATATGCTAGATTCTCAAAAATATGAGTTAAACAAAAAGATCAACATTACCTCAGAGTTACTTACTAAAGTAAAAAATGAATCCAGTGAAGAGCTTCTTAATAACAACCTAAATGTATTTCCTATCTCTTTTCAAGATAAGCTTGTTGAACTTCAGGAGTTAGTTAAGAAAAAGAAAAGCATACAACTATCTTACAGTGATAGCACCTTTGCTGTAAAACGGTTGAACCTGCAAATTACTGAACTACAAAACAGTTTAATTTCGCACCTGGAAAGCCTCAAGGAATCATATCAAAAAGACAGAATAAACCTAAATAACAGGCAAAATGCTCTGGAAAAAGACTTCATAGAATTACCAGAAAAAAGCACTGAATTTAACAAAAACGAAAGGTTCTTTAAACTTTACGAAGAGTTTTATTTGTCTTTAATGCAAAGTAAAGCTCAATATCAAATAGCTCAGGCGGGCACTACTACAGATTTCAAAATTTTATCCCCTGCTTTTATCCCCACCGCTCCTATTTCGCCAAATGTAAGAATTATTCAAGGCATAGGAATGGTCTCCGGGCTGGTGCTCAGCTTATTATTTGTAATGCTGAGATATGTTTTGCATAATAGTATAAATGGAGTTAAAGAACTTGAAAGACTCACCAGCGCACCAATACTGGGCAGTGTACCAAAAAGCCAGGAAAGAATAGTAGAGACACAGTTAATCATTCACAAAAGACCCAAATCAGCTGTTAGTGAATCTTTAAGAACGATAAGAACCAATATCGAATTCCTTATACCAAAAGACAAAAAGAAAGTAATAGCTGTCACCTCCACCGTTAGTGGTGAGGGTAAAACTTTCATTTCGGTTAATCTTAGTGGCATTATAGCTGCTTCTAAAAAGAAGGTGATCGTATTAGACCTTGATATGCGTAAACCTCGGGTTCACTCTGCCTTTAATAGTGAAGAGTCTTCCAAAGGAGTAAGTACCATACTAATAGACAGACATACCATAGCCGAATGTATTCAAAAATCTGCTGTAGAAAACCTGGATTTCATCCCTGCAGGACCTACTCCTCCTAACCCGTCAGAATTGCTTATTAATGGTGAATTTGATCAACTACTAGAACAGTTAAAGCTGCAATATGACATAGTAGTACTTGATACTCCTCCCGTTGGTCTAGTTACTGATGGAGTAATAGCTATGAAAAAAGCAGATGTGGGCTTATACATTGTTAGGTCTAACTATTCTAAAAAAATCTTCATGAACACTTTAAACAAATTGGTTAAAGTGAATAACTTCAATAATTTGGCTGTTATCATGAATGCCACTTCAATAGTAGGCGCAAGAAGCTATGGTTATGGCTATTATGAAGAAAAACCAAAAGGGTTCATTAACAAAATAAAGCACGCATTTACAAAAGGTGTTTAATATATTCAAGAAAAAAAATACTGCCTCAAAAAGGTTTCTTAAAACAGATCTCCATTCTCACTTGCTACCTCAGTTAGATGATGGTGTAGAAAGCTTTTCAGAATCACTAGAAATAATAAAAGGCCTTAAAAGCTTAGGTTATAGTAAAATCATAACGACACCACATGTTATGTATGATTTTTATGATAACACCCCTGAAACTATTTTGGAAAAATACAATGCCTTACTAAAAGCACTTAAGGAAAACGAAATAGACATAGAATTACAGGCCAGCGCAGAATATTACTTAGATGAAAACCTGGTTGAAATTGTAACCAAAACTCCTGAGAAGCTCCTGACCTTTGGAGACAACAATTTTCTTTTGAAACCTCATTTATGAATGAGCCGTTTTACCTTCAAGAATTCATCTTTGAAGCTAAATCAAAAGGACTAAATCCTATTATGGCACATCCGGAACGCTACGCTTATATTCATAGCGATTTTTCTAAAATAGAAGACCTGATTAATAGAGGCGTACTTATGCAAGTAAACATAAACTCGTTTTCAGGCTATTATTCTAAACAAGTAAAAAAGACCGCTGAAAAAATAGTAGACAAAGAATTAGTGCATTTTATTGGTAGTGACTGCCATAACCTAAAGCACTTTGAAGTAATGAAAAAATCTGTGACCGAGAAATATTATAAAAAGGCGTTAGATTTGCCATTACTAAACGAGCGTCTATAATGATTTTAGTAACAGGAGCTAATGGTCTGGTCGGTAGTTATGTGTGCAGAATGCTCTTACAGCGCAACATGCCTTTTATAGGCTTGGTGAGAGAAACTAGCGATCTAAGCCTTTTAAATGACATTAAAGATTCTATTCAGTTAGAGTATGGAGACCTGAGAAACCCTCAGGAGCTGGAGCCTATCATAAATAAAGTGAATACCATTATTCATTGTGCGGCTATAGTATCTTACTCGCCTAAAGAAAAAGATAAAATATACAGGGTTAATGTTGAAGGAACGGAAAACCTTGTCAACCTCTCACTGGCAGCTAATATTGAATATTTCATTCACCTCAGCTCTGTAGCTGCTATTGGCAGATCTAAGCCCAGCGGCACCATTAATGAATCAGAAAAATGGGACAATGGAGCATGGTCTACTCGCTATGCTGAAACCAAATACCAGGCAGAACTAGAAGTTTATAGAGGTATAGCTGAAGGTTTAAATGCCGTAATTCTAAACCCCTCTCTTATTCTAGGTCCCGGTGATTGGGAGAAAAGCAGCGCTAAGCTCATAAAATATGTCTGGGATGAAAAACCGTTTTATACTGAAGGCACATTAAACTATGTTGA